>CAVVHY010000013.1:0-11534 GCA_963748135.1 uncultured Gammaproteobacteria bacterium | reverse complement strand
TCTGCAGGGATGTAGGCATGTCGGAGCTTTAAATTAACATGCTTCCATTTTAGTTGAGTGACGTTGGATTCACGTAATCCTGTTGCCAAGGTAAAAATTGCCATATCGCGTAAATGTGACGGCATTTCTTTTAGCAATCTATTTGCTTCAGCATGAGTAATCCACCGCACTCTTTTATTATGCATAGGTCGCATTCGAATATGAGGAACAGAATTAATCCAACCCCACTCTTTCATTGCCCTGTTAAGAACTGCGCGGATGAGTTCAAGTATTCGGTTTATGGTAGCAGGAGCAACACCATCATTCTCTTTTGTTTTTATTATATATTCAATTAGGCTTTTATTAATATCGATTAATTTTTTATTTCTAAGAAATTGATCCAGCCATTGAAAGTTTCTTATATCATTAATTAGGCTGCGTTTGTGCTGTGATTCTGCTAGCCATCGGGACACAGCATCAATCCAAGTCTTTTCTGTGCTAACCTGCAATCTGCTTTGAGACCATAACTCGGCTTTCACTTTATCGTGGTATTGTTGTGCCTCTAATTTTGTCGCAGCCCCAGTGCTTTTTCGTATTCTTCTACCCTGGTGGGAAATGTCCATCCACCAGGTGTTACCTCTTTTGAATAACGCCATTTATCTGTACTCCCTGGAATTCTTTTTGCCTCAGTTTTATATTGGCTGCGCATATAATTCAACAGATCGTCCTCGATAAACCGCCACGCCCTACCCGGTTTACAACCGGGTATAATACTTGCAGCAGCGTAAGCACGCAGTGTCTCTTTATGCATACCCAAAAGAGCTGCTGCTTCGTTAAGATTGAGTGTACGCATGATTATACCTTCTCTCTAAATTTTTAGTATGATAAAGCAAAGATGTTTGATCGACATCGATATAGTAATACTTACCAAACTTCTTTCCTGGCACATCACCTCGTTTCACTTGTTGTATGAGACTACGCCGCGATGGGCGCGAGTCTGGGGTGTAATGTGTTGCGAGATATTCATCTACGGTCATTAGTTTCATTGTTCACTCCTATGGAAGCGTAAGTTGTAGAGACAATTATAACGACGTTTCGTTGTTTATTGCAACACAGTATGTTTTTTAAAGCTTTTGTGAAATGAAATTAAAGGTATTCATAAACAACAAAGCTCAAAAACTTGATTCAATTGTTCATGCAACATACAGGTTACTTGTAATTAAGCGGCTGTTAATATATTATTCACCTCTGAATATGTAGCTCACAAATCAATTTGGTAGATTAATATCTACCAATAACAAGGCTATTTAATGCAACCTGACAATCTAATGCTATTACCACAGCACAGGGACAGTTTGCTTATCAACAAATCGCAAAAGGCTAATGCGTTAACAGTTGCCGGTCACTTAACTAGACTGGCGGTTGAAGCGATCGAGGCATTTATTAATTGTCGTCTTTCTTTGTTCGATGCCCAAGTGGGTGAAAATCTCTGCCAAATTCGCGCCTATAAGATCCAAACCATCAGTTTAAAGTATCGAAAATGATCCTTACTTCAGAGATAAATTGATGCAAGACTATTATGGCCTAAAGGTAACTGCGGCTAATTTGGATTCAACATTAGACAATTTCGAAACTTTAGCAAACAATAGCAGCCAATATGATAAAAACCTTGATCAAAAAGAATCTATTGCTGCTTTTTTAACTCGCAACCAATGCCTGTGTAATCTTAATGAAGATATCATATTTATTATCACCTCATATCTGCTAAAGATTTTCTGCATTACTGAAAATGGATTGCCGATTTCAATTGATTTTAAAATGCTGCAAGAGTACTTATCAATCTCGAAGTCCCAAGCAAGGCGATTAGTGCAAAATTATCAAACACTCTTATCGAAATTAGGTTCTGACTTTATCCTTGAGATCGCAAACGAAGCTTTAACTAACAATCTTGCCGAGATATTGCCAAAACTCTTGCGGCAATCAGATGAAAATCGAAGTGTCTTACCTTGTCATGACGCGACTTTTGCCATACTGTCGCATGCGATAATTAAAGAAACACCTTTATATATTATCATTAAACGAAAAACCACGACTACGACATTAGATTATATACACGTGCTATTTATGGGAAACTCAAAACTCAATGATTTTAGTTTAGTTCGTCTTGATAATTTAAAATTTCATAACACGCCGGCCATGGTTGTGTACGGTGATGTCATATATGATCATCACAGAGCGAGTGAATCAATAGCTGATTATATGAATCGCTTTATGTCGTTAGGTTTGAAAAAGATATTACTCGCCAACACTGCCATGCATCCTCAATATTCAGGCGAGCGGTTAGCGTATCTCAGACACGATCCTTACCAACACATAATGTGTTCTGACAAGCAGGATAATAATGCTAATGATATATTACCAAGTATTACCATAGCTCAAGCATTGCTAAATGCAAACAAAGAGCTTGCCCTTGCCGCTGGCTGCTGTCTTGAAAACCAAAGTCTATTCTATCTACGTCACGTCTTCTGCAATACCCTGACCGATCAATTAGCACAAGTAACTTCACTAGATATGCCTTATTATGATGGCTATCAATACTATCATCAGCTAACTGCTAAGAGCATTAGCACAAATTAGCCTTCATCCCCCTCAACAAGCCTAATCCCCTTGTTTTGCTATACTTAATTTAGCGGCCACACGTGCCATAAAACAATCAAGAGGCTGTCAAATATGCCATCGAATGAACTTGATGAAATTAGGCGTAAATTAAAATTCTATGAAAACCTAGTCAAATCTCTCCCAGGAAATGTCTATTGGAAAGATAAAAGTGGCGTCTATCTCGGTTGCAACCAGACACAGGCCGACGCCATTGGCCGCAAGTCACCAGAAGAAATTATCGGCAAGACTGATTTTGAGCTTTCAACTGAAAAGGAAGCGCGTGTATTGAGAGAAAATGATATCCATGTCATGACAACAGGCGAAAGACAAATATTAGAAGAAAGCTCATTCAAAGAAGGCGGCAAAGTGCTAACTTACCTGTCACAGAAAATTCCTTTAAAAGACGATGATGGTAAAACCATTGGCATACTAGGAATATCATTTGATATTACTTCGAGAAAAACCGCTGAGATGAATCTTAAAGAAGAACAATTACAGACTCAACAGGCATTAGACAATATTATCGCTAATATGCCAGGCCATGTTTATTGGAAAGATCGCAACTTAACCTTTCGTGGCTGTAACTATTTGCAAGCCAAGTCGGCGGGTTTTGACAGCATTGAAGATATGATTGGTAAATCTGACTATGAAATGCCTTGGAAAGATCAAGCTGACATTCTACGCGAACATGACTTGGAAGTTATGGAGAAAGGAACTCCGCAATCTGTGATGGAACCCTCAAAATTAGCAGATGGAAAAGAAGCAATCTTTCTAACTCAGAAGGTGCCATTAAAAGATCTTGATGGCAATATTGTTGGAATTCTTGGTATCTCATTTGATGTTACAGCCAAGCAAGAGGCAGAGCAATTAAAAACTGAAAAAGAGATAATCGAAAAACGTTCTGAAACTATGAGGCTACTTGCCACTAGCATCGCACATGAGTTGAGAACGCCGTTGCGTTCTATCCGTGCAGGTGCTGACGGATTGGAAATAAACTTACAAAAGCTTATAACAGGATATAGGGCAGCGAAAGAAGCTGGCATTGATATACCTTATATTAATCCTCACGATAATAAACATATGGATAAGGTTATTACCAATTTGCAACATGAGACCGATCAAGCGATACAAATCATTGATAAACTGTTGATGAATACTAACAATCTTGGGTTTGATTCAAGCCAATTTAAAACGATATCGATTGACAACTGTATTTACTCAGCGATAAGACGTTATCAAAAGCATGATAATTTCAAATTAATTCATTCAGATAATGAAGATTTTGAATTCAGGGGCGACCCTTTACTCATGCAGCATGTCATTATGAATTTAATAAACAATTCATTTTATTACATAACCGCAGCAGGAAAAGGTGAAATCTTTATCTCTACAAAGAAAGGTAAAGATAAAAATTACTTAGTATTCAAAGACACTGGCAAAGGAATACCGGCGCAAGATTTACCAAACATATTCCAACAATTTTTTACCAGAACTCCTGGCAGCACAGGCATAGGGTTAGCATTTTGTAAATTGATTATCCAAAGTTTTAATGGCGATATAACATGTGACTCAGTTGAGGGTGAATACACTGAATTTAAAATAGAGTTACCTAAAATATGAGGCATTACTTATATAATGAATATGTATAATATAGGAATCAACAATGGCTGACATAAAAATTATACCCGTCTTTTTCCCAACAACCGTTGCCATGATCGATGACGATGTTAGCTTTTTGGAAAATGTTGTCTTCAGCCTCAATAAAGAACATGCGGTATATAAAACAATGTCCGACCCAGTCAAAGCATGTGAGTTTTTTGAAAAAGAATATAATATTGAGACCACCATTGAACAAGCAACACAGGCATCAGAAGATGAGCTTGCAGAAAAAGATAGTCTGAATGTAAATATTTCAAAACTACATAAAGAAATGTTTAACCCAAAACGCTTTGACCGAATATCCGTAATGATCGTAGATCAACTCATGCCAAGCATGAATGGCATTGATTTATGTAGACGATTATCACCCGTCCTTCATGCAAATAAAATCAAGACCATTCTATTGACAGGAACTGTTGGCGCAGAAGAGGCAGTCAATTTATTTAACGAAGATGTTATTGATGGTTTTATTAGTAAGAATGAACCTGATTTTAATACCAAACTCAATGCGAAAATCATACAGCTACAAGAGCAATATTTTAAAGACTTATTGCATATTGTCATCGCAAGGCTAGCCTGGCAACCTGAATATTCACCTTATGCTTATCTCTATGACGCTGGCTTTGCTAAGCATTTTAACGAGTTATGTAAGCAATATAATATCTCTGAGCATTATGTCTATGATGGTGGTAAAAGTCTTTTGCTGGTCAGCTTTGAAGGTAAGGTTTCGCTAATGCATGTGTTAAATGAAGAGGATATGAAAGCTCAGAAATATCAAATGGAGATGCAAGATACGCAACCTAGTGATGAGGTAAAAAAGGCGATTGAGAATTATGAGGCAATTGTTTATGCCGGTGGAGATACGGGTGTGTTGGATGACCCGAGCAAGTGGGAGATGGGGAAGAATGTTTTTGAGGCGATGAAGGTTCAGGGAGAGAGCGATTCTTTTTATTATCTTATTATAAATAATTCCATGGTAATTTCTAATCAACAAGATGGTATATTATCCTTTAGAAAGTACTACGAAAGCATATATAAACAAGTTAATAGCAAATGAGAACTAAAACTTAAAGGAGTTCAATAGTGTCAAAGCTAAATCAAAAAAATAAAACCAACAAATTCTGGTGCTACTGTTGCAAAACTTATTCTTGGTTTAAGCATAAACCAACTGGATGGCTTATATTATCTGGAACAGCATTTTTAATTGTATTATCAATCTTGTTATCTATAGCCGAGCTTTCACATTTTGATTTTTTTAATGACAGGAAAAGTGAAATCACAAATCTACATGCGGCATCATTAATTATCTTAACCATCTTGCTGATTTGTGTTGGATGGTATCAGTTAATGCATCTTAACAAATCTACTAAAGCAGATTTTCTTTTAAGAATTGATGACCGATATGGTTCTAAATCAAATGTCGAAGCAAGAAAAATAATTCATGAGTTCTATTGTGAAGCCATGTCCGAGATTAAAAATAAAGAGGAACTCTCCACTAAAACTGTTTTGAATATTGCAACTGATAAAATAGCAAAAAAAATACTTGAAATTGAGCTAGATAAAAAGAAGGCAACTAATTTCATTCATGTTCTTAATCTTTTGGACTTTTTAGAAACAATTGCTTATTTCTGCAATAATGAATACATTTCACCAAAAGATATTAATGAATTAGTTGGCGGTTCAATTATAAAATATTATGAAGTATTCAAGCCTTTTATTAAAAAAAGGAGAGAAGAATATGATGATAATGATTATTATTGTGAGGTAGAAAAACTCGCCGAGAACCTTAAGCTATATAATAAATAATCTACTGAATAATCTAATCTTCTGAGCTTTTTACCCCATTCTAACCCAACAAACAGGCGCAATATAAAGTAACTTGCTAACCTCAAGATCAACCTCTTCCCCACGATAATCAGGATTATTATATCCAAGATGCAATACCCCAGCCTTACTACCCGCCATCAAGCTACCAAACAGTACCTTGTTATCATAAGTGCCGACAATGCATAACCTAGAAAAATACTTTTCTCTATCCTCAATATTGATTTTCCTGCCGGCTATAATCATCCCAGCGCGCAAAATAGGTTGCATACGATCGTCAGAGACAATGGTATGAACTGCATCAGGGTATTTCTTATAGAAAAACAATAATTCATCGTGGGCTTCTTCAAGCAAATCTTCTATGCTTGGCTCTTCTTGCTTGGTTGATACACCATACAATAGCCAGTCTTTGGTTGTGGTTATCCCTTCAGAAGCGAAGGCATCTACTAACTTTTGTGCCCCTTTTTCCGTTAAGCCAGTAGCAAAGCCATATTCCCAATGCTTTAAGGTCGGTATCGGAATACCATGCTTTCTGGCAAAGGCATTGCGGTTAAGCTCGGTTTTCTCTCTTAACTCCTTGATTCTTTGCCCTTTTTCAACCGCTTTTGTACTTGTTTTATGGTCGGTGCTACTCATGGAATTATCCCCTGAAAGTATAATTTAAGTGTAGCAGAGATAAAAAAGGCTTGCAATTTATACTTTTTTAGTATAATATATAACCATTAATTAAACTTTTTAACCGGGAGACCAAAAGCATGAATACGCCAAACACCTTCGACTCAATTACCACCGTCGTCGCAAAACTCAAAGCTTGCTATCACCTTAGCTCTACTGATATTGCAGTTAGGATAAATAGCCCCGTCCAAGCTATTGAGGCATTAGCAAGTGATAACCGACTTAATTATGTGAGTCCCATTCTAAACTTCAAGTTACAATGCCTCTTGGCCGCACTTGAACATGGCAAATCAAGTCTTCGAGAAATACATTAATTTGCAAATAGAATGATAGATTTTACAGGAGATTAACAAATGGATTTGTTAACCAACGACAACAATGGAGATGATACGATAAATACCAGTGAAGACCTCGAAAAGGCAATTGAATACGCGACCTTTCTTAGGAAAAAGCTTGAGCAGCAGGAGATAAAGATTATTAATTACTTACACAACCATGATCCAAGTACCGATTAAACGTAAGTAATTCAAATATGCTCAAAACGAGGCTTTACTTATGGATAGTTTTAAGAAACGGATTATTACGTTAGTGGATGGTTACCAACATTTGCTTGAAAAACTTTGCCAACTATATACGCTTGCCGAAATTGCCATCGCACTGGAAATTCCAGAGCCTCGACTAAAAACGTTTTATCACAACGAAGCTATCCCTAATAATGCAGAGGCTGAAAAACTTATTAACCTCTATATTTTAAGTTCATTACACCCAATCAGCGAAACCGACGATGTTCCACCATAGTCCCAATCAACTTTGCCTTTTTAGGCTCAGTAATCTTGATGACAGGCCAATAATCATTAACAGGGATTAATTCAAAACTCTTAGACTTACCTAAATCTTCAAGTTCGCGATATTTCCTAAAGATAAGTTCATCATCAATCTTGGCTAACACATGTTTGCCAGGTTTGGGTTGTTTATCAGGATCAATAACAATGATGTCCCCTGGTTCAAACTCAGGGATCATACTGTCATCGGCAATACGGATCGCAAATGCGCGGGCATCAATCTTAGTAGCAAGATATTCATCAACCATCAAGTGGTCGAACTGCATCACATCACGGACAGAACCAGTTAGTTTTTTGATATCCAGATTATCTTTCAAATCGACAAGCGGGATCAAATCGGGTGATGCCTGTTTCTCATCATCGACCAAACCAAGTAGATAAGCAGCGGAGACATCCAAGACCTTAGCCAATTGCAAAGCCTCAATTGGTCCGGGTGACCGTGTCCCCCGCTCCCAATTACTGATCCGTGCCGCCTGTAAATCTTGGGTCTTGGCAGCTAAATCTTTTATGGTTAAGCCTGTTTTTTGTCTGGCAGCAGTAATTCGCTGGCCAATTTTTTCTTTTATATTCATAGCTATCAACCATTCAAACCAAAATGTAAATTCAAGACTTGCCAAATACAACGTTACGTTGTAATATTGTTCCACGTGTAACATTATGTTGTTTTAAACGTGTCATAGAGTGGCAAATAACCCTTCTACTCCATAACGAACCGTTTATATTCAACAACATATAGACGTTCTCGACCAATATAGCAGGTTCCTTTGAGGATGTCATGCCTTCTTGCGCCCAGAAACAAGAGGACTAAGTGGTGCCAATATTTCGAATTAAACATAAGAAGAATAATTTTGCTGTACTTGATAAAGGATATATCAGAGATCCCGAACTCTCATTAAACGAAAAAGGCTTACTCACCCTCATTCTCTCAATGCCAGATGATTGGAATATAATTATTACTGATCTCATTAAGCGATCAAAAGGTGGTAGAGACGCGCATTACACTGCCTTAAACAATCTCATCTCCAAAGGTTATATCACTCGCAAAAAAGTGCCTTATAAAAATGGTTCCGTCTATCGATATGATGTCTATGAAAGTTTAACTTTGCGCAGAGATCACATTAGCTCGATGACAAAACCAGATCCGGATTCTCAGGATTTACTATACAAAGACAATACAGTAAATCCGGAAAAACCGACGACCCCGTCGGGAAATCCGGATCCGGAAAATCCGGATTTACTAGTCAAACCTCGAACAGTAAATCCGGGATCTCAGGATTTACTATGCAAAGACAATACAGTAAATCCGGAAAAGCCGACGACCTCGTCGGGAAATCCGGATCCGGAAAATCCGGATTTACTAGTCAAACCTCGAACAGTAAATCCGGGATCTCAGGATTTGCTGTGCAAAAGCAATACAGTAAATCCGGAAAAACCGACGACCTCGTCGGGAAATCCGGATCCGGAAAATCCGGATTTACTAGTCAAACCTCGAACAGTAAATCCGGGATCTCAGGATTTACTATGCAAAAGCAATACAGTAAATCCGGAAAAACCGACGACCTCGTCGGGAAATCCGGATCCGGAAAATCCGACACTACTAAATAATAATATAACTAAAAAACTAACTAGAGAAGCAGCAGTAAATAACCTAGGTAGTTATATACCTTCATCGCAAAATGCTGCTGCTGAAAATTTTACAAATCTACAAGACATGGAAATCGGCTCTTCACTCACAAAGCAACAACAACTTGCCATCAAGCATTTGGTTTACAAACACCTCATGCAGCATCGAACCATTGAAGATCCCAAGCGCATGTGTGATGAGATTAGCTTTGTTATCCTCGACAAGGAAAGTTTTAAACGCGCTGGTGATGACTTTCGCAAAAAATTAAACTTCATCAAAAAATGCATCCTGAACGGCAATTGGCAAACGCCAGCTGGCTTTGTCAAGGCCAACAAGGCCAAGTATGGCCTTGAGTCACCAGAGATGAAAGCAAAGGAACTCTGGCTTGAAGTAAATCATTTGCATAATGACTGCGAAAGCTTAAAACGCATGATTGCCTTTGATCCAACAAGCCCGAATGCAGACAAGCTGCGACAGTTCTTGGCAAAAAACAATGACAAGCTCAAAGTGCTTTACCAAAACTTGGATAAGTTAAAACAGCAAACAGCTCGCATTTCAACACAAGGAGAACCAGCATGAAAGGACATTACGTTGACATAACCAATCTGACCGCCATCGAAATCTTTGAAACGATTGGCATTATGAAACCAAGCCAAGCAGAGATAGATAAACTTGAAATGCTGCTGCTGAAATATTTAAAACGCTATCGAAAAAATAAAAAACTAACGGTTCGCTGTAACTAACGGCGATAAATATTTTGGGGGAAATTATGAAAGTGGATTACATCAGTGTTTGTGCCGCACATGTGTTTCAACGCATCGGCATCACCCAGCCCAGCCGTAAGCAAATGAAAGGCGTGGAAGACTTGATCCGCAAGCTTCTAATCCGCAGCGACATGTTTGCCGACAATCGCCTCACCGAGCGAGAGGCTGCTTGTCTATTGCTTCTCGCCCAAGGCTATAGCCGTGACCAAGTCGCAAATATTCTCCACAAGAGTTATCACACAGTTTTGATTTACATTCGTAACATCAAAGAAAAGCTGAATGCCAATAATCTTTTGCATGCGGTGTTTATTGCCTTGATGCCTGATATTGGTGAATTAATTAAATAATATTTTGTATACCAAATTGATAATGATTCATATTAACACGATATTTGTGAGCTATACTTATCACCATAACTATCTAAAATTATGGTGCTTTGAAATGATATCTTTTCAAGAAGCTATTGATCAAACCGAAAAATCGAATCGAATTATTTTATTAGGTAATGGTTTCAGCATTAGCCTATGCAAAAGCTTTTCATATAAAAGATTATATGAAGTTGCAAGAGACGAACTACCTGAAAACGACAGGCTATCAACTGAACTATGCGGTCTGTTTAATGATCTTGAAACAGAAGATTTTGAAAAAGTATTAGCACATTTAGAAGTTGCAAATATAGTCATGTCCCATTATAAAAAAGGTAAATTAAAAAATTCTATTCAAAAAGATTTTAAAAAGGTTGGGAATATTTTTGCAAAGAGTATTTTGCATGTTCACCCAAGGTTTCAAAATAAAATTGAATTAGCTACTTACACTGATGCAATTGGATTTTTTGAAAATTTCTCAAAAATTTTTACGTTAAACTATGACCTCCTGTTGTACTGGACAATAATGAATAAAATGGAACTTGAGAAAAAAGGGTTTGCAGCCTCGATACCTATCCGTGACGGCTTCGGCAAAAAAGCAAGCGAACAAATGAACAACCTTGTTTGGTCTACTTCTAACCCCCAAGATGTTTTTTATCTTCATGGAGCAATCCACTTATATGAAGACGAAATTTAGAACTTTATAAAGTCAAATGGGACACAACTAACAGTTTGCACACACAAATCGAACAAAGAATTAAAAAAGGGACTTATCCACTAATGGTATTAGAAGGGAAATCTAAGCAAAAGGTTAAAAAAATTAAGGAAACACCTTATCTACGACACTCATTTAAGCAGCTTATGAAAGCAACTGGTTCTCTTTTTATCTTTGGCTCATCATTAAATATGAAGTCTGATAAACACGTTGTAAATGCAATAAAAAAAAGCGAATTAGATCCTGTGTACGTAGGTGTTTATGGCAAAGATTCAAAGCTAATTAGTAAAACACGTGAATATTTTAATAACAAGAAGCTCTACTTTTTTGATTCAAAAAAAATTATAAGTTGGCAAAGCATACCCTAGAAAATCGAACAGATACCTCTCGTGTATGATCTAATGGCTACATATTTCAACATATAGAATT
>CAVVHY010000012.1:0-106463 GCA_963748135.1 uncultured Gammaproteobacteria bacterium | reverse complement strand
ATGGAGACGCCATTGATAAGCTTAATGAAGAGACATTTGATGTCTTTGTCAGTAAACATGATGAAGATGCGATAGGAAATATTGCCAGACTCATTGAACGAGCTAGACATGTCTACTTTAAACGTGATGTTGAGAAGATTGCCGAACAAAACGAGCGATTGCGAAGGATACTACCTAATAAAGAATTTATTGCTTTCTTTGATAAATTTGTCTCAGAGCATAACTATTGCGAAAGTTACTTAATTGAAGAATTCGGCAGCTTTGCCCTTTTTGATAAAAATGGCAATGCAGCAATATTAGCAGTTCTACATGATGATGATATAGAAGCCTATTATCAAATGGCTATGAAATCAGATAAGAAGCCCGATGGGGATGTCTTAAAGCTATTAAAAGAGCGAAAAGCCTTTCCATTCTTTTATGGCCAAGATATTGCGAAGATTGAGCCTAAAGATTGGGGAGCTATTTAGTCCCTGCTACACAGATAGATGGTGCTAAGATTTATTATTCAGTTGTTGAAGATGTGAAGAAGTACGGCATTGATACAGATAGTATTACAAGCTATGCAGAGTTTTTGGCGAAACAGGATCCGTTTGAGTTTATTTGATTTCCAGATTTAGCTGGGAGTACACGACATTGTAATTATTTGCTTAATCAAATTTTGAAATATACCCAATACATTATTAAAATAGAAACGAGAGTCTCATGATCGAAAGTTATAATGAAATTATTACCTCTAAAGAATTCATTATTGCGTTTATTGGTGCTCTTATTGGTGGTAGTTTCGTTTTACTAGGCGTTATACTT
This sequence comes from uncultured Gammaproteobacteria bacterium, assembly GCA_963748135.1. Classification (GTDB taxonomy): domain Bacteria; phylum Pseudomonadota; class Gammaproteobacteria; order JBGSLN01; family JBGSLN01; genus CAVVHY01. The sequence goes on along the minus strand of CAVVHY010000012.1, from coordinate 105,659 downwards.
TCTGAAATTATCAAATGCTGCATCCATAGACGTAACAATAAAAAAATCCTTAATGCATTGAATGCTCAAGCAAATTCATTATGGGATATGATTTATGATTTAAGTAGTTTTTTAAAAAAATTAAAATATGATGAACCTCTTTTTTATATGACAGATATAAATCAAGACTATTTTTCCATATTTGATAATCATTCACATCTCATTGGTTCTATAGGTGATGTTGAATATAGAACAGCTCTTGTAGATACATATCTCCATCTGAAGCGATTCGCTGATATACTTGTAAGCCATACTAGTGATGTAAAAACCTGGCTTGACCTACGTAGTAATTTCGAGCTCACAACTAGTAAACAACTAGAAGGAAATAGATTTTTCGGAGAGAATAGTATCCAACGAAGAAAAAAATTAATAGTTAATGGACAAGCTATATCTAGGTACATTGATATTATTCAAAAAAATTTAGATACATACAATGAGTTACATAAAAATAGGGAATGTATTATATTTAATATAAAAAGGTATTTTGGCAAGAAGGTTAGAGTCAATCCAGTCAACCACGCCTAACCCAAACAATCGGAGCCGCAAAAACTAACTCAACATTATAAATAACCAGTGGTTTCACCTTTGAATCAAAATTACGACATTGTAGATCATACAAACCTGGAATATCACTTGCCACCAAGCGCCTCGCAGCCAACTCACCGTCTTCGGTCATGACAATACAATCTTTGCCAACCGCATATTTAATGTCATCTTTGTATAGCCTAATCCCCGCAACATAATCACCCTCAAGCAACGCTGGTTCCATACCATCATCAGGCACCTTTAGGCTAACGACTTCATCATGCAGTTGATGGAAGTACTGCAATTCTTGTTCTATTGTACTTGTCGTATCAACAGACTTCTTCTGTTCCGTATCAGTCTTGGTTTTGCTCTTAGGTTGGATAATATTTTTGTGGCTTTTATCTTCTGGGATCATTGGTTCAGCGCCAGCGCCGTATAACAACCAATCAGCACTTACTTGCACGCCGGCATTCAGCAAAACCTTTACCAGCTTTTCGGCACCTTTCTCTGTTAAGCCGCTTTGGTCATCGGGTCGCTCCCAATGCTGTAGAGTACCAAGTGCGATACCGAAGTTCTTGGTGAATTCTTTACGAGACAAGCCTAGGCTTTTTCGTATACCCATAACTCGCATTGCTCTTTGTCGTTGGCTTCTGCCTTTGTTTGATTCAGTAACCATATGATTTACTTATGTTTTATAGTTTTGTAAGCAATATCTTACGCCCCTGTCAGATTTTGACCATTGCATTTAGTAACCAATATTTGGTTTAATGGTATCTAAGGTAAATATAGTATATATCCACTAGATTGCCAAGAGTTATTAGCTCACATGAGTAATTAGCAAAGTATTCCCAGTACGAATATCACAAGAATCGATAACAGACCTGGCATCGCTAATCACTCGTCAGAACAGAGAGCACCGACAGGAGATTAGTAATGGATATCATTCAGCAAACTAGCTTTAAGTATACGACTATCAGCGAACGTATCTTTATCAGAGCCTATCTCATCAACCTTCAGCAACGCCATGCGCAAGCTGCTGACATGACGATCATCAGTGGCGGCCGTGGTGGTAGTAGGAAGGTTAGTACTAAAAGTAAATGAGCTTTTTATCTAGCTAAACATTGTAAATTATGAAAAGGAATTCAGCCATGACACACGGAACGCGTTTGGCTCGTGATTTAATTCAAGAGCTTTTAGCCACTAATCAATATTCAAAACAGAAACTTGCTGACTTAATTGGGATATCTCAAGCGGGTCTGAACGGTATTATCAAAGGTAAGCCGGCTAATATTAGACCTCGTACGATGAGTAAGATCCTAAGATTTTATGCAGGTAATATAAACTTTAATGAATCAAAGTTTATTCAAGGGTGGTCTGATGAAAAGTAAATTTATAGGTCGTTTCTTCGATAGGCAGTTAATCGATCTGATCTGTTGGTGTAATCAATGTGATAAGAGAACAGTTGCCGCGGCAATTGACATGAATGATAGTGAACTTATCAATGTTTATCTTGGTATTAAGGAATTATCCGCTAAACAGAAAAGAGCGCTTTACGATCTTTTCGCTGTGACAGAAATACATCTCAAGCAAAAGTCCGACGAAGTTCAATGAGACTTCCTAGAATTTGGCATGTCTTTGGATCCGTAATTCGAATTGATGCCCAATCCTCATTGAGCGCAATCAATTCATAAGGGGTAGCCTTTGTCTTTTTAGCATCAATCTCACGGTACTTTCTAAAAAGCTGATTTTTTTTGGCATTTTCTTTCACAATTGCAAGTATGTAATCTCCAGGAGTTGGCATGCGTTCAGGGTCAATAATTACGATGTCATCCTTGTAAAAGTGTGGCTCCATACTATTGTCTACTAGCGAGATTGCAAACGCTGCCGAGCTTAACCGCTTAGCAGATGATTCATTCAAGGAAAGATATTCTATTGGATTTAACTTCTCTAGTGATTTTAGAGATTGAATCAAATCTAATTCATAAAGTGGTACTGTATAGGTTAAGTCTGATGCCTTTTGTTTCTCATCTGAGAGACAAAGCAAATAAGCAGGTGATACGCCTAAGACATTTGATAACTGCATAGTTTCAATTGGGCCTGGTGACCTTGTGCCTTGCTCCCAATTGCCTATGCGGGTTGCTTTAAGTGTACGCGTCTTTTCTGCTAACTGCTTTACAGTTAGGCCTTTAGCTAATCTGGCTTCTTTTATTCGTTGGCCGATTTTTCCTTTTATATCCATTTTTTTATCGCCTAAAAAGAAATGATAAAGATACTTGCATAAATCACATAACGTGTTATTATCACAATCTGTATGTTAACGGCTATTAGTGCATATATCCTACGCCTCGCGTTGGGACAATCGCACTCAGCCCTTTCATACTAGCACCGTTGTACATGGATGTCACACCAAATTGTGATAATAACACATAAAGATAAGTCCTATGCCAATACTCAGAATCAACCAAAAAAAGGATAATTTTGTCATGCTTGATAAAGGATATATCAATAATCCCGAATTCTCACTAAGTGAAAAAGGATTGCTAACACTCATTCTTGCAATGCCTGATAATTGGGACATCAATATCACTGATCTCGTCAAGCGCTCAAAAGATGGTAGAGATGCACATTACAACGCATTAAACAATCTCATATCCAAAGGTTATATCACACGTAAAAAAGTGCCATATAAAAATGGTTCTGTGTATCGATATAATGTCTATGAAAGTTTAACTTTGCGCAAAGATCACATTAGCAGATCGGCAAAACCAGATCCGGTTTCTCAGGATTTACTATGCAAAGACAATACAGTAAATCCGGAAAAGCCGACGACCCCGTCGGGAAATCCGGATCCGGGAAACCCGGATTTACTAGTCAAACGTCGAACAGTAAATCCGGGTTCTCAGGATTTACTATGCAAAAGCAATACAGTAAATCCGGAAAAGCCGACGACCTCGTCGGGAAATCCGGATCCGGGAAACCCGGATTTACTAGTCAAACGTCGAACAGTAAATCCGGGTTCTCAGGATTTACTATGCAAAAGCAATACAGTAAATCCGGAAAAGCCGACGACCTCGTCGGGAAATCCGGATCCGGAAAATCCGACAGTAATAAATAATAATATTAATAATAAACTAACTAGAGAAGCAGCAGTAAATAACCTAGGAGTTATATACCTTCAACGCAAAACCCTGCTGCTGAAAATTTTACAAATCTACAAGACATGGAAATTGGAACTTCACTCACAAAGCAACAACAACTCGCCATCAAGCATTTAGTTTACAAACACCTCATGCAGCATCGAACCATTGAAGATCCCAAGCGCATGTGTGATGAGATTAGCTTTGTTATCCTCGACAAGGAAAGTTTTAAACGCGCTGGTGATGACTTTCGCAAAAAATTAAACTTCATCAAAAAATGCATCCTGAACGGCAATTGGCAAACGCCTGCTGGATTTGCCAAGGCCAACAAGGCCAGACATGATCTCGAATCACCCGAGGCAAAAGCAAAGAAACTGTGGCTTGAGGCAAGCAATCTGCAAGGAGACTGTGAAAGCTTAAAACGCATGATTGACTTTGATCCAACAAGCCCGAATGCCGACAAGTTGCGACAGTTCTTGGCAAAAAACAATGACAAGCTCAAAGTGCTTTACCAAAACTTGGATAAGTTAAAACAGCAAACAAGCAGTGTATCAACGCAAGGAGAACCGGCATGAAAGGATATCACGTTGACATAACCAATCTAATTGCCATTGAAATCTTTGAAACGATTGGCATTATGAAACCAAGCCAGGCAGAGATAGATAAGCTTGAATCGCTGCTGCTGAAATATTTAAAACGCTATCGAAAAAATAAAAAACTAACGGTTCGCTGTAACTTGTGACGATAACTACTCTGGGGGATTTTATGAAAGTAGATTACATCAGTGTTTGTGCTGCACATGTGTTTCAACGCATTGGCATCACCCAACCCAGCCGTAAGCAAATGAAAGGCATTGAAGACTTGATCCGCAAGCTTCTAATCCGCAGCGATATGTTCGCCGACAATCGCCTGACTGAACGCGAGGCCGCGTGTCTGCTGTTTCTTGCCCAAGGCTATAGCCGTGACCAAGTCGCAAATATTCTCCACAAGAGTTATCACACGGTTTTAATTTACATTCGTAACATCAAAGAAAAGTTGAATGCTAATAATTTATTGCATGCGGTGTTTATTGCACTGATGCCAGACATTGGAGAATTGGTTAGATAATTTGAATTTAGAGAGCATTGCTATTTTTTCATAACGAACATTACTAATTCTAGTAATTACATGTTTCTCACAACCCCGTAAGCTAATGGCAGATAAAAATTATAAGGACGCTGCCATGAACACTACCGATGTCAATTCACTTGCTGACGAATATCTCGCGACTCTTGGGATCGAAAGACCCACCTCATCACAACACTTGGTCGTCAAAGAAGTGATTGAGCAAATCAATCACTTGGTGCAATCCATTGAAGTGCGGTTGCGTTACTTGAATGAACATTGAGGGTGGTATTGATGTCGTATAAAACAACTCATATCATTTCAAGCTACCAAGGTAAACGTGATAAACGCTTGCGTTGCATCAATGACAAAAACCTTAAGCTTTTGCAATTAGCGCTTAATTATTTTCAATATGTCGCCTTAGTTTATTGGTCTGAAACAAATTATCAAAAATATCGAGACCTGCTAGATGCTGAAGATTCAAGTTTTCGCTCGATAAAAGAATGCCTTCAAGGCTTACTCAAAACAAAACGCGAAAAAAGTGAATTTGAAAGACGTGTTGAACTCAAGGCAAAGCTTGCTAAAGACAGTACCTGGCATGATTTGAATCAACCAGGTCTTGCGCTTCAATGGCGAGAGATGGAATCCCATGCTGAATTTAGCACCCGTGCCTTGATAATGCTCGCGACCAAGGCCTTGCCGGCCATTGAAAACTATCGTGCCTTTGCACTGCTTGAATTGCACGCCAAACAACGCCGCATCGATAAAGACACGCGTTATCAATTGCAACGCTACTTGAATGCGTTGACTGAATTTGTGCGTGAACAAAAGCAACTGCTTTGCCAAAATATGTTAGCGCGGTTGCAATATGCCGCTTTACGGCAAGATTTGACACAGGGTGATATTGTCTATGGCATGCAACAGCTTTTGCTTGCGCATGAAGTCAAACTCCCTTGGCAGGCGTTTGCTGAGACAGAGCCTATGGCTCTCTCCCAAGAGGCATTTTGTTATTTTCATAAATTCATCTTAAACCATGGCACACAACAAGACATGAATGCGCTTTATCGTTTGCCGTGGTTAGGCAATACGAATGATTTTGAATTACGCTTGCATCAAAACCAACCGCATGCTGCTACCAACATCGGTTGTGTCGGCCATACCTAAACCAAGCCGCTTTGATGGATTGCTTAATCGGCTCTTTCCACAGCGTCATCGTCTCACTGAACATTTCAGTGGCTCGCTTTTATGCGCTATCAAAATTACAAATGCAATTAAGTATCCAACCTAAAGCTATCTTCAAAGATGGCCACTTGGACATGGACTTGCTAAATCAATTCATTGAAGCGCAACACTTCTTAGCAGATGAACATAGCAAAGCTAACAATTTAAAAGTCACAGGCCTTGGTAAGATTTTTTATCGCAAACAAAACCGTGCGCTAGGTTTTTGGCAGGCAAAGGTGAAGTCTTATCAAATCAAACTTATTGAAAAACAAGTCTCACTCTTTGAAGCACTCATTACCAACCATCCAGATGAAGCGCTAAAAGCCGAACGCTATTTTCTTCATCATAAGCTCAGTCTTGATCGCTTTCGCGAGCAAATCACCCAAGCAATTAAGGCGCTGGCGTTAAGCCCAACTCATCCCTTAACTGTTCGTTTCAATGAGGCTTGTCACAAATATCGCAACCAACTTGCCCATGTAACACCCAGCATGGGGTTACTTGAAGAAATCGCCCAAGGCAAATTGCAAGGCGATGGTCATTTAAATCCCTTATATGATTATTTTGAAAGTTTACATTCACAACCCGATACCAAGCACGCCTTTATCTTACAACCCGAATGTCAAGCGGCGAGTAACATGTGCTTTACATTACTGCAAGAGACTTACGACACAGTCTATCAAGCGGCGGACAATCAGCATGCGCGTACCCGTGACCGCGCCATTAAGTTCTTAATAACCTTTGCTGATGATGCCATGCGTGAAAGACTGGCACGTTTCGCTGAACGTGAAGTTAAATTTTGCCTGGAGCAATGTATTTTGAACCTGGCCAGTCCAAACACCAAGCGTTATGTCCTCTCATTACAAATCCTTGCCCAATATTTTGCAAGCCCTGATGATGCCAAGCTCATCAAGCTGGTGGTTAACCATTATCAACGTTATCACAAACACAATTTATCAGCCGATGCCTTTGAACGTGTCTGTCGTGCGCATTATCAATTAATCTTGGCAGAGCATATCAGGCGTCAGGCAGAGGAAGATGTGGCTAAATTGCCACAACATATCTTTGCACTCATGAGTGAACGAGGTTTTGAGAGCCAAGCCTCACATGAAATCGCGGCGATGTTGGTTGAGCGGATGGTTGAAGAAAACAAAGCGTCATTAACAGAATTAGACTTGCCACAGAACAGTTCTGAATATCAGACCGTCGGGCTCTCTGACAAAACCTCTGACATCAAATCGGCCTTAGAGTTTTGGGCGTGCGCCAAACAAACCGTCATAGACATGTCTACCGAGGCTTTGCCTAGAGTGATTGCGCATCAGCAACAACTTCATCGTTGCCAAGCAAGTCTCCCAGAGAGTATCAAACGCCACGGGCTTTTTGCCGTACCACAGATCAATAATGCCTTTTTACCCTGCGATGAGGATGTTTATCAAGCCTTGCAGATTTAGGAGTCAATTATGTTAGAGATGCAGACGTTTCATAAAAAAGATGAATTAACTAATGAGGGTGTCTTGATCGCGCTTCGAAGCGCCGTCTTTATGGCGATCGCTAAATATAAAGCAGAGCGTAAAAAGATACCTGCCGATCGCGCGGATTTAATTAATCAAATTAAAATGATTATCAGTGAAGATTCAGCTGGCATTGAGCAAATCAAATCAGACATCCGGGATGCCTTACACCATATCCGTACCGGTTGGTGGATATTTAAAACCGGGCGTTCCAAATTAAAGCGCAATATTTTGCGTGTTGTGAATGATTGCGTATTTGAGCTTGATGGTATTGGCGCCGAGATGGTTTTGTTTCATCCGTTAGCACTACAAAGTCAAAGTGATATGGATACGGATTCTGAAATGTCACTGTTGCTTGAAGATGAAAACGCTGAAATTGAACGCTTGGGCTTGGCCTTAAGTAAAAGCCAACGCGAAGTCTATAGTCTGCAAAGTCAATTACACGCTTGTGTCGATGAAAACAAAGAATTACGCAAAGAGGTTATTGCGCTTCAAAGACGACTGGGCATGACCCAAGGCGTATCACAGCACAGCCCATCGGCAGATATCACCGGCTCTTTTTCAGCACTTGAGATGTAACAAATCATTTATCAAAGGCAAACCATGGACAAAAGCTTATCTTTGGGAAAAACTTGGGGGTCACATCCAGCAAGGATTGCAAGATGATGATGTGTTAGAGATTATCCTAAACCCCGATAATAAACTTTGGTTTCATAAAAAAGGTGAAGGCTTTGTATTCATTGCGGATATGAAAGAAACTGATGCCCGTTTGTTCGTCAATGCATTGTCTCACTATGAGCAATGCTTTTTAAACCACGAATCACCTATCTTAGATGCCGTGCTGCCATTTCAAGGTGAACGTATTAATATCACCATCCCACCGGTAACATCGAGTGTCTCATTTAATATCCGAAAGCGTGCCAAAGTAGTGTTTCATTTTGAGGATTATATTGAAGCGAAAATCTTATCTTTGGAATATGCCGAAATCCTACGCCAAGCCATCCGTGACAGACGTAATATTTTAGTCAGCGGCAGCCCGGGCTCTGGTAAAACCACTTTTACTAATGCGTTACTCGCAGAGCTTACAAAACATGTGTCTTTAGGGCATCGCGTCGTCATGATTGAGCAAGTCCCAGAATTGCAATGCAGTCTCTTAAATACCAAGGCCATGTTAACGACTGCAACTATCAATACCAACACCTTGTTGTGGGTCAGCATGCGTGCCTCACCTGATTCAATCATTGTCGGTGAAGTCCGTGACGCCAGTGCGCTTGATATGTTAAAGGCCTGGAATACCGGTACCGGGTCGGGGTTTTCAACCATTCACGCAAATTCCGCCAAAGCCGCCGTGCAGAGGGTTTTAGATTTATGTTGTGAAGCGGTGGTTGAGCCGCCGTATGCATTGGCTGCCGAGGCCTTGGATATTATCGTGCACATTGAGGCGCGTAATGATTTAGCGCAGAAGCGATGTGTCACCGAAATTGTTGAGGTTATTGGGTTTGATTCTATAAATAAACAATTTCATTTTCGAGACTTTAGCAATGAGTCACAATAAGCCCTCAAGGATTACACATTAGCAATCTTAACAAGCAGTCAGCAAATCAGTGAATAAATGAACTTAGTCGCTTGGTGTAAACACTCCAACTTTTAATCATCACGACTTGTCCTAAAGTAACAACTATATTGACCTGTACTGACAACGTCGCCAGACAGAATACATTATATAATAATTAGATTGACAAGACACTTCTTCAAAGGAACGCATTCTATGTTTAAACAGCCTGAATTAAAGCGCGCAAAGACTTCACCGAGTGAGTCACTCATCGCAATCCAAGCAAAAATCACCGCCCTTGAAAAGCAACTTACTCATGAGCCAGATGAGTTTTCACGTTATCGTATTAAAGCACAGCTGGCATCTTTGTTAATTAAATACGGTGAAGCCTTATCAGAGCGTGGCGAATATTTAAAAACGTTTCAGGCTTATTTTCGTGTCGTTGAATTGACTGGGCATAACACTGCAATCGGGCGATTATTCGGTTCAAAACAAACGGCGAACCCCTATAACGTTGCTCATGAACCAAATAACTTGACTGAACTATCATCCCTGTCAGCTTCAGAGTGTTTTTGGCACGGATTACAAGCCTTAAGCGGTATTGGCTTAAGTAACCCTAATAAACAAGTAGCTTTGAATTATATTAAGACAGCTGCAAACAAAGGGCATGCGGGGGCGCAGGTCATTTTAGGTATGATGTATGCACAAGGACATGGGGTCGAACAAGATGATGAGCAAGCGGTTTCCTGGTACCGCAAAGCCGCCGAACAAGGGCATACAATTGCGCAATACAATTTAGGGTGGATGTATCGTCAAGGACGCGGCGTCGAACAAGATGATGAGCAAGCGGTTTCCTGGTACCGCAAAGCCGCCGAACAAGGGCATACAATTGCGCAATACAGTTTAGGTTGGATGTATCGTCAAGGACGCGGCGTCGAACTAGATGACAAGCAAGCGCTTTCCTGGTACCGCAAAGCCGCCGAACAAGGGCATGCGGGGGCGCAATACAATTTAGGTGATATGTATGCATATGATCTGAGACGTGGAGCCGAACAAGATGATAAGCAAGCTCAGTTGTGGTTTGAGCGACACATTAATAATCTTGGGATTGATAAAATTCCAGTTCACCACGTGAAAAGCATTACGTATTTTTTTAATGGTGTTCTTGAAAAGACACGACAAAAACCAAAGCCCTATATAGATTGTTTGTTAAGAGCCAAACGTTTAGGACTTGATATTAATAGTGAAAATAGTGAGTATGCCCACCAGGTTTTTATCATTTATCAAATATTGAAACACTTAAATTATACAAGGCTCATAGGGTGCTTACAGGAGATAGACGAGAGTATAAAAGACAACTTCACGCCAGAAAATTATCTACATAAACTGGCGCAGTTATATTCTACGGTCAATATGGAGTCGTGCGTATAATTTTTTTACCGCCACCATCAATACAAACGACAAGCGTTACCAAATTGCAATAAGAATATTGTTGCCTTTGCAAACAGAGCTCAAAAATATAAACCATAGCGACAGTGAAACACTGAATATCGATGACATTAAACCTTACAAATTGGTTAAAGTATTTGGTGATGCTTTAACTTATATGGCATATGATAGCCATTACAAGGAAAAAAAGCAATCGGTTACAAACTTAGTCAACGTCGCAAATAAAGGCAATACATATTTGTCAACGCTGCCACCTGAAATTCTCACACATATAGCACATCTTGTCGTATCAAACACCGTCTCCCCTGTACAAAGAAAAACCATAGTGCGATGATTGCCTCACCAAATTCACGCCTTATTAGCGTAAATTAGTTTCGAGTTTAACTATCTACTTCAAAGGGCAAGTCGTATTGGGACTGATTCAACAAATAATAATTTCTCTAGTCAGCATTACTGATTTTGGTAATTACACCTTTCCCCAAACCCCGTAAGCTAATGGCAGCTAATCATTACAATTAGAAGGACAGGTTTGATGAGAACCGTCAAAAAAGTGCCATACGCCCTTATCATGTTTATCACCATAGTTTTGCCTGCAAGCTGCTTTGCGGCACAGATGGGCATTGAGCCGTGGGAAGTCATCTTAAATAAAATGACGCAATCGATCACGGGACCTGTTGCCTATTCGATGAGTATTCTAGCGATTACTGTCTCAATGTTGACACTTGCCTTTGCCGATTTACAAGGTGGCGCTAAAAAATTTGTGCAAGTCTCGATTGCCTTTTCGGTGATTTTCTTTGCCACACAGATTGTCACAAGCTTTTATGGTTTTTCAGGTGCGGTGATTTAAATAAGTATGAAGCATTAAGAGAAAACATTAAGAGGTGATTATGCGAGGCACGATTAAACCGATCAATAAAGCAACGCTTAGACCTTTACTCATTGCAGGCGTTGAGAAGCGCTTGTTACTGCTCAATGCAACACTCTGCTTTCCCTTGATTGCCGCAACGCGCTTAAAGATGCCGGCAGTTTTTATTGGTGTCATGCTTTTTGCCGTCATCCATCTGTGTTTAATCAAGGTTTCAAAATACGATCCGCAAATTGGCTTGGTCTTTAAGCGTGCGACCCGTTTTAGTTTTAAGCCGTTTTTCCCGGCGATGGCACATGTGAGCCATCAATCAACACGTAAAGTCATGACTTTATCAAAACTATGGTAGCCACTATGTTTATTAGAGAACACCCTAAAAATAAAACTAAACTTGCTATAGAGCGATTAAGCAAGCATACAGGCTTTGCTGATTTGTTAAGTTATCTGATTTCTTTGAATGAGAATATCTTATTACACAAAGACGGGAGTTTGTCGGCACATTTTAGTTATACGGCACCCGATCTTGATTCATCAACCGATGAAGAACTGGATTATCACGCCGAGACATGGCGAAACTTTATCAATAGCTTTGGTGATGGCTTTATGATTGAAACCAATGTCATCACCCATCCCTTAAAGGCACAGCATGAAGCCCAAGAGTTCCCCGATGTGGTCTCAGCGCTTATTGACGATGAACGCCGTGCCCAATTTAGCGAAGGCGGTTATTTTAAGACGCGCTATTATCTGTCAATTACGTATAAGCCCTCAGACAAAGTCACGTCCAAGTTTAAACAATTTGCGATTGATTCAGATGAGGTGAGCCTTGGCCATGATGAGTGTCTTAAGCACTTTAAACAAATTCTTGCCGAGACCCTTGATTATCTACACCAACGCTCGGCGAACGTCCATGCATTGAATAAGGATGAACTCATGACGTATCTCTATCAATGCATTACCGGTGACGATGTGACATTGCGTGCACCAAGACTTGGTACTTTTATCGATGCCTATCTAAGCCAAGACTTTATGGGTGGCTTTCATCCAAAGATTGCAGAGAATTATATTGTTGTATTAAATATCTATGATTTTCCCGCACACCAGTATCCCTGTCTTTTAGAAATGCTTAGCTTTTTCCCGGTCTGTTATCGTTGGGCAACACGCATCATTTGTTTAGATGCATCGACTTGTAAAAGTTATCTGAAACGAACCGAACGCGCCTGGTCATCCAAAGCCATCGGTATTATGGGTGTCATTCGAGAATCACTGCAAATGCAAGTCAAACTTGACCAAGATGCAGAGCGCATGGCAGAAAGTTTGCGTGACGCACAAACCGAGACCTCAGCCGGTCTCATGCATTATGGATTTTATCTTAGCAATCTTATCTTGATGCATCCCGATAAAAAGATGTTGGCGCGTACTGCCCATGACATGAAATCTGCCATTCAAAGCTTAAATTTTAAAGTGCGCCTTGAATATGCCAATGCGACTGAAAGCTATTTGGGTTCTCTGCCTTGTCACGGGGGTTACAATGTCAGAAAACAACTCATCGATACGGATTTTATGAGTTGTGCACTGCCAACGAGCAGCGTTTATCAAGGTGAGTCATATGCACCGTGTCCGCTTTATCCTGACAAGTCACCTGCGCTGCTGTTGACGGCCACGCGTGGTAGTCGTCCCTTTTGGTTAAACCTACATGTGCAAGATGTTGGGCATAGTTTAATCTTGGGGCCAACCGGTAAAGGTAAAACCACCCTGGTGGCAACGCTGATGGCCGCCCACAGGCGTTATGAAGGCTCACGTATCATTGTACTTGATAAAGATTATTCTAACCGACAAACCATTAAAGCGCTCGGCGGCGATTATTATGATGTCATGAACCATGACAGTGAATTTAATCCGCTTGCGCGTGTTGATGTGAATTCACCCCAAGCCATTGAAACAGCCCTTCATTGGTTATTGGGTATTTGTGAAGTCCAAGGCTTGTTGGCAACACCCAAAGAACAATCACTTTTACGAGAAGCACTCGTTAGACTAAGCCATGAACCCCAAGCTTACAAAAACCTAAACCATTTAACCTTACAAGCGCCCGCACTTCGCGAAGCCATCGCCGCCTTTAACCAAGGCCAATATCAGCAATTGTTAAATGGCACAGACATTCAAATTAAAAATGAGAGTGTGATGGGCTTTGAAATGGGCGCGCTCATGAAACACGATGGCGCCGCGCGTAATTTAAACCTGCCAGTTATCCAAGCGATGTTTGATGAATTTGAAATCCTTTTTCAAGATAGACGACCGACCTTACTTGTCTTGGAAGAGGCGTGGATGTATTTGCAGCATTCACTTTTTCAACGAAAACTCACCGATTGGTTTAAGACGCTTCGTAAAATGAATGTGGCGGTTATCTTTGTTTCACAAGACATTGACGACATTGCCAAATCAGAAAGCGCAAGTGTCATTCAATCCTCATGCCCGACACGGATTTATTTACCCAATGAAAGTGCGACTGAAATCAAGGCAAGTTATCAACACTTTGGTTTAAACGACCAGCAAATAAATCTCATTCGAAATGCCACACCTAAAGAAGATTATTATTTGCAATCACCCCTAGGCAATCGCTTGTTTCGCTTGGACTTAGGCGAGATTGCCAAGGCGTTTTTATGTATCGATAAACGTGATGACATTAGCGCCTTTCATCGTATTTATGACAAGACACATCCTAAATGGGTGCTGCAATGGCTAAACCATAAAGGCTTAAATGAAGCATTTAATTTTGCCAAGCATAATTATTTTGGAGACGAGACATGAATTGCGCTTGTATTTTCATCGTCATCACCACCGCACTTGTCACACTCAATGCTAACGCCGGTGTCTATGAATATATGAATTATATGCAAGACATGAATACCGCGATTTCAACGGCACGCATTTTAAAACTGCAACTTAAAAATTTAAGGGCTGAAAAAGATTATCGCTGGGGCGCCATCGCAGGTCTTTTAAATGAACTCGATGCCGTCACCCAAGAAGGCCAATCGATATCAACTGGCATGGTGAACCTTGATGGCCAATTTCGCGCGCGTTACCCAGACTTTAGCCATTCGGCTTATGGCAAAACCGATTATAAGAATGCCTATCGCACTTGGAATGCAACGACCTTGGATACACTTCGAACCACTCTACGTGCCGCAGGCTTAGTCGCCGGAAATTTTCAAAATGAACAAACCCTAATGCACCTCTTACAAGCCCAAGGTAAAACCGCCCAAGGCCGTATGCAAGTCTTGCAAGTCGGTACCGAGATTGCCGCCCAAAATGTTAATCAATTAGAAGAATTAAAACGCTTGATGGTCAATCAAACCAATGCTGAGAATGCCTATATGGCCTATCAAGTGTCTGCAAGATTCGTATGCAGAAGGCAGTCTGAGTGAACTCGCCAAAAAAGGCGATACAAATTATCCGCATTATCATGATAATCCCCACTTTGGTGAAATCCCTGCAATGCCCTAAGGAGAATAAAATACCATGGCGCTTGATGCCTATGTCCTAGATTCAGTCACGCAGGAGTTTTTAAAACCGATCCGTCATGATGCGGAGATCATTCAAGCGGCCGCGCGCGAACTCTTTTGTTATCTGGTCACGATTCAAATTGCCTTAAGCAGCATCTGGATGATGATTAATGGTGAATCCTTATCACGCTACTTTGCCAAACTCGTTGAATTCTCGTTTAACTTTGGTGTCTTGTATGCACTCATCCTCTATGGCGGCCAATGGATCCCAAATCTCATTAATGGCTTTATCAATATTGGTCAACATGCAGGGATTGAATCTTTAGATCCAAGCTCGATTCTAAACCAAGGTTTAAGCATTAGCTGGGCAATCTTTAAGGCCTTTTTTAACTGGGGTTTATTAAAACATCCCTTTGTCGCAATGACCGCGGTCTTTCTTTGCCTCGGTATCATGGTGATGTATGCCTTTATCGCCGCAGAGCTTGCCGTCATATTAGTTAAGACGTATGTCACCGTCGCAGTCGGCAGTCTCTTCTTTGCCTTTGGCGCGAGTGATTATACCAGCACCATGACCAAACGTTATTTAAGCGCCGCAATTGGGTTAGGTCTACAATTAATGACGCTTTATCTCTTATTGGCCATTGGCCAAAACCTTGGAAGCGACTGGGCATTGAAAACGCATCTGGCGGCAGAAAAACATGAGCTTGTCCCAATGTTTATCATCATGGGCGCGGTCATTATCTATTATCTCTTAATCAAAAATGTCCCGACCTTTGTCGCAGGGCTTTCTGGTGTCGGTGGTTTTCGTAATTACGGTGATGCGGCCGTTGGCATGGCCATCAATGCCGGCATGACCGCGGCAAGTGCCGTATCAGGTGGGACAACGCTTGCCGGCAAACTCATGATGAGTAAAGTCCAAGCCACGCAAGGCATGGCGCACATCTTAAAAAGTGGTATGCAAGGTGCCAGTCAAGGCAACAGTTTCAGCCAAAGTGCGATGTCAGGTTTAAAACATGGGCTCTCAACATTCGGCGCGGGCACCGCCAACACCGTCAAAGATTTAGCGACAAGGCAAAACCAGAATAAAACGTTCGGCCAAAAGTTTAATCTGCATGCGGCAAACAAAGTCAAAAATTTAAATACACAACTAGAAAAAGAAGGCAACGCAAAATGGAAAACCGGCGCATAGGACACAAACAAGGGATCGATGCGATTTTAATTGACCGTCGTCAAATCAAAGGCATCTTTAATCGCTTATTTTTAAGTCTCTATCAACATCGAAGCTATCAGCGAAATGAGCAAGATCCAAAATGTTTTGTCTGGATGGTGATACTTGCCGTGGCAACGTTTGGTATGACGCTTGCCTATAAATATTCGCCCATCCATTTAGTGCTAAGCGATGTCTTTTATTTTATGCAAGGCTCTATGCTATATCTGCCCATCCGTTATGCCAACCGTTCGCACTTGATGTGGCTTATTAATTTTTTTATTGGTTTTACAGGGTTACATACCCATTATCAATTTGGCTTACACTTTTTTGGTTATCACCTAGAGCCTATTTTTATGCCCTTTATATCATAAGTGGTATACTTACAGCTGCTTCGTCGGGAACTTAAATTCTTTGATATGGGACAAATTAATCCGATTAAAAATGCAGTGCTTAGAAAACCAAGAATCTAAGAGTGTACTTAGGAGAGAACAAAGCGCATGAATAAAATTGCTGAAGTATGACAAAATTAACTGTCAAATTGCTGTCATTCAAGGCTCGGGACAAAGCAGGCTCATCAGCGTTTCGCACGCAGCAAAGACTATGACAGCAAGATTGCCAATAACCCTTATCTACAATCAAAACTCTTGTGGAATGATATGTATGGCTCATTGCAGATAAAACTGCAAAATAGTTATCGTGTAAGTCTCATCTTGGCCATCACCTTGGTTATTGCCATTATCGGCATTATCACCATCGCCGCAGAGACCAAAGTCAAACCCATTCCCTTTATTATTCATGGCAATGAAGTCTTGACCTTAAGTGAGCAAGCAAACCTCACTTCCGCCAAACCAAAGCTTGCGATTTATTTTGCCAAACAATTTATTCGTGACGCGCGCACTGTCACAAGCGATGGTGATGCCAATGCCGAACATGTCATTGGCGCCTATTCACTGACAAGTGGTGCTGCAACCGAAGTCTTAAAAGACTTTTATAAGCGCCATCAACCCGATGTCATCGCAAGACATCTCGTTAAAAGCATTGTCATCACCAGCATGTTACAAAAATCAGCCCATACACTTGATATGAGATGGCGAGAAGTCAGTCGCGACATCAACTCAGGCAATGTGGTACACACCGTCAATTACATTGCAGAAATATCTTATGTCTTTAAGACTCCATCGCAAAACGAAACTATCGTCAAACATAATCCCCTTGGGTTTTATATCACAGAGCTTTCTTGGTCGAATGATGAAGCAGAGGTAAATCAACATGTCTAATGTTATAAAAATAGTATTCTTATTTGCAATGGGTTTTATCTTAACAGGTTGCGCGAGTGACGAAGTTGTAAAATATAACCCAGATGATTTCATCAATCCCAATCACGTAGTCACAAAGCAAGTTCCTGTGCATGAAGCCATACCAAAAGTTAAAGCGACGTATGGCTATGGTAATGATCCACAAGTCGTTAAAGCCTATGATGAATTCTCAAAAGACGGTAAATCAAAAGACATTGATGCCGATGGCTTTGTAACCTTGGCCTATAATCGATATTCACATCCCATCATTGCCTGTGAACCCTTACATCTTTGTGTCATCCAACTCGAACAAGGCGAAGTGATCAATGATATTCAAATCGGCGATCAAAGCCATTGGCTGGTGAGTACCGCACGTGTGGGTACGGCAAACGATGGCTCGTATGAAGTCACACTCAAACCCAAACGCTACAATATCGCAACAGACATCATCATCACCACCGATAAACGTACTTATAATATTGGATTAGTCAGCAAACGAGATGCCAAGACCCATGTCGTTACCTTTTATTATCCAGAAGAAACGTTGCAAGCGACCGCTACAAAAGCCCATGATGATGAAACCAGTGGCATCACGGCACAAACGGTTTCACAAAGCACCAATGTCGCATTAAACCATCTTAACTTTAATTATAAGCTCAAAGGTGATAGACCCGCCTGGCTGCCGACCCGCATCTTTGATGATGGCGATAAAACCTATATCCAAATGCCACCGATTACCGAGCGGATGGACTTGCCCGTACTCTACATACAAAAAAATAAAAAACTCGCGCTTGTGAATTACCGTTACAAACAACCGTATTACATCATCGATGGGCTTTTTCAACGCGCCTTTTTAATCTCAGGCAAAGGCTTTCATCAAGAAAAAGTAGAAATTGATAATAAGAATTTTGGATGACAGTCAGGAGTCAGGCATGAATAATCAACAAAGCCCCCAAACCAAATCATACTTACCAAAGCTACCCAAAGGTACAGGCTTTAGTAAACGTTTACTGATACTACTCGCAGGCATAGCATTTACATTTATCATACTCTTTCTCATCTTTATCGATAAATACGCGAAAACTACGCCAAGGACAGTGAGACAAACATTCACCGCCATTGTCGATGAGGATGATTCGTCAGAGATGATCGATAAAATCCAAAAAGAGCCGCATCAACCCAGTCTTGTCATGAAAGACAAATCAAAGGTTCATGGAGATCACACCACTAATGTAAACGCAGCCACATCATACAACGATTCCAACGCAGATAATCCAGACAACAACTCAGGTCTTACAAGCAGTGAATTTAAAGCCGCAAGCAATGCTCAACTGTCTGTGTATCATCATGAAGTCACAGCCAACGCATCGAAGGCAAATATCAGTTCACAAAACGATATTGATGACTCAGAGAATACCAACACAGCAACAAATAATTCAAACACCAACGCAAACGCACAAAGCGAAAAAATCGCATTCTTAAAAAATGCTAACCAAAGCAATGACGATTACATCCACTCAACCGTCAAAAAACCACTCTCACCCTATGAACTAAAAGCCGGTACCATCATCCCTGCAACATTACTCACCGGTATCAACTCAGACTTACCAGGCACTATCATCGCCAAAGTAAGACGTGATGTCTTTGACACCGTTACCGGCAATTATTTATTAATACCCCAAGGAACAACACTTGTCGGTGTCTATGATTCACAAATCACTTATGGTCAATCACGGGTTTTAATCGCCTGGTCACGGCTTATTTTTCCAAATGGCAATTCATATGACCTAAGCGGACAACCCGGCGTCGATCTCGCCGGCATGGCAGGTCTATCAGACATCACAGATCATCACTACACGCGCGTATTCGGCTCAGCGCTGATGTTTAGCGTCTTCGGCGCATTAGGCCAACTCAGTCAACCCCAACAACGCACCGACCAACTCACTACCCAACAAATCATCTACGCCGCCATAGGCCAGCAGATGAGCCAAACCGCGATGCAATTGGTTGCAAAGGAGATGAATGTACAGCCGACGATTAAGATTAGGCCTGGGATGAATTTTAATGTGCTGTTAGCGAGAGATGTTATGATAAACCTCATTTAAGTCTTATATGTAGCATATAATTTGCGAGTATAACTTTGACGGTTATATTACCTAATGATGAGGCTTTAAAAATTTAAATTATGATATTTAGCTATCAGCTGCGTTGCCTAAAAACAGGCTGACTAAATAAAGGCTAAAAGAGTTATGAACAATGTTATAAGCAAGTTATCTAGCTAAATAAGTGTGGGTAATAGTTTTTACAAAATCTATTAATCATGGATGGTTAATTCTTTATTAAAGCTCATTTGAAATATATCTAATGCCTCTTTAATAATATTGGCTAGTTCACCTCTTCCTAGTTGAGTTTTATCTGCATGAACAATTGAATTTCTTTTTTCAAAAAAACCGCATATTTTTTTGCGATATTCAATACGCTCTTTTAATGTCTTCCCAAGTGAGTAAGCGACTTTTAGTGCCACCTGATTTGTTTTGGCCATATCACTTTTACACTCTCCTTTTATATGGATCGCTTCAAATGCAACACAGATTGTAACTAAAGCAACATCTTCACTAGATAAGGTTCCTAATGATTTAATGTACCATTCGATGCTGTGTAGTAAATGGCTATGCCTGTTCAATATATCTAGGTAATTTGTTTTGAGCTTGCAGAGCTCAAACTTTCTATATTTGTAGGGTCTGCTAATGAAATATAGCATTGTTGAATATTCATCGAAATAACGATCTATCGTATATTTTTCACCTTCATATGATATCGATAATAAAAATTCCTGCTGATAATCAAATTTATCTCCTGAGTATATTGTTTTTTTAAAGAATGACAAATAAACAAACAGTAATTTCAATTTTGCAATGGCATTTTGGATGATGCTATATTTGAGGTAGAGTTTTTCAGATTGCTCTTTAAAATTAAAATAGCCAGTAGCGCTTGTTGATATTGTGAGGCATGTTTCATCCCCATCAATAGAAATGTCGACCCCATTGATTTTTGTATCAGCTAAATCTATATTCCCACTAAATTTTTTTATTTTGAATATGATATCGTATTTTTTAGCTTTAAAGTTCTTCAGCTTACTTTTTAGATCGTTTTTTATTGTTTTGTTCAGATTAAATGAAGATTGTAATTTAGGAATAGGTTTACCTTTGGCTTGTTCTATATCAATGTCATTTACCTCGACATGATAAAAACTAAATAAATCGAAATCCAAAATGTCGCTATATATGTCTGCCTTGGTCTTTTGATCGTTGATTTCAAAAGCAAGCTTTTCAAAATTATCCCCGATTCTATCCATATTAAACTTAGGTTTATCGTTTATTATAGCAGTATTGTCAACTATTGTTTTAATGAGTTTTTCATTTGACATGAATTTATCTCCCATGTTATGGATAAGTTAAAGAGCAAAGAAGGCTGGTGTTAACTTAACAAATTTATTACCAATTACAAACTCGTTAAGTCAAGGCTCAGTCTTTTAAAGCTCTATATCCTATTTATCCTATAGCATCAAATTCTTGTTCAATTACTACAAATAAACGCTTAAGTAGATTATTAAATTTATTGTCCAATTCTTTAATTATTTGGTCTGACGTAGATTTTTTGACTAAATCCTCGACTTCCTCAACGAATTGGTTTCTGAATTCATTAGAAGCTTCCTTTATTATTTTAGTTATTGCGCTTTTAATTTCGCTGAAATCAGGCTTAGCAATTTTTTTATTCTTAATCTCATTGAATATAATAGTTTTAATCTTATTTGCAAAATCCTCTACATTTTTTAGAAGTAATTCTTGGTGTCTCTTTATTTGATAACCACTGCTAGAATCCCTTAGCCGCAATATTTTTATTAACCGAACGTTTCTCTGTGATTAGTTCAGTCTTAAAATGTTCAATAAATGGCTCTATTTTTTCTTTTATATGATCATAAATCATTGAGTTTTTCCTTAATTTGCTAATTATGATTTTATATGAACTATTCAGTAAGTATTATTAGTATAGAACAAATACACGTAGGTCAGGGAAAGAAGGGTAGCAGGCCTTTCATTATACCATTTTGCAACTTTTGTGGGGTTACGTCTCTGCCCTAAAAAGATTCATATTTCATTATTTATTTGCAAAATTCCAAATCTCTACTAAATTTAAAATTACAAGCATTCACGAAACCACATGATGTGAATCAGGGAATCTGGATTTAACATGGTGAGCAGGCTGACATTGAGGGGTAAAGTCAGAAGCCTAAAGTGTTAACAGGATACCCACCTATCAGACGAGTGATGGTTTCGAGAATGCTTTGTCATTTCTGGGACACTAAATCAAAATTCACTAATAAACTTGTTCAGATTGGCTTAACATTGTTCAGGATTGCCTGCTTATCTTCATGGATCCTAATAAAAATCAAGCTACACTTATAAAAGTAGGGCACAGGGATTAGTGTGCTCATCTTACTAATGAGTGGATGCAATCATCACGGCATAATCTACTCTACTCATTTAATAGAGAACTGAGAATTCATGACTAAGAAAAAGAAGCATACTGAAAACGACATCAAGCAGGTAATTGATTATTACGAGAATATCATTGCCAAGATGCCTGGCCATGTGTTTTGGAAAGATAAAGACGGCGTCTTTCTGGGTTGTAATGACCAACAGGCGAAAACTCTGGGTTTGAAGTCTCGTCATGATGTCGTTGGTAAATCCACTTATGAGATGATCTGGGATGGCTTGCCAGAGGCTGAAAGGCGCGAGGAAGCCCGTAAGATAAAGGAAAACGATAAACGTATCATGGAAACTGGCAAAGCTGAAACTATTGAAGAACCTTTAATTAAACCTGATGGGACTACTGCCATATTTTTATCACACAAATCGCCACTATTTGATGATGATGGAAATGTAGTTGGCCTTTTAGGTTTTGCACTCGATATTACCGCTGAAAAAGAAGCTGAAAGGCTTAAAAAAGAGGCGGTGCTACTCAAGAAACAAGCTGAGCTTAAAAATTATTATGAAAATATCATTGCCAAGATGCCTGGTCATGTATTCTGGAAAGATCGTAATGCTGTATTACAAGGTTGTAATGATCAACAAGCCAAAACAATTGGGCTTAAATCGCGTCATGACGTTGTTGGTATGACCAATTACGATATGGTCATCCAGAATCAGCCGGAAGCGGAAAAGCGCCGTCAAGCTGACGAAATCACAAAGATTGATAAGCAAGTTATGGAGACTGGAAAGGCGAGGGTGGTCGAAGAGCCACTGGTATTGCCTGATGGTTCAACAAAAATATATCTCTCAAATAAATCACCTATCTTTGATGACAATGGTAATGTAATTGGCCTTTTAGGTATTGCATTTGATATTACCGCTGAGAAAGAAGCAGAGAAGCTCCAAGAAGAAAAAACTATACTGCAAAAGCAACTCGAATCAGCAACCATTTTAGGTGGGAGTATTGCCCATGAGTTAAGAACACCTCTTGCAAGCATTGATAATACTGCTGGAACTTTTAATAAGTTTCTAAAAGTTTTAACTGAAGATTATGAGCTTGTAAAAAAGGAGCCAGACAAAAAATCTAAGATAAATATCACTGATAAATATATACAAAAGCTTGCCAGAAACATTAATGACATACAAAGTGAAGTGAAAGAGTCAAATACGTTCATTGATATGTTGTTGATGAACATAACCAGTCAAAAGATAGTAA
Source organism: uncultured Gammaproteobacteria bacterium (assembly GCA_963748135.1). GTDB lineage: Bacteria > Pseudomonadota > Gammaproteobacteria > JBGSLN01 > JBGSLN01 > CAVVHY01. The sequence continues at coordinate 82,506 of CAVVHY010000012.1, read as the reverse complement.
CCACAACCTTTCAGACCTATTCGATGCATGATTGTGTTGTTGAAGCAATCGATCGATATCCATTCACTGAGCAACAATCTGACTTGGTAAATTATGAGCCCAAAAATGACTTCCAGTTCAAAGGCTCACAGCAGCTCATGGTGCATATATTATTTAACTTGTTTAAGAATGCACTGTTTTATATAGCAGATGCTGGCAAAGGTGAGATTTATATAAGTATGCGTAATGATGACCAGAAATATAATCACCTCATTTTCAAGGACACTAGCAAGGGTATTTCCAAAGAAGAGCTGCCCTATATATTTGAACGGTTTCATACTGCTAGAAAGGGTGGGTCAGGGATTGGTTTAACATTCTGTAAACGTGTCATGGAGGCTCATGGCGGTCAAATTACATGCAGCTCCGAAATTGGTGTTTTTACAGAGTTTGTACTAAGCTTTCCTAAGATAGAAGAATAATTATGACGATAGGAGAAACGCCATGCCTGCACTTCATGAAAGGATCTTATTTCGTGCACTTACCCAAAGCACTGGTCTGGGTAACATGATGTGTTATCACCCAACAACGGCTGTATTCCTGGATGATGAACAGAAGATACTAAACACGCTTGATTTAGAATTTACTGACCGATTCAGTTATAAATTATACACCGATCCAGATGAGACTTTAAAATATATTCATTCATTTGATTATAGCGGATTAACGGAAGACATTGTTGACCATAATAATGGTGGTAATTCAGCAACATTCCGTTTTGATAAGATTTATAACAAAATATATAGTGATAATCGATTTAAGATGCCATCTATTCTATGCACAGATCAGATTATGCCAAAAATGGATGGTATTACGGTGTGCTCTAAATTAGCCAATAGTCCTATATTCAAAATTTTATTTACTGGTCAAGCATCCTTCTTAGAATGTGTTAAGGCAAACCAAGAAGGCATTTTAGATGCCTTTATTCATAAGAGTGTTAATAATCGATTAGAGCGAATTGATATGAAGCGTGAAGAGTATCAGCACGCTTTTTTTAGCCGTTTATATAAAGATTTAATACAAGAGTTTGTGCAAGCTAAAGGTGTTAATCCAGAACATTACCTATTTTCAGGTGAGTTTGCTAATTTAATACGTAATGCATATGACAGCGTTGGTGCATGCGAAAGGTATCTATGCGATACAAGTGGTACCCATCTGTTTCTTACCGAGGAAGGTCAACCTACTATGTTGATAGTCCGCACTGAAGACGATGTAAAAGATACAATTAAAATGCTTAAAGCTAATCTTTCTGAAAAAGACTTCAATAGCCAAGCAGTTAAAGACATTGAATCAGGCAAAAAGCTATTCTATCCAGGCTTAACCAATGGTGCGACATTTGATTTCGCAAAAAATAAATTAACTGATTATTTATTTGATGCAGAGGTGTTTGATTTCGATAAACAAAAGCTTTATTTGTCCTATCTAACGGGTGACATACCAGGCATTGATAATTCGAAGATTGTCTCTTATCAAAGCTTTCTGGAATCACAATAATAACTGAGGGGATCCCAGATGGTCATGTTTGATGAAATCATATCGGTATTATTTGGCGCTGCTTTGTTCGTTAATTCATGCCTCTTTATCCCGCAGATTATTCGCCTATACCAAAAGAAGAATTCAGAAGATATTTCACTGTTAACATTCTTGGGTTTTAATCTAATTAACCTACTTGCGCTGATATATGGGATTACTAAAATGGATTGGGTGATGATTATAGGTTATGGGCTATCATTTACGACAAATACCATAACAACGTTGCTAATACTGTTGTATCGTGTAAGGCCTGATAGGATAGCTGTGGAGAGGTAAAAGCAAACAGGCCTTGTCATTTTACTGCACAATCATCATTTTCTAATGGGATGATTTTTTATTTAATTAATTAGCTAATAATCAATTAGTTAGACAAAGATCAAGTGACTTGATTTTCTTTGTGGGCTAGAGCTATATTTCTACAAAAATCTTGCATCGAAGCATGTATTTTCATAATGCATATAATAGATTGTAAATATTCATTAAATAGCTCCAATCGATAGAACCATAATACCTAGAGTCCCATGAATAAATGGGGTTATTCATTCCATATAACCAATAACCATATGCCCGTTTTGGTTGATTCAAAACAACCTTAGAAACCATTGCCCGTCCCATTCGGTCGCGTTTCTGTATGGGTGCCCAAAAGTGTTTATCATTCACAATCATATCTTTATTAGTAACTATCACAGTATCACCTGGAATAGCAATTACCTCTTTTAATACTCGGTATGGCACCACTGGGACAATTGCCTTTCCTAAGGTAACCACGTTTTACGCCCAGCATAGCAATTTTTCTGGCAGGCAAACAGCGACAATGTCACCACGATGAATGGTATGTGTTGCTATGCGTTGATAGATACCGATTGGCATGGATGAGGTGAGATTGATACTCAAGTGTAGCCATTTCATAAAACCATCAATGAGTAAAATAATGATAATAATTATCATCCAAGGCAACACGGTTTTTATGTTAACTCTTAGGCGTCTGATTAAGTTTGTTTGCTTCATCTCCTAAATCATTCCTTTACGTAATTGGATTTGCTGAACATTGAAGTTTTGTTTATTGACTAAAATGGCTTGGCCGAGGCCAAGGCGTTTGATGTTATCAGGATGGATGATGTATGTCTTAGTCCCTCTCACCGTGCCAATACCACTGGTATGTTGCTTTGCTGAAATCTGTGATGTGACTTCAAACTTGTCTTCAGTGCCAATGATGGCAGCCAGGGTCTCTGAGTCTTCAGGATTATTTTGCCGTTGGATGATGTAATTATTACAGTTATTAAGTACTTGTCCGACCAAGGCGTCACCGCCTTTGCGATTGATGTCTGAGAGTGATTGGGTCGATAACACGGCATGTATGCCCGCGCCACGTCCTTGATTGATCAGATTAATAATTTGATCGCCGGCAAACACTGAAAACTCATCAAAGATAGTAAAGATTTTGCGTTTGTCGGCATCGTCCTTTGTAAGTTGGCTTGCGGCAAGGCACTTGATGTCATTGATGATGAGTTTACCGAGTGTTTCGGCATAAGCTGGGAATGCCAAAGGCTGTAAACAAAAATAGACAACGGCGTTTTCTTGTAAGGCTTGGCTCAAGGTCAATACATTGCCTTGACTGCAGTCAAAAAGATGGCCGATTTCACTATTGGCCATGTTTTCGATTTCAGCGATAAGACTTGCGATATCTTTGCGTTTGGCGTCAAGTAGGTCTGCCATACGAGCCAGGTCTTTGTCATTTCGTTCACGTGCGAGCAGGTAGAGTGCCTCTGGTTCTAGGTAATGTGCGAGTTGGCATAAATCAATTTGGATATGGGTACTCTGCAAGATTTGAAACACAGTTTGCAAATACCCTTCGGCGATCTTTCGGTAATGATCTTCAGACCAGTGGCGCAATTCAATAATGCGATCTTTTTTGGATGTGTAACCGCCATCGGCGATGGGATTATAGTGAAGACTGTCGCCGATCATTGAAAAGAGATAAAACGGGGTTTGATGCTCTTTTGCAAAAGTCTCTATGCGTTTGGCAAGATTACGATCGCCTTTGCCATCGACATAGATGAGTGGATGTCTTCGGATAATCGCGCTTTCAATGATATTGCCAAGCCCCGTGGTTTTGCCGGAGCCGGTGGTGCCGATGGCAAGCGTATGTAGATTGGCATCGCTGTCTTTGAGGTTGGCTTGTTTGCCTGTGATGCGATTAATGCCTAACAATGTACCATCATCAATCGCTGCGGATGCGATTTTGTTTAATCGCTTTTGTATTCTTGATGATTTAAGTGCCTTGGCTGAACGCATTTGGCCTTTGCCAATGCGTTTTAATTCGCGATGCAGGTTTGAATGTATGCGCGTGATAAATGCATAAAGGCTGGCAAATAAAATGCCATAAGGTATGGCACAAAGCCAAAGCATGGGGAGAGACAAGTAATCCGTGCTGCCGTGTATGAGTTGCGTCAAGACCAGCTTATTTTGCAAAAAGATACTGTGGGGGCTGACATGAATGATGAGCCACACGGCGGCAATTTGTATGCCACCGATTGCCAAAGGCAACCATTCTGGCAGCTTGGTAAGCTTTATTATGGCAAGGCCAATCATGGCAATGACTAATGCGAGCGCTGAGTAATAAAGATTTATGATGATGACAATAAACAATAAAAGATTTCGTGGTGAACCGGTGATGGCATCGATGATGATATCGAACAAGCTTTGTGAATTAGATTGTGTTGTCATAATCTACCCTTTAACTGTCATTGAGATAATCGCAAAGCCTTAGACATTTAATGAGGTCACCTTTTTCTGTGTAAGGCTCGACTTGGCGATAGATGGCCTCATCGCCACAGAAATACCAGATTTCATCAAAATCAAAATTCTTCACATGTTGATTAAAGATTTTCTCTCGACGCCGTTTACCTTTGCGATTAAGTTCAACCTCGATAGCGATGCGTTTATCATCTTTAAGCAAAACGCCATCGCTGATATGGCCTTTATGGCCAATCGGCAAAATGCCATCGTCGCGTCGCAATTGACGCTCTGTGACAAAATCACCGCCGTGCATTTTGATTAGTTGCAAACTTAAAGATACAACTTTCAAATCGTGATGATATTGATTAATGGCGATCCGCTTGAGAGGTGGCAAGGTATCGCCACTGGCAGTCGTGCCTTTGCGTGTCACACGGTACACCCCGTGACAACCATGAAAGACAAAATCATGTTGTAGATAACCAAAATGTATGAGTTTGCGCAAACGCGCATAAGCAGTGACAGGACTTGTGTCGAGATAGGCGCAGATATGGCCAATCTCGACAAAGCCAAAACGATTGATAAAGCGCATCAGTTTTAAATCACGTTTTGTTAGGCGCATGTTTTCTTAAATCAGAAGTTCTTCATTTATAAACGGCAGTTATCCACATTTACACATGCGCGAAGTGCCTTAAATACACGAAGCAAGCTTGTGTAACTGGTGGGTAACTGCCAACATTACAGAAAGCCAAAGGCTTTATGTCCTTTTTAACGTAATGCAAAAACTGTTTTTTGCTTATAAATTACGTTAAAAAGCAATTCCAAATAAACATTTATTCCTTGAGCCACCCTTTGAAGGGGCTGGGGGTAGTTCTTATCTTATAATTAGAAATTTATTCTATTCACACATTATTAAAATCTTATTTTTCACTGCCGCACCCCGCCTGCCTTACCTGGTTCGTGACCTCGTCCGATTCTTTGACGTTGTGCGGGCGAGGTCACGAAGATTTTTAGCTATAAAAATCAAGGTGAGGCAGGCGGAAGGTGCGGCACATAATCTATTGAATATTAGGCAATAAATTTCAAATTTTTGAAATCAAACTACATAATCACCTCAATACTCGCCTACATACTAGCATCAAGAATCGGAGTATTGAACCCAGTATGTAGTTTGGGGGTTTAGCAGTTGCATTTGATATATGCTTCAAATCAAGGTATTTAGGGACAACTCATAACATATTGTGACAATTAAACCTGAAGAAATGATTCATCTTGCATCAACCACATTTATCAAAATTGATATCCATAAATATCAATTTTAGTAATCCATTTACATGTCAAATCACCTAAACTGCAATTGGTTTTAAATTAAAATCACTATCTCAATAATTATAAAAAGGAAACTTGTCATGCCTAAAACAAAACAATCAACTCTTGAAAAAGAGAAAAAGCTACAAGCTAAGATCGCCAAAATGCAGCAAGCACTTGATAAGCTTAAAGCGAAACGACGTCAACAATTAGCCGCTATTTTAGAAAAACATGGTCTTGATAAACTCGAGAACCATCAACTTGAAAAGATGATAGTCGCTGCAATTACGGCACAGAACAGCCAAGAGCAAATTCCCCCTACGTTGTCTTTACCTAGCAAAAGCAAATTACCTTAATATGTATCCATAACAAGTAGTTTAACTATGGCAAATATCTCACAAGTGTTTCAGAGATTGTTGATTATATTTAAACCATGCATGAGGTATACTGATTCTATCAAATGGAATAACGGGTAAGGACATCCAACACAACACGATGTGTATTTTGGGGGGAAGCCAAAATAAGGCGATGGAGCGCCACAGGGAGATAACAGGGAAAAGAAGCCACCTCATTTTGCACCCCACGCAATGGAATTGTGTGGGGTTTGTTTTTTTTAAAGCGCTATCTTTCTCTATTTTTAGTATTTCAGCCTTGACCTGCTGATCCCCTTCTTTTTTATATCATCCAGACATAGAAGGGCGAATATTCATATCTGATAAGTTCTTCTCTAGTTCATTTATCTCAGTTGAATTATCAGAATCTGTCTTTGGCGTAGGTTGTGATATCAGATAACGATTCCCTGTACTATGGTAATCTTGAGGTTCGTTGGATTTCGATAAATCTATTTTAACTGATTCATTTTTTTGATCTTGTGAAGATGTTAATGAAAAAACGTTTTTCTGATACCAAGAGGCATATTCATCTGGATTAGGTGATACAAGTGCTTTCCAACACCAACCCAGGTCATTCGCTTTGAATTCACCTAATTCAATTCCTTTATATTCAGCAATACCACGAATCAACCACTCTGTCATTGCTGCAGTGCCTCTGCGCACAAATAAACGGTGAGCAAGAAAATGTGATAGCTTGCCACTTGTCTTTAGAAAACTTTCTATGCCTTTATTTGCTTGCCAATTTATTAATTCATCAAATAATAGCTGCGCTATGAGATAGTCGCCTATTAAGTCATATTTATTATAACCAGGATAACTTAAAACAACACTATAGTGATCATCATCCTTATTCTTAGGTTTAAATAGTGTTATTGAAGATAAATTTCTTGAAGATTCAATACTGTTAGGAGATTGGATGCATTCACTCATTATATTGTTATTCCTAAGAAGCAGATTAGTACGATGTTCTTTATCAATTACCGTTAAAATTGATTTAATTATACATTCATCATATGCTTCATCTCGTTTTGGAAGTTTGGGAATTGCAAATGTAAAATTATAGCCATGGAATGTTATTCCATCATTTTTTTGTTCATCAGACTCCATTTTAAAATGATTCCCTCTCTCTTCAGAGGAAAGCTTAGTAAGCGCTATTAAGGCATTAATAATATGTGGACGCTGTTTGCTGTATCTTGTTTTTTTTCCATGCATTATAGTTTCAAAATTACGTAGCTTTTCAGAGCAAAATGAGCCGAAATGTTCATCATTAGATGGATGTTTATGCCTTTCAGCGTGTTTCGTTCCATGGTGTAGCTCTTTAGCAATCTGCTGCCTTCTCTTGCCTAGGAAAACAAAGGCTTCAGCAAATGATTTAAACTCTGGGAGCTTAGTTTTAAATTGCTCAATGGTTTCTTTTGAGAATTGCTGCCATCGGTCTTGTTGCTTAGAATATCTTTTCATATCATCATCACAGCAAGCTGATAATTTTGGTTGGGAATCACTGGCAGTACCGCTCATCTTTTGCATGTTTAACTCCATAATAGTTATTTATGACTAGAGCTTATTAGTATACATGTTAGACAAATATTTACCTTGTGATATATGGTCAATATTCAGGTTAATATAAGACAACACTTGGGTGCATTAGGTTAACTTTGAGCTATTGCATGCGATGGTTCATAGGGTCAAAGTGGTAAATTTCTTTGGAAATAGATTGTGATCGATTAAGTTAAAATTTCTAATGTGACCGAAATGCATCCAATGGTCTTAAAATGTACTTGGCGAAATGACTTATGTAACTAATTGATTTTATTAAGTCCGAACCTGCAACTTTGGCCAATTTCCAAATCCAGAGAAATCATTAAAAAACATAGAGTTAGCGGGCAAAGCCTGCCTAATTCGTAATCAGTAGGTCCGCCGTTCGATTCGGCGCACCGGCACCAGATTCTAATAATAATCAATAAGTTATATCGGCCTTTGAAAGGCTGATCCTGGGGCTTTCCCCATTTTCTTGGCATGATTACACCAGAATTACACATGATTTTGAGATGAGGGTATATATGCCTTTAAGTAAGAATATTCATAATTAAAATTTTTGATGAAAATTTAATTATAATGTTTTATAATTAAAAAAACTCAAATTTATTTAATTATAAGTTTTTATACTTATAATTGGAGAATCCTTGGGATTAATTCTTTCTTAACAATGGGTTAGGGTATATAGAATGGAGCTGAGCAAGTATAAGTCAGGTGATTATAAACAGCAATATAGATACAAGAGCTTTATGCCATCCGAGATAGACCATGAGTGGCAGTTCGATGATACTGGCTTGGTGTTGCTTTTAGAGGAGGCTACCAACAAGCTTGGGGAGCTTAATGCATTTTCACAGCTCATACCCGATGTAGATTATTTTATTAAAATGCATGTCAAAAAGGAGGCGACATCCAGTAGTCGTATTGAGGGTACTCAAACTAACATCGAAGAAGCATTACAGAAATTTGAAAACATTGACCCAAAAAAAAGGGATGACTGGGAAGAAGTGCAAAATTATATACTTGCAATGAATTATGCAATTAACGCTTTGGACAAACTGCCAATATCAGGTAGGTTGCTTAAAGAAACCCATAAAATTCTTATGAATGGTGTTCGAGGAAAACATAAACAGCCAGGTACTTTTCGTAAAAGTCAAAACTGGATTGGTGGTGCGAGCCTAAATGATGCTGTATTTGTACCTCCTTATCATGACGATGTGCCGGAGTTAATGAAAGATTTGGAGCAATTTATAAATAATGAAACCCATCCTGTACCACGGTTGTTGAGAATAGCTATTGCCCATTACCAATTTGAAACAATCCACCCATTCCTGGATGGTAACGGTAGGTTAGGTCGTTTACTGATAACATTGTACTTGGTTAGCAAAAAGGCGCTTGAAAAGCCAACACTTTATTTGTCAGATTTCTTCGAAAAACATAAATCACTGTACTATGACAATTTAACGCGTGTAAGAACACATAATAACATGAAGCAATGGCTCAAGTTTTTCTTGGAAGGAGTTAGAACGACCTCCGAAAATTCAATACAGACATTTAAATCCATAATTGCTTTAAGAGCTAAATATGAAAATAAAATATTGGTTTTAGGTGCAAGAGCAAAAATGGCTCATAAACTTTTAAATTATTTGTTTAGTAACCCTATTATTGAAAGCCAAGATATTGTAGAGGAGTTCTCTATAACGTTGCCAACGGCATTGAGATTTATTGATGATTTTATAAAATTAGAAATACTTGAAGAGGTAACCGGTTATAAGAGAAATAGGATTTTTGTGTTTGATAAATATGTGCAATTATTTAAATAAAGCAGTATCTATTTCTATAGAAGGTCAGCGGATACATTCTGCTATTGACTACAAGGCACCCATTGATGTTGAATGTGCTGCGTAAAATGTAAAGTAAAGTGTCTGCTAAAACGCGGGAAGATTATTGCCGCGTTTCGCAAATTGGCATGGGGCCGAAGCTAGCAGGATAACTTTTTCATAATTTCTCCACTGCATTTTATATTGCTCAACTCATTACGCAAGATGCGACGCAAATGTTACCTAAAATACAAAAGTGTAATTCTTTTATTTTGAGTTAATTCTTTGCAATATGCTGTAATTCAAGAGCCGACCATGCTGTTTGTTTGCAGAATGCGACAATTCAAGATTCGATACCGCTGTTCGTCACCGTTCTTAATGTTGGTTTAAGATTGGCATGCTAACATTTTAAACATACTCCGATGAGTTTTCTTGAAATGGATAGGCCGAGGATTGGTATCTATCTAGTTTCAATCAATGAACGAGTTCATCGCTGAGGTAAAAATTGACAAAGTAATACATTATGAAGGATTATAATCATGCTTAAATCAGATACGTCAAAAGAGATAAAGTATTTAGAAACTATTCCTGAAGAAGTAATAGTTTATATATTTAGCTTTTTGAATATTAAAGAATTATCGACCATGGCCTTTGTATCACGCAATATGAAAAGGATATCAGAAACAAATAATTTATGGTGTAAGCTTTTCTATTCTGAATCAAAACGTGAAAAAGTTATAGTGGATAATAATATAAATTATAAGAACTTAATTGCATCTGGAATCAAACCGCTTAACTCCAAACCATATAAAAAGTTTGAAGATAGTGCGTCGATGCCCTATTCAATGTTTCTTGATAAACACGTCGGATTTTGTTTTGGGAAAGTATCAAATAAATATAGTATAATTGTCACGTTAGCTATAAATAAAAAAAATAAAGAAACACACTCCGTTTATGTAGAGTACGGAATAGATAATAATTACTATCTTGTGCATCTACAACTGTCTAAAGAGGATCCGAATCCAGGGTTAGAAATAACTTTCTTAGAAGAAGATGAATTAGCTAAACATAACGCGGTAGTGAATAAAGATGAAAATTATTATCGTAGTCTGATGATAGAAAAAAAATCAAACTTGTATCGATTGATAGAAGGTGAAGTATATGACCCCAAAATAGATATGAAAAATCTCGTTGACTGGTTGATTTCTAATATTGAATGCGAGTCGATGAAATTGTGTTTAAAACAAATTTATGAGTCATTACAAGAAGATCAAAATAATGAAGGTCGAACAATAAATAAAAGAAGGTGCATAGTTTCGTAAAAAATTAAATCTATTCAGATTAAATAGTTTTGACTTAGAAAAACGGGGTCAAGTCTTGACTTAACACATTATCAAAAATTATAAATGTGTTAAGTCAAGACTTGACCCCGTAACTCCAGACAATATCATGACCTTGTTTATATTAAATAAGATAAGAAGTTGCTGGCGCTGATAATAAGTATCTCATATGCTCCTTGCTTAGCGATATGAAAGACATTTGACTTTTCAACGATTTGAATTGCTTTATCACAAGGCAAATAATTCATGAACGCATCCCAGTTTTGCGATGGGGTATGGTTATTTAATTTAATTTCTAAAGGTAGCCAAGGATGATTATCCTTTAACAATAGAAAGTCTATTTCCTTTTTTTCTTTAGTTCGGAGATAACGTAATTCAAATTTGCCATAACCAGTATCGGTAAGATAGTGGCAATACTTTAATAGATGTGAAGCGATTAAATTTTCAAACCTTGCGCCTTGATCCTGAATTTCACTCCAATCCCATAGATATAATTTACCTTCCTTTTTAATGGATCTGGGCAGGGATTTACTATAGGGTTTTATCTCAAAGTGGTAATATAACTCTGCTAGATGTCTTAACCAGTTCTTAACAGTGTTATAACTGACTTCAATATCTTCACTTAATGACTGAATACTCAATGGGTTAGATGCACGTTCTGGCATTAAGCTAGTTAACATCTCAACCTGACTTAATTCAGGTATACGACTTAAATCACGTAAGTCTTCCCTGACTAGACGCTCTAATCGATTTCGTTGCCAAAGATTAAGCTTGCGAGATGACTGAGAAAACAGAGGTTCTGGGAAACCGCCAAACTTCATGAGAGCTGCAATGTATTCATTTTTACGTTTTGTATCCGGGCAAAGATTTTGAAATAGGGCGGTAATTAAATTATCCGGTTCTTGGAAATACTTATTGTGCAGTAGCTCAGATAAAGAGAATGGGTGTAAGCGGAAATGATGATATCGACCTAATAGACTATCACTACCTTTACGATATACATTTAGCTTCGCACTGCCGGTAACCAAAATGTCACAATCTGTGGCCATTGTGTCATATACGCCTTTGAGATTGCGTTTCCATAGCTTTGCTTTATGTATCTCATCGAGAACGACAAGTGGCTTCTTTTTCGTTACAGTAGCTGGAATAATTAATGAAGGATCTTTCGTCCATAGTCGACGAAATTTTATTTCGTCCCAATTATAGTAATTTTCTTCGCCCCTCACCTGCAGCATGTTTTTGGCCATAGTCGTTTTTCCTGCTTGCCTTGGGCCAGAAATGAAAGCCATTTTGTTGCTATCGAAGCATAATTCTTGGATGTCTTGTTGTAAATATCTTATATTTCTCATGTTGACTATTTTAACGTCTACCTGCAAAATAGTCAAAATAAATTCTGACTATTTTGCAGGTAGACGTTAAAATGGTCAGGAATAGATTATGAGATATAGATGTTTATGGGCTTGTTAAAATAGCGGGTCAAGTCTTGACATAACACATTATCGCATATTATAAATGTGTTATGTCAAGACTTGACCCGTAACGTGACCCCGTAACGTGTGCTTTAATGGCTATAGTCTTGCTGAAAGACCCCGCTATTCATGAAAGATCTGATCCCTGCTGTTCTGTGATGTTAAGCTACTAAACCGGATAACTGGGATGTTGTCTAGACCAAACAAGTAGCATGTTACCAACAGTTTTATCATAAAACCATGGTATAATATGCGTACCATACGATGCCATTAACAAAAGAATTGGATACATTCAATGACTAGTTATAACACTTATCTAGATTCAAATTTCGAATACATCCTAGGACGATGTGGTAATGGAGTTAAGTTATCCCGCCCAGGTGATAAGCTAGACGAGTTATCTTTCTCCAAGATGTCTCTTGCAACACTGCTAGACATACCTTCAGCTATTTATTTTGAAGACTGCAATCATCAAACAATAATATGTAATGAGATTACTGCTGAAGAATGTGGTTTTAATTCATTAAATGATTGTATCGGTGTACCCTGGTATCTACCATTTGAAGGAAAGAGTATAAGAAATTCTTTGCAGAATGATAAATCGGTCATACAACAGGAAACTTTAATGTTTCTTGAAGAAGCTGCAGTAAGAAATGATGGTACCATGATACGAACTCTCTCAGTACGAATGCCCTGGTATCATAAGGATAATGAATTAATTGGCTTATTTGGATGCTCAATACTGCTTGATAAACATTCTGTCTCAGGAGTCTTGGCTCAACTCCATAATATGGGCTTATTGTCATATGCACCTAAATTTGCAATGCCAGCAAAGCGCACGGCTATTTTTAAAAATCTAACTAAACGTGAAAAGAAATGTCTAGAGCTAATGCTAGATGGAAAGTCTGCTAAAGCGATTGCTCGTGATATGGAAATTTCACATAGAACTGTTGAACAATATACTGATGATATAAAAAAGAAGCTTGGTTATAAAACCAAGTATCAATTGATCTCTAATATATTATCGATGAAACAAGAGTTATCTGCGGCATAAAAAAGATTAAAAAGCTAGTCTAGATTTTGAAACAGCGGGATGTTCGGAAACAACGGGTCGTATCTTGTATTGAGGCGTTTTGCAAATCATTGGTGCCAGAGCAAATATTAATTTATGGCTACTGATTAAGAATAATCACCTAAGGTGCCAATAAAAAATAACTAACCCCTGTTCATTAGTATTAGGGATTTCAAGGTTAGTCTTTGAAATGACAAGCGTATGTCCCACATTTTTACAAATGTGGCAATTCAAGAATCCGGCCCCGCTGTTTCCACCCTATTTTTCCTATAATAACCTTTAACCGATTTGCTAGGCGCATTTTGAAGAGTGGTTAGATGATTGGAATCAATAATTCTTCCTCAGAATCAGGTCGTTCGCCTTTATACTTCACACCCATTTTTGCGATATGAGGTCTATCTTCTAGTGAATATTTAGAATTAGGTATCCACTGACACAGAATATATCGAAAAGTCTCAGATGCTTCACTAGGCTTACCCATATAGTCAAATAAAGCATATTGACTTTCTGGGATAATTAATTGTTCCAAACCTTCTGATAAATCTCCATAATCACTTACCTTCACTGCGGCGTATTTCCTAAACACCCTTGTTGGGTCAAAATCTTTGAAAAAATTCGCATCAGGATATATCTGGACTGAGTATTTATCATTATCCATTTTGTTAGGAATACCTTTAATCATTGGCCTAAAGCTCTGCCAGAGCTCATGAGTTTTATCCTGAGAAAATGACATTGAGACTCCTTTTACAACAAGCTTTGTTTCTGAAAGAGTTATAATACTTGGCTCTAAACTTTTTAGCTTTATCTGATCCATAAATTGTAGCAACTCAATAATATTGATTAGTGCAATCGTAACATGATTAACAGTGCTTGGAACAGCAACAACGGGGTCACATTGATCTTATCGCGCCATTCCCTTTTTGCCCTATAATTATACAAAAGCTTGAAATATGGAGGTCTATCATGAAAATCATAACGGCCTTATTATTTATAAGTATTAGTACTTACGCAACAAATGCGTGTGCTTTTGAATTTTTTCAATAAAAAACTGCACGGGACAATCAATACCAATAAACGTTAGTGAAGATGGTGGAGCAATTTCGAATAAAATCTCAGTATTGACATCTCACAGTACCTATATTTTTACCGTTGATTGCAAAGAAGATTTTAGTGGTGTACAAATCTTTATAGGGCAATAAAATTTAAGGTTTGATCTCAATAAGAGTACTGGTGGGTGCAAAACATATAATACGCTGGGTTATGATCCTACTTATGAATTTAAGCTGTTATAGGGCAGTTCGGCAGTAATTTCTCTTTCTTCAGATCCAACAACTTGTTAATAGCGACATTAGATAACAAAACAACAGGTTCAGATCTTAACTTAATACATTACCGCTAATTATAAATGTGTTAAATCAAGCTTTGAGCCCTTGGATCTCCTTATTGTGGAACACATTCAACTTAGGTTATGAAAACGATATAATAATTCAAGACCCGGGTCTGTTCTTAAATAGTTGAGGTGCAGGTATTTTATTTTTATCATCAGTTTTAATTAATTGGGTTTTTACCCATTCTTGTATTTGATCTTGTCGAGCTTTAACAATAGGTGTGGGTTTTGCATTAAAGTCTTTCTTTTTCCAATCTATCCATTCTTCGGAATAGAAATCAACACCTAGGCTGAATTTTTGTTTATCAAAATGTTTTTTACATGTTTCTAGCAAGGTGTTTTGTTCCATGGCAATAAAAGTAATATCGTTTCCATCACAATAAATTTTGGGTTTATCACCAAATCCTACTATCGAGCTTGATAAAAATCTTTTATCAATTTCACCTAACAGATTTCGAAAGAAAATAACACTTGCACCGGATTCAATTCGATCAATGATAACTAGTCGCTTATTTTTGCCATATTTAAAAAAATCACCTGATAATCCTTTTGATTTTAGAAAAGCTTTATAAGCTATAAAAGTTTCTTCACTGACCTTTAATGTATTAGCGCCACTAATTGATTTGCCACCTGAATAAGGAATGCATATCGTTTGTCTTGGTAATTTGAGTGCAACAAACATTTCATGAATCCACAGTGGGGAACGACCCAAAAATAACAACACATCATTCTCTTTAGTTTTCTCAACAAAACAATGTGCTACTCGAGCAAGCTCTTGTAAATGATCTGAGTTGAATAAGTTGTTGGATATTTCAACTTGTGTGAACATATGATATTTATTCATTGTGCGGTAACTATCTTCAATTTTATGAGGCTTATTTGAAAGCAGATTTTTATTCACCCCAATAATGTCGTTTCTAGCTTTTCGTTTCATCTCTTGCAAGGATGGATCATTATATACCTGCTTATTAATCTTTTCTATATTTAGCTCCATAGTTTTTTTATCCTTTGCATTTAAATTGTTACCATGTTTCTTTAATGTCTCAAGGAGAGCTGAAGTAACTACAGAGGCAATTGTTTCTTCTGAGGTAATTTGATCAAACAGCTGGAGTTGTTGCTGCTGAGCATGACAAAGGCCTTTGCGAAGTGGGTCGGTTTCTTTTTTTGCTTCACGTTCTTTACTTTCATTCTCTGCTTGCATTCGTTTAAGATTACGAGTAGATGGTTCAAGGCCCATTAGACTGGCTATGGTAAAGGCATTTTCCGCCATATCATACCTTTGCCAATGATAATAAATCATGCCTAGGTTATGGTAAACTTTTGCCTCTTGAAAACCTCGTGAAAATACATACCGAAAACATTCATGCGCGGCGCGGTACGCTTGTTCACTGCCTTTTTCGTACTTATATTCTTTGACCTTTCCATCGCGAAACTGGCGTCCCAGCTCATAAATAGCCGTATTATCAGCGCAAGCTTTTATCTTTGTTAAAACCACACGCATTTCTGGATATTTTTGACAATATTTCTCGAGTCTTTTGAGACAAGTTTCGGGCTTGATTTTGGAATCGGCATTAAGCATTAATCTACTCGCTTATTTAACTGTATAAATGATTTATTACTAGAGTTTGCTAGTTTACATATTAATGAAATATTTACCTTGTGATCTACGGACAATATGCAAGTTAAAATAGGAAAAAATGACAGCCGGGTAATAATGGAATTAATTGTTAGCTTAACACGTTACTGCTAACTATGAATGTGTTAAATCACGATTTGATTCTTTAGTTCGTGGTCGCTTGATATTATTTGATAATGAATCATATTGATCACCCCATCCATCAAAGCCTTGTCGTTTTTGGCGGGCGAAAACATCTAATCTAGGGCCAGGAAAGTATTCAGCTATCATCTTATAAAATGAAACAGGTTTAACACTATGGGTGGTCGGTGTTTCAGGTTACGGGGTCAAGTCTTGACATAACACATTATCGCATATTATAAATGTGTTAAGTCAAGACTTGACCCCGTAACACGAAACCACATGATGTGAATCAGGGAATCGGGATTTAACATGGTGAGCAGGCTGACATTGAGGGGGTAAAGTCAGAAGCCTAAAGTGTTAACAAGATACCCACCTATCAGACGAGTGTTGGTTTCGCGAATGCTTCGCTTTATGTGGGATACTGGAATCTGGAGCAGACTAACACCATAGACAACTCTTAAATCTCAGTAAGGGTATACCATGATTTTAATTGATGAAATCATATCTGTATTATTTGGCGCAGCATTGTTTGTCAATGCCTGTCTATTCATCCCACAGATCATCCGCCTTTATCAAAAGAAGAACTCAGAAGATATATCGCTATTAACATTCCTGGGTTTTAATCTGATTAATCTATTAGCGTTGATATACGGCATCACGAAGATGGATTCGGTTTTGATTATTGGCTATGGATTATCATTTATGACAAACACCATAACGAGCGTACTTATTCTTTTCTATCGGTATAACAATCGCACCATATCATAAAAATATTACACATATATTCCTCATGTGAACATGGCTTTCAAGAATAAATCTTGACCAGAAATATGTCTCATGTATAATTTTAATCCTGTTAATGGATTGATTCATAATACGTATTAAAGAATGTACGCTTATGCCTATATCATACAGAGTTATCAAACGCCAACTGGCCATCGTTGGCGGCAATATTCTCGAATGGTATGACTATTCGCTATATGGTTTAGTCGGCACCATCATTGCAAAGCTTTATTTCCCTGCTCAAAATTATATTAATTCACTCATTCTTATGTTCGGTGTTTTTGCACTTTGCAACATTATCAAACCACTTGGCGGATTTGTTCTAGGACGACTGGGTGATCGCTATGGTGTAAAAAGAATGTTAACAGTTACCATGCTTGGGGTAAGCATATCAACGTTACGGGGTCAAGTTTTGACATAACACATTTATAATTTGTGATAATGTGTTATGTCAAGACTTGACCCCGTATCTAAAATGCAAAAGTGTAATTCATTTATCTTGGGTATATTCTTCGCGAAATGTGACAATTCAAGCTCCGATCCCGCTGTATTTTATGCTAGTTTTTGACTACAAACTCTGATAAAAATGTCTCCAAAGTTATAAGTTTACCTTTAATACCTAACTCATTTTCAGCCTCTTGTAATGCTCTTTTTTCACGCTCAAGCGTTTTTGTGTCTGTTATATCCCATGCGACTTGGTATAGCATAAGTGTTTGCTGTGGGGTATTAATCAAAAAATCAATCTCATATCTGTTGGCTGTTAGATAATAATAAATATGATAGCCTCGACGTTTAAGCTCTAGGAAAACTACCGTTTCAAAAAGTTTACCTAAGTCTTCTTGGCCACTGAATACATAGGTTTTGCATATCGCGGGATCGATTGTATAAAGTTTTTTAGGATTGACTTGTACCTTTCTAGCCGACTCATCATATAACGGAACTAAAAAACATAAATATGCATCTTCGATGTGATCGAGATAGTCATAAAGTGTTGCACGACCTATTTTATAGCCTTGGCTTTTTAAATCGTTATAGCATTTGTTGACCGAAAAGTTAGTTGCCGTGTTCTTAATACAATATTTTATAAGGTATTTAAGTAAACTAATATTTGTAATATGATGTCTTTCGACAATATCTCTATAAGTGACTACTTCAACATAATCCTGTAATGTTCGAAATCTTTCTTCTGGTGTTGCTCCATATAATTCGGGCATGCCCCCTTCGTTAAAGTAATTAATCATCGCTACTCGCATACGATCCAAGGTAATACGACTGATTATTTTGCTTGTGACGAGTTGGTTCTTTTTTAATAAATAATCACTAAAACTATAGGGCCATACTTCAATTGCATAACAACGGCCACGCAATGAAGTGGCAATTTCTTTACTAAGTAATTTTGCAGATGAGCCACTGATCATAATCTCAGTTTTTTTAGTATCATAAAATCGCCTAACGACCTGTGCCCAATCTTCAACATTTTGTATCTCATCAAGGAAGAAATAACATATACGATTATGGTTCTCTGGGTATAAACTATAAAAATTATCAAGTAATGTTGAGAACTGATATTTATCCATAGGTGTCAAGCGATCGTCTTCAAAATTAAGATAAAGTATTTGCTCTTGGCTTATCCCACTTTGTAATAACTCATGAATTTGTTGATAAAGAAAATAGGTTTTACCCGTTCGTCTCATACCAATGATTGCTTTAATCTTTTTTAAATCTGGGATTATGATATTTCTTGGTGTGATCGATTCAAATGGTGGTAGTATTTCGAAAAATTCTTCTAAGAGAGTTTTTAGGATGTTCATAAGTCAGCCATTAATTGCAATATCAATAAGTACAAATATAGCATATTATTACCTTGTTGACAAGTACAATAATGAATAAATATTTATTTCTATGGAAGAATAATTTTGCTGATAAGATTTTTGGAGTTAACGACAGATCAAAGTTATGTGTCAGACTCTTGACTCAGAACATGGTTGCTTTTGGCCATACGGCTTCTAACCAGGCTTTCAAAGACTATCTAATCAAGAATGCTGTAAATGTATCCAAAGCTCTCAAAATGAACTTGGCGAAATAAGCTTGTAACTTTTTGATTTTATTAAGTCCGAACCTGCACTTTTGGTCAATTTTCAAATTCGGAGAAGTGATTAAAAAACATAGAGTTAGCAGGAGAAGCATGCCTAATTCGTAATCAGAAGGTCCGCCGTTCGATTCGGCGCACCGGCACCAGTTTTAGTTATATAAATCAATGAGTTATGAACATTAGTGCTTGTTCTAATTTTGTTCTTGGCGAAATTTTGGCGAAACTACGTTTAGGTGCAGAACTCTAGTGAAGGCTACTAATCATTCACCAAATTATCTCACGATCAATCTAGTTCAGCACACTTGATTTAATACTTCAAATCAGACAAAATGTCCTCATTAGTTAACAAATGAGGACACTATGTTTTGAAAACAAAACAACAAATTAAAAAAATATTTGAGCAAATGGGTGGACAGTTGCGCATGAGTGATGCCTTAGGGAAAGGTATTTCAAGGTATATGCTATATAAGTTGCTAGATGAGGGCTTTATCATAAGAGTTAGTAGGGGAGTTTATCGTTTAGCTGAGTTGCCCCCTATAAGCAATCTTGATTTAGTTACGGTTAGTTTGAGAGTCAAAAATGCTATTGTTTGTCTCGTATCAGCTCTAGCATTTCATAATTTAACAACTCAGATTCCACATGAAGTCTCAATAGCGATACCAAGGGATTCGCGAAAACCAGCACTAGATTATCCACCAATAAAAGTGTTTGAGTTTGCGGAAAAGGCCTATAAGATTGGTGTTGAAGAGCACATCCTGGATGGAGTAAAAACAAAGATATATTCCCCTGAGAAAACACTGGTTGATTGCTTTAAATATCGGAACAAGATTGGTATGGACATTGTAATAGAAGCAATTAATCTGTATAAACAGAGAAGAAAAATAAAAGTTAATGAAATACTTTCTTATGCAAAACAGTGCCGTGTTGAGAAAGTGATGAAACCTTATTTAGAAATGATGCTATGAAAACAATAAAAAATATTCCTGCTTCGATTAGACAACGTCTTTTGAATACTTCTAAGGAAACCAATAGAACTTTCAATGAGGTATTGCAGTACTACGCAATGGAACGGTTTTTATATAGACTTGCGATATCTAATTATACAAACGATTTTATCTTAAAAGGAGCATTGTTATTAAAGATATGGGATAACGTGGAGTTTCGACCTACGAAGGATATTGTTTTACTAGGTCAGACAAGCAATGATCAAGAAGAAATTAAGGGTATAATCCATGATATTATACAAATGCCATATGATGACGATGGCATAATATTTAATGCTAATAGCGTTGGTACAGAAACAATAAAAGAAGATGCTGATTATGAAGGCGTGCGTGTCTGCTTTACAGCCAACCTTGATAATGCAAGAATCAATATGCAATTGGATATCGGATTTGGTGATGTAATTACACCGGCTCCTAGTAAAAAAGAGTATCCAACAATATTACAGTTACCTTCGCCAATTCTATTATGTTATCCACCAGAGACTGTAATTGCTGAAAAGTTTGAAGCAATGGTAAAGCTCGATAGGCTAAATAGTAGGATGAAAGATTTTTTTGATATATGTTTACTTGCGAGACGGTTTAGTTTTGCAGAACAGGATCTAGCTAATGCTATAAAACGAACTTTCACACGAAGGGGTACTGAGTTGCCTCAAACATTGACGATATTCACAGAGGGTTTTATAAAAGCAAAACAGCCACAATGGTTAGCTTTTAGGGGTAGAGTTAAACAAGAAAATATTCCGATAAGTTTTAGTGACGTGATATCCGAGATTAGGAACTTTTTGGAACCAATCATTAAAATTCTATAAGTCATATAACATAAGAATGAATATGACGCCTTCATATTCAGTTTACTTATTGCGCTAATGTAAATCATTTTTATATATGTTTCATATTCGCACTCTACCGACGATTTTGGAATATCTCAAAGCTCATGCTATGCGTGATAGGAAGTTTACTGGGTATATAAACAGATTAGCGACTGTAGCAAAATTGTAGGTGTGCCGTAGCAGGCAAATGTAGCAAACCAAACTGCTTACTTTCAGCAGTGTAGCAGAAATAGCAGGCAAGTGGGTTGCTATGTTTGTCGCAAGCTACAAAAGAGATGGCGGTAGGCCCGCCGAAGTCGGTCATCAGGTGGCAGGCTTCAAACCACCACATGCGGCAGTCATTAAGAGTGATGGTCATGAGCGTTGTGGCTAAGTTTGAGACAAGATCTCAGATAGGTGTGGACTTGGGAGACGAACGTGGAGTGAATCATCGTAAGCGCCGTAAGCTACTTAAATTAGCATCGAAACCAACGGCTCTACATTCTGTTGGGATAAGCTCACCGGTTAACCTGATTCTGGGTGAGTGGTGCTCGGCGTAGAAGGTGGCGTGAATCAAGTCTGGGCTCTTTTGTGGAACTGCGGGAACCAGTCGTCTTAATGCAAAAGGAGAAGCCCAAGTAGTTTAACTCTGCAAGGGCGAGAGTACTGATGTAAGGCACTGGGACGGACCAGTTCGTAGTAGTGATGAAGCTGTCGTAATGACAGTGGAGCGAAGGGGCTGGATTAAGTGGTCAAATTCAATATTCAACTGATATTGTCAGGAGGAAATAAAGGAAATGACAAAACCCTTTGAGATACCGAAGCAACGAGTCGTCGATGCGTACAGACTTGTCAAAGCCAATGCTGGATCAGCAGGCATTGATGGTCAAACGCTAGAAGACTTTGAACGGGATCTTAAAAATAATCTGTATTCGAAATCGTTCTTCTTGTGATGCGCCATATAATTCTGGCATGCCCCCTTCGTTAAAGTAATTAATCATTGCTACTCGCATACGATCCAAGGTGATACGACTAATTACTTTGCTTGTGACAAGTTGATTCATCTTGAATAAGTAATCACTAAAGCTATAGGGCCATACTTCAATTGCATAACATCTTCCACGTAATGAAGTGGCAATTTCTTTACTTAGCAATTTCGCAGATGAACCGCTGATCATAATTTCAGTTTTTTTAGTGTCATAAAATCGCCTAACAACCTGTGCCCAATCTTCGACATTTTGTATTTCATCAAGGAAGAAGTAACATATGCGATTATGGTTCTCCGGGTATAGGCTATAAAAATTCTCAAGTAACGTTGAGAACTGGAATTTATCCAAAGGTGTCAAGCGGTCGTCTTCAAAATTAAGATAAAGTATTTGCTCTTGGCTTATCCCGCTTTGTAATAACTCATGAATTTGTTGATAAAGAAAATAGGTTTTACCCGTTCGTCTCATACCAATGATTGCTTTAATCTTTTTTAAATCTGGGATTATGATATTTCTTTGTGTGATCGATTCTAATGGTGGTAATACTTCGAAAAATTCTTCTAAGAGAGTTTTTAGGATATTCATAATTCAGCCGTTAATTGCAGTATTGATAAAACAAATATAGCATAATATTAACTTATTAACAAGTACAAATTTTTGTAAATATATGCTTCTGTTGAAGAACAATCTGGTCGGTAAGGATTTTAGAGTTAACGACAGATTAAAGCTATATGCCAGATTCTTAAGTCAGAACATAGTTGTTATTAGCCATGCGGCTTCTATTAGGCGGTTAAAGCTCAACCTCGGTTAAGGATACACGTGAACTTGCTATGATTATGCGTTCATTATTACAAGGTAAAAAACTGGTGGATGCATTATTATATTTTTTACCTAGTCTAGTGTCAGCTTGGTTTGTATCTGAAACTGCTAGAAATGAAATTTCGATATTATCTGGGATGCTTCTTGATTTGATGGAATCTGGTGTGCAGTTGTTCGACGTGGATGGAAATAATCTTTATTCTTGGCGGCATGTGCTAATTCACCCTAAAAAACCAGGTCGCTCAATGGATAAAGTAACTATTTAAGACGTGTATGGTGATGAAATTGACCTTGCATATTTTGATGGAATACATCCTATGGCACATGCTGGTTCTAAGCAAGATGCCAAAACAAAATTAGGCGAAAAACAAAAACTAAGTGCTGTTAGGCAGAAAGAAGGACATTTGGCAATACTTTGGCTTTCTGAGCGCCTTAAGGCAACTTCCCCAGACTTGGAGCATTGCTTAGTAGTTGCGAAGCCAGAGTCAGAGTCGACAGAAGATCAACATTGTTGCTTACTCAAAAAAGATGAAATCTCATATAAATTAATTGACAAACTTTTAAAAGCAGATAAAAAGCCGTCTATTAGTATTAAAAAAAATCGACGTGAATTGAAAAAAAGGAGACTTTTGCATAAAACCATTATTCCCACATTTAAAGCAAGATTTGAAACTTTAGACTGCCTTTTATCGCCAGGGAATATTCAGCAATCTGTAATTATCCAATCGGATATCACGGATACCCCACGAGCATCTCATCAAAAAGAAATTGAGTCAGTGCCTGATCAATTGATATCTGATCTTGATAAGGCTATTTTTGCTTCCCAGCGGTCTATTAATAAAATTTTAATCGAAGATGATCAAAAAGATGTCGAGTGATTAATGCGAATCCAGATGGAAATTGCGGATTAACAGTGATACAGCGATATTTAAAAACAGTCGGTCATCATCAACTAGCAAATGAATTTACCCGTAGTTGTATGATTAATTTAGTTAAAAAAACTTATCACTCTTCTGAAATGAGTAAAGAAGAAAAAAAACGTATAGAAGGCATGATACAAGAAGCTGGTGCTCCTGATATCAAAACGTGGAGAAAAAAATTTGTTAGCTCAGGTTATTGGCTTACGCAATCACATTTTGCTTGGTTATCTTATTGCTATAATATACATTTTCATTTTTATTACACTTCACGAGAGTTGAGTGAAGAAGGAGTTTTTTGGCCAGAACCTAGTTATGATTCGATTTATAAAGGTAGAGATCCATATGATAAAATTTATGTGCATCTCGCGCATGTTAATATAGAAGAAAAGGCGATTCTCATTCATTTTAATGCTATTATTGTGGAACCAAATAAATTGCAAAATGCTAAAATAGATGATTATAATAGTGAAAGGAAAAGTACCAACTCTACAGAAGTCAGCGTGATTCATTCAGGAGTATCCTTTTATAAAAGAAGTCGGATACTAACACAGAAAAAAATGGAATTAAATATTGCTCTGGAACGAAGAAAAAGACAAGATGCTGTTAATAATTTATCTGAGTCTTCAAAATTTTTAACTGCCTTTGATTTTTACTCAAGTAGTAGTGAAGACTTATTTGAAGATGAAATTCCAGATAAAGAGGATGATACAGGAAATTGGAGCTCGAATAGTAGTGACAAAGAGTCATCATTTAGTCCGTGATTGTTTTCAATGAAATTAGCTTGAAGATGATAATTTGTAATGGTTATGACGGTAAACCCTGTAAATCTAACGTAAGCATTCGGTGAAGTACATAACCGCAATCATAAAAAGGTAAACTTTAAAATTACTAGACTTTGGACTGATTTTTAATATTAGACGCTATTAAATCCAACAACTCGAATGTTACATGGACCGGACAAGTAACATGTTACCAACATAGAATGTTACGAACAATTGACAAACACTGCGGGCGCCACTAAAATATAATCCAGAAGATTTTAATTCGGGAAAGTTTAAATGCAAAAATTCACAGACGTTGATCTTGCACGAGATAAGCTTTCTCGACAAGTAGTGCTGGAGCTGCAACTGGACCATAGGACAGACGATGTTATTACTTGCATTACGTTTTTGCAAAGCTTAGTCGCAGGCTCACATTCGACATCGTATATAAGCGGTAAGTTAGATGATGAATTCAAGCAGCGATTTCGCTATACCCTTAAAGCGCTAGTGAGTAAGCATCCATCTCTCAGTGGCTTAGCTAAGCCACTGATAAGAAATGCCCTACGGCGTGAGAGAATAGCCATAAGAAGAGATATTAACAACGAACTAATATTATCAGACAAAGAGCGTGCCAATAACTGTGTTCAATTTCTGAAAAATTTATGTAAAGGTTCATATACGGAATATGAGCTGAATCAATTTAAGCTGCGTTTCCCTCAAACCATTGCCGCTTTGCGATGTAAAGATAAACTTCTTTGTAAATTAGCAAACGATTTGATCGGGGAGAAACTCGCAGTGCTAGTACGATCTCTTGATGAAAGTCCCTTACCCAATGAGATGTTTACGTCTATTGCCGCGATGTGTGATTATCAAGCCCTCACCTCGTGGCGTGGGACCAATCGCTTTTTTAGGGATATCCTTCAGGTCGAGCAGCGAAAAAAGCTGCCTTTTTTTCTTGTTTCCGGTAATGGGCATACCATATATTGCCTTAACCAAAAGTGTTGGGTGTGGGGATGCAATGCTAGTGGCCAGCTTGGGTTGGGCGATAGAAGTAAAAGGCCTACTCCAACTGAGTTAGGGTTAAGCTTTCTTAAAGAGGGTGAATGCATATGTGCGATTGAAAGTGGTCACGATCATACCCTCTTAATCACCGATCATGGACGGTTGTTAGCATGGGGTGCCAATTATTATGGTGGGCTCGGGTTGGGCGATTCAGATGATAGACTTACCCCAACTGAGTTAGACTTAAGCTTTCTTAAAGAGGGTGAACATGTACGCACAATTAAGTGTGGTCAGTATTACACACTATTACTTACTGACCAGAGGCGTTTGTTGGCATGTGGAGATAATAATTGTGGCCAGCTTGGGTTGGGTGATACGAAGAATAGACTTACCCCAACTGAATTAGAGTTAGGTTTTCTTAATAAGGGTGAAAGTATACGCGCGGTTGAATGTGGTGAATATCACGGAATATTGTGCACTGACCATGGACGTTTGTTAGCATGGGGATACAATGATTGTGGTCAGCTTGGGTTGGGTGATACAAAGACTAGGCTTTTCCCAACTGAATTAGAATTAGATTTTCTTAATAAGGGTGAAGGCATTCACGCGATAGGATGTGGTGGCTATAACACCTTCTTGCGTACTAATCAAGGGCGGTTATTCGTATGGGGAAAGAATCACAGTGGCCAGCTTGGACTGGGTGATATAGATCATAGACTTACCCCAACTGAGTTAGACTTAAGCTTTCTTAATGAGGGTGAATATATACATGCGATTGAAAGTGGTGGCGAACAAATCTTCTTAATCACCGATCATGGACGGTTGTTAGCATGGGGAGGTAATCATTATGGTGAACTCGGGCTAGGTTGTACAGATGCTAGGCTTATCCCAACTGAGTTAGAGTTAAGCTTTCTTAAAGTGGGTGAACACGTACACGCGATTGAATGCGGTCCGCATCATACTATCATTTTCACCGACCAGGGGCGGTTGTTGGGATGCGGATCCAATGGTCTTGCCCAGCTTCGATTGAGTGATGAAGAGGATAAAAATTACTCTAGACCGATAGAATTACTGACATCGCTTCACCTTAGGTCCCAAGCAGATGATCGTACTCCGGTCTCAACAAATACTAGTAAGGATACGAGCAGCGCAACTAAGCAAAGCGCCAGGCGATGATCAAATTCATTTCTGATGACCGTGAATGCCTTAAAAAAACATTTTCAGGGCGTGCAGTGGCAATGTTGTCAAACGCATTTTATGCGTAATATCTTAGGTCATTATCCTCATCATTTAAAAAAGCCACTGGCCAGCGAATTAAAACTCATTTTTCAAGCCCCTAACATTGACACGGCAAGACGATTGGCAAAAGACTTAATCGCAACCTATGAGAAGAAAGCGAAACGAGCCATGGTTTGTCTTGAGAGCGGACTAGAAGTAAGCCCTTGCCATATTAATCTTCCCTGAGCGGTATCGACAACGGCTACGCACCACAAACTTAGCCGAGTGTATGAATCAAGAAATTCGACGCAGACGACGGGTTATTCGTATATTTCCGAATGAAGCCGCCGCTGAACGACTCATTGGAGCATTACTCGTTGAAGAATATGATGAATGGCATTCCGCTATCCATTATTTTGATATGACTGAATATTGGCAATGGAAAAATGAAATCAACGAACAAGGTAAACTAGATAACGTTATTACTTTAACCTAATTTTAGGGGATTGGAGAATGCGACCTTACAGCACTTTTTGGACTTGATCCCACTTTGCATTTGGTCGGCACGTTGAGTGACTTTTCTTGAAGATAAGTTTTCAAGGCACCCCAGAAAGGTTTGGCTCTGTCATGGCGTAGGGCCTTAACTGTTTCGTAGTTCGCATGCTGAGCTTTTAGCGCTTCTTCAATAAGATAAAGCTCCCTATGATCCTTACGATTTGGCCTGATATGCCCTTGAGTTTACGAGAGCGTTCACCTAACTGTGTCACCCTACCTGCTTTTTTATAAACAAGAAATAAATGTTCCAGATATGCTTATAATCCTAGAATCGGCAGTTGAAATCTACTACGAGCACTTAATCGTCTGAATCTACATGCGATTTTTGCAAAATTTTTTTCACCGTACGGGTGAGTACTGCTTCAAAAAATTTTGCAAAAATCACATGTAGATTCATTAGCTTAAGCGCTCTCGCTACGATTTCAACTGCCGATTCTAGGATAATGTACCCAGCGGACTCAAAATATACATGGCGAAATGCTTCTGTATCTTATTGATTTTATTAGACGCGAATAAGCAGTTTTGACCATTTCTTAAATTCACAGAAACATATAAAAAACATATAGTTACTAGCCAGAGTCTGCCTAATTTGTAATCAGTAGATCCGCCGTTTGATTCGGCGCACCGGCACCAGATTCTATCAATAATCAATAAGTTATATCAGCCTTACAAAGGCTGAACTTGCCTAATTATTGCTATGTAGCAAAATTGTAGGTGTGCCGTAGCAAGCTATGGAAAAGATGGCGGAAGGCCCGCCGGAGTCGGCTATCAGAGGCTGGCTTCAAACCACCACATGCGGGTTCTGTTAAGTAAGGAGCAGAGGTCGTGAGCGTTGTGGAAAAATCCCAAGACACGTTCTTGGGCAGGTAAGAGCAAGAGAGACAAACGAAAGTGAATCACTGTTCAAGAGTCGTAAGCTACCAAACTGACACCAAAACCAGCGGCTCTACATTCTGTTGGGATAAGTCTACCGGTTAATCTGAGCTCTGGGTGGACGTTGTCCGGCATAGAGGTGGCGTGACTCTTGTTTAGGCTTTTCCATGGAACTACGGGAACCAGTTGTTCTGATGTTAAGGGAGAAATTCAAGTGATTCGTTTCATGAGGGTGAGAGTACCGATGCAGTGCACTGGGGCGGATCAGCTCGTAGTAGTGACGAAGACACTGTAATGGTGGTGGAGTGAAGGTGCTGAATTAAATAGTCAAATGTTCGATCTGATTCGTAATCAGTAGGTCCGCTGTTTGATTCGGCGCACCGGTACAAATTTTAGTTATATAAATCAAAAAGTTATGAATAACAGGGCTTGTGCTAATTTTGTTCTTGGCGAAATTTTGACGAAACTCGACAGTAATAGGTTACAAAATTACCTGAATAACTGTCTTAATTAGGAACTAATTTAAACCACTTTGTCTTGCACGCCGTACACAATCACTGACCGTACTCGTGCTGACCTTGACACTCGCCGCAATCGCACGATTGGTTTGCATAAGTACCCATTTTAACCTCAAAATTTCTTTTATCATTCTCATCGATAGTTTTTCACTCATGTGGCACCTCATGGTTACAAAACACCATGATATCCCAGTTATAAAATAGACTGATGAGCAACGCTCATCACCATTCGTCTCTTAGCTCCGTGATCGGAAACAAGAATGACTGATCGAGTGGGGCAAGAATATGCACTATTTTAACCTCATAATAAAATTTATGGGTAAAGACACGTATTTTTTTTCATTGTAATTTGGTTAAAGTAAGTTTGTATTTGGGATGTTAATTGGTTGACAAGTGAGAAATAGATAAACCTATTTGGAGGATATATGTCACAAAAAAACAATCTAAAGAAGAAAAGCTGAGGGGGGTTAGAAATGAAACCTGAATGCAATAAAAATTCAACGCGTGATATTGCGCTGCAGGCAATTAAGGACATTCATAGTGCTATTTGGAAGGTAGCTGAATTTTCAGTCGAAAATAGTAGTAAACCTGTAAAGAGGCAAATCAGCATAGCAAAATGGTCACATTTAGGGATGCTAACGCCTGTTATACATGTCGCGAAAGAACTCTCTGAGGGTAAAGCATTATCAGTTGCTCTTGAATGTTGCATTCCTGAGCTAGGAAAGGAGGTAGTAAAAGAAGTCGCTGACATACTTACTACCAAAGCAGCTCTTAAAATTTTGCCAAAGATGGGAGCTAGATTTTTTAGTGCTTTTTTAGGAGAAATATTATTTAGTGATCCTGCAGGCGAACGACCAGAGGATTTGATTAAATTCTTGAACAAGAGTAAAAATCTCAGAAACTTAGATTCAAGAATACATCCCATATCGATTCAAGTTTCTAAACATTTGAACCAAGCCAAAAAAAACATAAAGCATAAGGATGATCATTATATGTCTAAAACAAACAGTAACATAAATCCTTTAAAAAAGCATGAACCAAGGAGTGATTGGGATATCGATTTACAAAAAAAGTATTCTAATCTGCAGCAGAATTATCAGGAAATTTACGATAGTCAATACAGTAGCCACGAGAAAGTGAATCAAATTATGGGTTGCGTTAAAGAATTGCAGCAAGAGATGGGCATACAACGACTTGAGAGAGAAAGCAAGCACGAGAAAAGCTCGTGCTTGATAATTTTCAAGGTATCAGCGATGGATTTAATCTCATTGCCCGTATTGGTAATGAAACAGGCAGCAAAGGGTTACAGCGTTTTGGTACGGCAGGGATTGCCATAACTCAAGGTGTTCTCGGATTTGCTCGATTAACTGGTACATTAGGTATGCCCGCGGTGACAAGCACATTATCCATGATTACCCCAGCGACAGCAGTTATTGGAGGCGTGCTAACACTCGCTTCCTTATTTAGAAGCAATAAGAGCCGTAAGCAAGCGAAAGCAATGCAAAAGCAATTTCGTCAACTCTCTTCTCAGATAGTTAATATGCATAATGATATGTGTAAAAGCTTTGAATTATTAAATAGGAATATGTACCAGGGATTCGAATTACTGAATAGTAATATCTTTAAAGGATTGGATATCATTGACAGTAATATGCATAAGCGTTTTGATGCCATGGATCGAGTAATAGGCCAGGAATTTGCAGCGCTCAGCGATCAATTGAACAAAGGATTTGAAGTGCTTGTTAATAATCAAGGAAATCTTTTTGATTTGCTTTTTGAAGGATTTCAAACGATCGATTTCAAATTATATGATCAGGATGTTGTCCTTTACAAAATGGATAAAAAGCTAGATCAAGTTATGGCGGAATTACAACGGTTAGGTATGAAGTCCGATGTAAAAGATAGAATCAAGCTACATCAATTGGTAGAAAGATTTGAGACAAATAATAAACCCAAGACATTGGCAAAGATATTACAATTCATTCAGCATCAATTACTCATTTCATCGAGTTCTTTAAAGGCATTGACAGATCAAGGTAATCATTTATCAGGTTGGTATCATTTAGAAAACTTGACAGAATTGTTAAATCAACAAGCATTTCAAGGTTATGCAATAGATTTGAAAAATAGTGTTAATATGAATTGGGCGGAGTCAGTCTTTGAAAGCTATATCAAGATGATGCCCCGCATACAACAGGAGGGTTATGAGGAAAATTCAGTCATCCAACAAATTCATTATCAAGTTCTGAGTGAATTGCGGCGGGTAGCTAAGCCCACAGCTGATTTGATTCATACCATATCAAGCCAAGCATTTTTAGAAACTTTTTTTAATTATTATCAGCGTCGTCTCAATGACATCAAAACACACGCTGAAAGACTGTTGCAACCGATACAAATGCGTTTTGGCAAAGCGGCAATGCAATCATATGCACAAAATATGCTATTACAGAACCAAATAGAAGAGGGATTTGCGGTGAATTCCGTACTGCAATCGATAGAAGAAAATTCTCATGCAATGGTTTCTCAAATAATATCTCAACATATCAGTGCGCTTGCAGTGAAAGTAAGAGAATACAATGATTGTGTTAAATTCTTTAAACAGCATACCAGAATTCTGTTTGACATATTACAGGTTGATATACTGTACGCGGAAATGATTACTACAAAACTTGCGACACTTATTCCAATCCAAGAGAATTACTATCGTTCAAGTGGAGCTGCTCAGGTAAAAGCCGACCCCACGATAGTGCATCAACCAACTTACCATTACATAGATATGAATACAGACAGTCATTTTCATAGCATTCATATATCAGTGGACGAAATCAAAAGAATACAACATAACAGTATCATTGGTGCTGAATCAATGGTGGACTATCTTGATTATATCCATTTATTTGCAACATTAAGTATTTCACCAAAGGAGGCTATATTAAGTCAGCGGACATGCGGCATATCGAGTCAAGTGATACCGACGTTGCCAGAAAAAAATAGCCATTTGTCCGATTGGTATACTTCGGAGGATATTAATAAATTACTAACGCATTATATCGGAGATGATCCGCGCATCGAATTATTGACTAGTCTTCTTGCAACAGAGTGGGCGGGGAAAAATGAATTGCGAGAGACTTTAATTGAATTTAACCACCAACGACAAGATTTCATTCATAATGGGCAGGTTGTGAAAAATAAAGTACTTATTCCCATTAATCTCAATCAGAACCATTGGGCGTTGCTTTATATTATTTACCCGCAAAATGCTTCTTTGCAGCCAGAAATTTATTATTTTGACCCATTGGGCAATCCGATCCCAGAAGAGGTTCGTCAGTTATTGCATAATAAAGAATTATACCCGGGCGCGAATATCACTAAAGTCAATGAGCAAGTCCAATATAATGGACATGATTGTGGACCATGGATCATTGAAGCAGCCAGGGCCATCATCAATGGAGCGGTTCCAGAAGTGGGTAGTATTGATATAAATATTGCTCGTGCTACGCATGAAAGATTATTACGGGGTGATGCTTCCCGCGACGTTTTGTGGACACGTAGTGTTGTCGATGAGGATAAGAAAAAGTCATCAAATGAAGTTGTTAGGAATCATTTTATTAGCAAAGAAAATGGAGATATAAGCATGAAAAAAATGCAAAAACCTGAAAATATTGAACGCATCATAGGATTAATGGGACCTATTTTTGAAGTAGCAAAGACTGCAAAAGGGAAACCGATTGTGTATGTAATGGGTATCACAGGCGATGGTAAGAGTACACTGTTGAATTATTTGCAAGGGACGAACTATGAAAAGATCTATGAGCGGAGTGAAAAGAAACCTAAATATGCTGCGGGTTCAAAACCAGAAGTCTGTAAGGTTGGCACATCGATGGGCGATTCGGAAACCTTGTTTCCTCAGCTGGTTGAAGTTGAAAATAATAATGGCGCTCTACTCTATTGCGATTTACCAGGTTTGGAAGAAACTCGTAGCAAGGCGGCAAAAATTTCGGGTGCTTATGCGCCGATGATTTTAAATGAACAAACGGAAGCTGTGAAAGGAATTGTTTGGGTTGTCAATAACAATCAATTTAATACAACGAAAGCTGAGAAGATTAAAGGAATGTTAAGCAATTTATTAAAAATTTCTCGAAATAATCCAAAGCTAATTGCCAATGCAATTACCATTGTGATAACCCGAGGGAAGAAACGTCTTACAAAAGATGATGTCATTAATAACTTTGAAGATGTCATTAAAACTATTCATGACACCGAACAAAAACAGTTAATGCAGGATATTTTGCATCGAATTAGTCATGATAAAAACCGTATTATTATTTCTGATGTTTTTGATGCAACAGGCAAGAACAGAAATGAAATCCATAATGCGGTATTGCAAGTTACACCACAAGATAAAAACGAGTTTGATTTTAGTTGCTATTGCAAAGAACAACAAAAATTTAGCCGTAAACTTGAGAAAGTGGCAAGCCATCATCGGCATATAACGACACAGCTTCAGCAGTTACGCACTGAATCAAGCAAGACTGCTACGAATATTAGTGCCAAATCAGAAGCATTAAGAGTTCTCGATGAACAACAAGCACAAGATCATGCATTATTACGCGCGCACGATAGCAAGCTTAGTGAATTACGTACGGAAAGTCTGAGACATCAAGCGGTAATCGACACATTCAATGATAGTAATGAACTTGTACCTGTTACTGAAATTAACCACACTATTCCTGCAAAAACACAGGGAAAAGTAAGACAAGTGCAAACTGGAACACAACAAGTGCCAGTTGGCACGAGAATTGTGCCAACTGGCACGAGACCAGAGCTAATTAAGGTCTTAACTGTTTCTGCCCCTTCAGATGGTTATGCTTGGATGAAAAGTAAGACGGCGCGTAAAAATATGGCTGCATTTAAGAAGCAGATGGAGCAGCAAGGGTATACTGTCACTCCGGAAACAAAGAAGGGTAATTGGAAAAATCTTCGCTATCATGCTAAAAAAGAGATTTATAAGCAAACTCCAGTCTATGAGTCTAAACCGAACTACGAAAACAGACCTATCTATAGAACAGAAACTATTCAGGAACCAGTGGCTGGAAATGGGACGTATGCCATTTCATCTCAAGCGGATTTTCCCATCGAAGTTGAAGCGATTGATACAACAGGCTGGACAATTAAACCGGGGACAGAAAGAAAGGATGCTGGCTATGAAGCAACGGCCGTTTACGAATTAGGTAAAGGTTGTAAGATTCACATTGCAGTAAAAGCATTGAAAAAATATACCGAAGAAGGTAAGCAGATTATTGCTGATAATCAAACGCAGAAAGCATCGGTTGAACGAAATATCGAACGTAATCAGCAAGAAAGAAACAGACTGCAAGAGACCATAACGAAAAATATGGAAACACGTGCCAGACTGCAGACGCAAATAGCCACGTTACAAACACAGCATGAGAGCATAGAAAAAGAAGTACAAAATATACAAAGCTATTTGCAAGAGAACCAAAATTGTTTTAATGCCGTTGATAGAATTCAAAATATTTTGGCGCAACGTCAAATGGCATTGATAAATCCAGCAAGAAATCACCATGGATTATATAATGCAGTGCGCAATGCTGAAGATAATCCGAATGTCAGAGTTATCCAAGCGAATAAATACGAGAACAATGTCATCATGCAAAGAAAATGCTAGTTCTTAACATGCTTAATA
Organism: uncultured Gammaproteobacteria bacterium; assembly: GCA_963748135.1. Lineage (GTDB taxonomy): Bacteria > Pseudomonadota > Gammaproteobacteria > JBGSLN01 > JBGSLN01 > CAVVHY01. The sequence goes on along the minus strand of CAVVHY010000012.1, from coordinate 48,074 downwards.
GCGCTAGATTAGAATTTATCTGGCGCTATTTTTTTATGTTATATTTATGGCTGCTACTATTTATTAAATTGGGAAATTATTTTGGATTGCATTTGATCTTATTCTGCATTTGTATTTAGATGAGTGAACATTAAGCCAATAATTTTACCAAAATTTATTTAACTACTGTGATCTAGTTTATTTCCACATTGGTGTTGATTATGAAATCCTATCAAGCTTTTGTAGCAGCGATATTTATAGTATTGCTGTATTGTCTATTCATCAAATGGCAGTTATAATTATATTTTTAAAATTAGTCATTGGTATTTAATTTAAGGTTGAATATACTATGCATGTGCATCAAAAATCACAATTAAAAGCTAGAAAATTAACGACCTTACTTGATTTATTTAAGCAACAAGTTCAAAAAAGTCCGAAACAACCAGCGATTGTTTATAATAAATCATCACCAAAAGATCCTGGCGTCCAATCCGTCGTAAATAAACAATCATTGACATTTTTTGAACTAGATCAACATAGTAATACATTGTGTCAATATTTATTAAATATATTACGCGTTACAAAAAACCTAACTGAGTTTAATGAGCATATTATTGTGATCAGTTGTGATCGCACCCAACCGTATTGGATTATTGCTTTGCTAGCAGTATGGAAATCTGGTAATGCCTTTGTTCTCGTCGACCCAAGAATGACCCTTGATGAACGACAATTATTTATAAATCAAGTCGGTGCTAGTCTCATTTTGAGTGATATTGAAAATAATGACTGGCCCGAGACAAAAAAAGTTATTCGGGTAGATGACTTACGAGAATCATTATCAACGTCAACATCAACGTCAACATCAACGTCAACATCAACGGCAACATCAACGGCAACATCAACGGCAACATCAACGGCAACATCAACGGCAACATCAACGGCAACATCAACGGCAACATCAACGGCAACAGCAGAACCTAGTTTTAGCCAAGGTTATGATAAGCTTGCTTATGTCGCGTTTACCTCTGGCACTACACATGTGCCAAAGGCGTTTGCAATTACCCATCGAAGTCTGTTAGATTTAACTCTTGCGCATCATAAATTAATAGAATTTACTCCTGAAGATAAATTGGCGCAGGTTTCTGATTTTCGATTTGATGCATGCCTCATGGAATGTTTCATCATGTTGGCAGGCGTTACCCTCTGTCTTCCACATACTATTCACAATTTCAAGCATCAATTAACAGAATTTTTACAAAAAAATAAAATAACCTTAGCCATTTTTGTGCCCAGCATTTTAGTACGACTGGATTCCAAGCAACTTCCCTTACTGAGAGCGATTGTTTCAACGGGTGAAGCAGCGCATTATGATCTATTTTCAGCATGGTCTAAACGTGGGCAGGGTTTAGTAGAACGTATCATCGTCAATGGCTATGGTCCGGGTGAACTTGCTGTTGGCTTTTCATTAGCATTATTTAATCCTCACCAACAAAATGACATCTCCCTTGGTCAGCCAATACCGCATGCACAATGGAAAATTATCAATAAAGAAAACCAAATATGTAAGGAAGACGTTGTGGGTATGCTGGCATTAACAGGGCCAGGATTGATGCGCGGCTATATTGAAAATGGTCGTATTAATCACGAATTAACAAACAGATACTTACATCGCATTTTTGATTCAGATACCCAACGCGAAGTGACCTATTTTATTCCAGGTGATTTAGCTGTTAGGAAAGGGAAGGATATCTATTTTCAAGGTCGCAAAGATGGGCAATACAAATTTCATGGACAACGGGTAGAATTAGAATTAATGAGCGAAATATGCCATAAAGCTCTCATAGAACTCGGCTATACTGATCAATTAATAACCGTGATTCCGATTTTCAATCAATTTAATGACCCTGCAAAAAAACGCTTAAAACATTTTATTGCTGCTATTATTGTTAACAATCCTGAAATTTTTCAATCCTTAACTTTATTTGATTTAAACAGATATGGAAAATCACAGACTAAAACATTTTTTAGCCCCATAAGAAACTTAGCACTCATAAAATATGATGATGCTGTAAAGCTCCAGTTTTTTTCTAAAAGTAAGAAATTACGACCCCAAGCCATAATCAAATCTATTAATAGCCAGCCCAATAATCCAAATTTTATTTGGCTGCACTCTCTATATCCATTAAGCGAAGAGCAAAACCATTTTGCATTTGAGACAATTATTATTAACATCGTAAAAGAAATATTGGAACTTGACGCTATTCCTTATGCCTTAGATAAAATAAGTTTTGAAGAAATAGGAGGTAATTCCTTTTGCTTTTCTGATTTATGGAATAAATTAGAAAACTATTTTCAAATCCGCTTTGATTACCCCTATCATTTAGATTATGATTTCACCTTGGAAGCATTGGCTATCGAGATTTGTCGACAAAAATTATTTTATGCTTGTTGTAGTATTATTCATGAAACAAGCGAAAAACAAGGAACTTTGCTCATTTATCCACCCGTCAGTGGTTCATGTTCTGAATTCAAAAGAAATAAAATCAACACGCAACTATTACAGGTGACGCTGGAAGCTCCCCTCGCCCTGCGAACAAGCAATCAGTTAATTTCAAAATGCATAGAATACTATGCGAGTAAAGCCATGGTAATGGATCTTACTGAGCTTACGCATTATTATTATAACGCCATTGAAAAACATGGATTTCCATCACCTTATTTCATAATTGGTTATTCATTTGGTTCGCAGTTAGCTTATGCCTTAGCACAGCAATTACCTAAACCAAAGGTTGCATGGCTCGGCTTATTAGATGGTGCAGCACCCGGTGCATTAATAGCCAGTTTAACAAATCAGCAAGCAGGATTAAAAGATATTTTATATGTTATACACCATGTTGCGTGTAGTTTTCGTATTCCTTCATTAACCATTAAACTCAATAACATTGACAAAGACATTCCAGCCGAAGAAAAAGTGCAGCAATTATTTAAAATTATTTTTACTGAAATTGATAATATGATACTTTGTGAGCCAGATAAATTAAAACAGTTCACTGACTTTAAAAAAATATGTCAAACAATTTATTCCCATGCCATCGCTATGTTAAGCTTTTCTCCCAAAGAAAAATTATCGCTCGAAAATGCTACAATTTATCATACCGCAGCAATCGAGCAGCAATCACAAGATAATAATTTTATTTGCTCGGTGCATGCATGGAAGCAGTACTTTAACTCTTCTGTTAATACATGCTTTATAAGCAATGTTAGACATATCGATTTAGTGAGAAATAAACATTTTCAACAAGCCATTAGCAAAGATATTGTATCCATTCAAGAACAATTACAATGTTCTAAAATGCCAGTTACATTAACTTCATGTAATTCAATTTGGAACGTGCCCCCTGCAAATGTTAATTTTGTGGGACGGGACCAATTATTAGAAGAAATTAAGATTAATTTTTATAGCAGCGAAATTGATAGTATGGTTTTATCTGCTTGTTATGGTTTAGGGGGTATCGGGAAAACACAGCTCGCTATAAAGTTTGTACACGATAATAATTATCGTCATACTGACGTCCTTTGGTTAGATGCGGGAACTCGCGAAACGCTTATTAAAGACTATGTATGCTATGGAATAGAGAATGGAATAGAGAAAAAAGTGCTTTCCAAAAAGGCAGAATATACCGAATCGAATGCACGTATAGTAATAAATTGGTTGACGAATAAAGCTCCTAAAGGATGGTTAATAATACTTGATAATGCGCCAAATTATAATGAAGTCCAAAATTTGTATCCTATCAGAGGAGGGAAAATATTAATAACTTCCCGTTACACTAATTGGCCATCAGATAAACTTATTCAAGTTGATGTATTTAATTTCTCAGAAGCAAAACAATATGTGCAGCAAATTATTGGTAAAGAAAAATTTGAAGAAGAATATGTGAAACAACTTATAGAAAAACTAGGTTACTTACCATTATCTTTAGCACAAGGATGTGCCTACATAAAAAATAATAAAAATGCAAGTGTCAAAAGCTATTTGGAGCTTTATGAAAATATAAAGAATGAAATGCAAAAGTGTGACCTGCCTTCTGGGGATAATCATGAGCCTGTGGCAATTACTTGGGAAGTTACCATAAAAAGGATTGAACACGAAGCCAAAACGTCGATTGAATTGCTCTACTTATCTGCTTTTATCTATCGCCAAGACATTCCTGTAGATTTATTATTTTACTTTTTTGCGGATAAAAATGAATATTTATTAAAATTTAAAGTAGATAAAGCAATTCGAGTTGCTGAACAATATTCAATGTTGAGTTTAAATGCCCAATCAAACACTATTTCTCTACACAATGTATTACAGGATATTATTCTCAAAAAGGTGAAAGATAATTTTGAGCTTGATCAACTAAAAACGTTTATAGAAAGAATTATTATTTCATTTATAGAATATTTTAAAACATTACGTAGCCATCAACGTCAACTACAGCTAACTCATTTAAGTGTTTTTGTAGGACATTTAAAACATATGAATCTAAAAAATGTGCTCTTTGATAAAGAAGCGACTGCTAACATTTTTCTTTTAATGGCGCGTGAGCTTATAAGGCAAGAGGATGAACACAAAAATATTAAATATTATTATGAATCCGCTTTTGATTTGTTAAAAAATACTGTAAATACTAGCTTATTATCTATATTTTCTGATATAGAAGCTAAAGATAATTTGGGTGATGTAGATGATAAAGATGTAGGAGGTTCTACAAAACCAATAGCAGGCTCATCTGATCTTTTGACTTTCGAAATTTTTATTAATTATGCCCGCTTTCATCGATTATTGGCTAATCCAGAAGAATGTTTAAAATATTGTAAAAAAATATATAAGGGGTTTGCTCTTTTTGAGAGTAGTGAAGAACTAAATAAATTAAAAGAGAAAATGCTTTCGAATATGCGACTAGCATATAATGGATTATATCCCTTTGATGCCCCCGATGAATATTATGAAAAAGCACTTCAATATCAAGAAAAATACCCCAGAGGCAATACCTTAGGGATGTCATATTATAGGCGTGGCAAACTTATCGAAGCTAGAGAGGTTTTCAATGAAGTCCAGCAATCAAGCTATAGTTATATTATAGCTACTAACCTGGCTAGTGTATACCATTCACTAGGGGATGATAACGCTGCGCGACACGAAATTAAGCAAACAATAAAATACCTCAAAGAAAAAGGTAAACGTGAAAATGATAGTAGCATGCATCCAAGATTGAATGACTCGGGTGTATTATATTTCTTTGAGAAGAAATTTGATAAAGCTTTTGAATTATTTGAGAAGGTATATAAATTTAATAAACAGACCTATGGTGTCAAAAAGCTAAGGCGAATGGGCATGTTAAGTAATCTGGGTGTTATTAATTATGTTTTTGGAAAAATTGAAAAAGCTCATCAATATTTTGAAAACGCATTTGAACTTTGTAAAGAAGTTAGAGAAGACAATCCAAGACGGCCAATGTACCTTGCCATTGTCAACAATAATCTTGGCGTTCTTTATTACATGATGGCTACTAAAGAAACTCTACTCTCATCAAAACATTCTATTTGTCAAGAAAATAGTCCTACAATGATTCTGCAATTCCACAATTTAATTTTATCGTATCGAATATTTAATTACAGCCCGAATAACATTATTAATCCATTAGATCAAATTCCTGGTAATACCTTAAAACTTGCTCAACTTAATTTTCAAAAAGCAATAGAGTTGTTCGAGAAGCTTTCTTTTAGATCAGACAAACAAGTACACCCAGCATTAGCGATTAGCTATTATAACCTAGGTTTCATATATGCTATACAAGAATTAACAAACGAGTCTTTTGTGTATTTAAAGAAGTCATTTGATGCATTTAATAATAATTCCTCATTTGGGGCCAAACATCCAAATACCATTTTATTAAAGAAAATTCTTGCTCAATTTTCAAATAAAAAAATAAATTTAGGAACTAGTGATAAATCCTTCCCAATAGAAGTAGCAGTAAGAACTGGAAGTCCGATTCATTATGCTCAACGTCAAGATGATGATATCAATGATGAAAAAATCAAGTCAAATGAGTCATCGGATTGTAGTTTGGGTATTTAAAAATATTGATGACACTAAATGAATACAATAAAGTTTAGGACTAGTTAATTCTATGATTGTTTCATCATTTATGTTAATATTTAATTGGTATACACGCGTAAAGCTAATAAGGTTGGATGCGTTCAAATCAGATTGCAATAATAGGCTTATTAAACTTAGTCATTTTATTTAGCAACATAATGTATTTAATAAATATTAACATAGCGCATTACTGAGTTGTTCTAATTCAATGATGTCATTGATTGACTATTCGTGATGGATTGTGAGCCTGGCTCTTTTGCTGCCAATCTATTATAAACAATTGCCAGTTGATTCTAATTACTTGAACTCGTTATTTAAATAAATCAAGTAACGTTGTCAATTCCTTAGCTTTTAATTGTGCTTTTTGATGCATAGTATATTCAGCCTTAAAATAATAGAAATCAATATGGTATTACGATGAATTTACTTAATTAATCTAATCAATTACTGCATAATTTAACATAAAATGTTGCCCAATTTTCATAATTAATTCATGGCGATTATTAAGTTTTACTTTATTGAGTATCTTTTCAATATATTTTTCGACAGTGCGGTGAGAAATATTCATTTCTTTGGCGATGACTTTATTGTTCGAGCCTTTGCTGATATGGTACATACATTCCAATTCACGCTTGGTTACACTAATAAAATGATTATCTAATTCTATTTGTGTGGAGCCTTTACGTATTTTATGTAAATCTTTTAGTGTTTTAAAAAGTTCATTTGATAATTTCTTAGTGTTAATGACTGGTTGAACTTGTTGGAATTGAGTGGGTAAACGAATCCGATTATATTTATTTTTCTTAATAAAAGTCTCGAGCTGTGTTAATATATGCACAACAAAATATTCCAGAATTGCTTTTTCATTTAAATAGATTGATAGTATTTGCTGATGATTCTTGGGCGCTGAAAAATTAAATAATTCAATATATTCTGGCTGATTTCTAATAGTTGTTAAACCGTGGTAGTAAGGAAAGCTATTCGTAACAGATTCTAAAAAATTGTTGTCAATATAAGAAGTCCATAGATGCCGGCCGCTATTCACTACACTTGGTGGTGTTCTATAGTCAGCATTGTCAAGAAAATAACGGATGTAATCTCTATCACTTGAAAAGAAAAAACATGTATTATCGGGATAAAAGCGTGCATAGTCGAAATAAGTAATATGAAATTTATCGAAGAGGGGTTTGCACAATTTATTAATTGTTGGTGTGATATGCCAAAAGTTACTTTTCTCAAGTTGATCCAATGTTAAAATCATTCAATGAGTTTCCATAAATTATTTTGCTTTATATCTAGTTAACCTTGAATTGCAAACAAATTGCTCAACAGATTGCACGTAATTGAAGCTTTTCGTTATAATTCCAATCATCTTTTAATAATGTCAGCAAGAAAGTATAGAATATAGGCACAAAATAGTTAAATCGAATAGAGGATTAAGCGTAGGTTGTAACCTACTGTATATTCACACCTTCAGCACGTATTCATAGGCAAGATCTCTAAATTTATTGTTTTAAAAGAAAAAATTTTGAAGCGTTTCATTCGAAATCTTATAATTTGATTTTCAATTAGTTTATTGACGCTTGATAAATTTGTCTCAAACTATTGGCGATAAGCATGTTGCCGTTACTAGTTAAATTAAGAAGTGGCATAATATGTAGGTTTATCCCCGCGTCAGCCTCTTGCCAATCCTGGCCATCATCTGTAGAGATATAGACATGATATCGCGACCCAATAATAATCATATCGCCTTTTACAATTAAACTACTGAAGTATTTCTGTGGTAGTTGAGCGCTTAGGAATTTCCAAGTCATCCCACCATCAATTGAACTATAGAGACCGCTATGTGAGACCCCAACCAGCCAACTACTCGCAGCGTACAACACACCATTTGTTGTACCATCGTTAATGCCTAATAGCTGATCAATAGGGCCCAAGCCATGTGGTAAATTCCCATTAGCACTATGCCAATCTGAATCACCTGAGGCTAGGATTTTATAAATCGAGTCACTATTATCACTTGCCTCCGTACTGGCATACAGCATGTTATTAATGAATGTCATGTTGATCATGGTTTGTGGCAAAGGCTTTGTAGTCAACTGTTGCCAAGTATTACCGAGGTCACTGGAAACATAAATACCTGAATTAGCTGTGCCAAGATAGATTTTAGAATTATGGCTATTCAGTGACATCATTATAATTGGTGTCTTGAGTTGCGATGTCTTTATCCATGTCTGTCCATCGTCACGGGAAATATATAATGTAAATGGGTGGCTATTGGTAGCACTATAAATCACACCGCTCTTTGTTTCCCCAAGTCTGCTACTGATAATCGGTGCAGTACCAATTGCATCGACACCCTTACCCAATGCCCAGGTAAGTCCAATATCCTTGGAATAATAGATACTACCTTCTAAAGTCTCTACTAATATTGTATCTTTGGGTGTCAACAGTACATCACTAATAGTCTGACCATCGATACCATTATCCATTGCCTGCCAACTTTCACCTCCATTGACACTTTGATACAGATCACCCATTGTGGCTAGATAATTACCCGTTGGTGTGACAGCTATGCTGTTAACAGTCTTATAATCCAAACCAGTATTGCCTGGCTGCCAAGTTCGACCGCCATCAGAACTAATAAAAAATCCACCACCATCGTTGCTATCCAATGAAGGAGCTGTTCCAGCATAGAGCCTATTACGATCATGGGCTAAGACATTAACTCCGTAACTCCCGATACCCATATCAGATCGTATAAAGTGTTCGCCATCGCTTGATCTGAAAATTGCGCCGTCACTCGAATAATTGCTAGTACCCATATAAATTGTGCCATCAACATTCATTAAGGTATTGATCCGATTCATTGCTGTAAAGCGATTGTTGATGGAATGCCAAGTGTGTCCGTTATCTGTCGATTTGTATATACCGTGTGTACTCGTACCCGCGTATATGGTGCCATTGTCGAGTGGTAATACACATGTGATCTCAGCATTTTGCACATGGAATTTTCCTGTTAAGGCCAAATGCGCTGGTTGTTGTGATGTTGCTGGTACAAGGCGATAGACACCATTAGTAGCCGCAACATATAAAGTACTATCGTGGGCTACAATCTCATTTATGGTTGGAGCACCAAGTCCATTAGACAATAACCATGTCCATGAGTCACCACCATCTTTAGTTACATAAAGCGCAATATCGGTAAGCAGATATAATGACCCATCGCTATAAGCAAACTGATCGGGGGTATACACGCTATGTTGTGATGAATTTATATGTGTAAATGTTTTGCCACCATTACTAGATTTATAAACGCCTGCTCCCCATACAGCTACATATATTATTTTTGGATTAGAAGGATCAATAAATACATCACTGATTATACCTCCAGATGGGCTGTTTAACTGATGCCAAGTTAGTTGAGATGACTTTGATATCATTGTATCAAGATGGTGAGATTTAACTTTGAAGGTCAGAGGTAGGCGTGTATTTTGGCCGGCACTTGAAATATTTAAGTAGGTTTTATGCTTACCTAGAGTTTTCGGTGCAGCGTAACTCAGATAAATATTGCAGGTACTATAAGGTCCTAAATATCCGTTACAAGTAGACAATCGAGAATTAATGTGAATTATATTTGATGCAGGCTTGATTTCAAATGTCGCGGGTCTATTACTATTATTTTTTAATAGATAGACATAGATATTGACTTTATTCGGTGTAGCAATATTTAACTTGACATTTCTTAGAATAAAATGATGCCCTAGAGTGGTTGGAACGGCTAAGGCACTTTGAAAAATAAGCATAAATATAATTGAAAACAGCAAAGTGATTTTATTATAAATTCTCATGTATCTTTCCCTTGGGATATATTATAAGTTGTAAACACATAATGCCATTTGAGTCATAAACTCAAACCATATCGTCGTTAAGTAAGTACGGATGATCTGGCGTGCCAAGTCGCACTGAAGCAGATTAACACAAAATTCCTAAAGAGTAGTTGTGACATATGGACAATTTGCAAGTGATTACTGACCATTCAATCAATTGAGATATCGCTGCTGCTAACCAAGTAAATATTATCATCCTCTGAACAAATCTGATTAATAATACCTGGTTGCCGCGACACTTTAATTTGATTGCTCTTTAGGTATTCTATTTATTTTTTATCTATGTTAGTTATTATCACATCGACCGGAATAATCTCATTGGCAATTTTTTCAAGCATTTTAATGCTCCAGTTGTGAAAATCCTCACTCGATGCGCCACAAGCATCTTCAGCAATGACAGTAAAATAACCTGCATCATTCGCTTCACGAACACCGATATTAATGGCATTGTCCGTAGCAAGACCAGCGAAGATAAGCTTATCAATATTTTTCGAAGTTAATAAATTTTTTAAATTTTTACTGTGAAATGGACTTGCAGCTGTTTTATCTATAATGGTATCGTCATGTTGAAGGTCTAAATCATCAATAAATTCACAACTGTCACTACCAAGCTGAAACAATCCTTGCTGTTTAATATAATTAAATCCTTTAGAATGTTTGGGCAAATCAGTATAGTTAGCATCAAAGGCTAAGCGTACAAAATAAACTGGAATTTCATTAGCTCGACACTTTGCAATCAATTTATTTGTATTCGCTACAATTGGGTATTTGGCCACATACTCATAGCATAAGCCTTTCACAATTCCGTTTATATAATCGATAACTAGTAAAGCTGTTTTCATTTGCTTCTCCTTATAAGGATGTATGATTAGCAAAATTTAAAAGTATTTAGCTGTAAAAATTCTAAAGTAAAGCATTCAAGCTTACACTGAACTTGAACGGAGAATAACATGTCATTGCGAATATAATTTAAAGGGTGTCTGCTAATTCAACTTGAACATTAAATTTGCCATCGCTATCGGTTCTTTCCCAAACTTTACTTTTGGAATTATAACGTTTTATCACTTTGGCTGGGATCCCAGCTGCAACCGAGTAGTCAGGGACGCTTTATAGTGAGCGTTATCAGCAATATAGATTTTATCAGCTATTAATACATTATTCCAGATAGTAATCCTATTATTGGCAACGATATGACAATTATTACCAATATAGGTGTTGTCACCAATCGTAATTTCAGGCTTAAAAAGTTCTTGGTTATTTTGCTCAATACAAAGTAACCAATCATTCAAGCCCATATAACACTGCTTTCCAAGATTGATAAACTGAGCACCATCAGTCTTGAATGGCCATCTAATACGGCTTTTTTGACCCGAATATTTGAATGTTGCAAGTGTGGCCTTGGCCTTTAATTTGTTTGCTTTGTGCTCGAAAAATAATAAAATTATGCCAATTAGTTTTGTTAACATCAAACTCGCCTATATCAATGATTAATTTAAATAGCGCTTACAAATGGCGATTTAATAAATGATACGAATGTGCAATGCTTGTGATAATTATATCACTATAAAAGGCCTATTTAGCAAGTTAATTCTAATTATCTCTTCTGTAGGAGCTCTTGCCTAATTTCCATGTGCAGGATTGGATATAGAGCAACGAACATCGGGGTCAGTCTTTGAAATGATAAGCGTATTCATCCAAGCTTTATACAAAATGCGGCAATTCAAAATCCGACCCCGCTGTTCCTGTTCCGCGCGACCTCGTTGTTCGACATTCTTTCTATGCTTATACTAACATCCAAGCTGATCTGGTTATTTATTATCTTAATGTGAATAAGACTGTTAAATGCACTATACTCAAAATATGAAATTAAATAATATTTTTAAATTGCAAAAAGAGGCATACAAATTGCTTATTGAGGGTTCGCATCGGACTATACCCTTTAATGTTTTAGTGGCCACATTATTAGCAATTGATTTGCTTTATAATGATTTGTCTCCATTTAGAGTCATTATTTGGTGGCTTTGCATTGTATTTGTTAGCCTAGGGAGATGGTTACATAATAAAAAACTGATTAAGCAAAAGCAGCAAGAGGCAAATGAAACCGCATATTATAATGTATTAAAATTTTTCTTATCCACCTTATTAATAGGCGTTGTGTGGAGCTCTTGTTATCTTTTATTATTACCATTTTTGGGTGATTTACAGGAATTTATTATTATCCTGGTGTTTGGTGGCATGTGCGCAGGAGCTATCGCTTCACTGTCGGTATATATGCCTGCGTATTATGCATATATATTTCCTATGTTTCTTCCCATTATTATTTAATGAACTTTGATAAAGCTATTTTAGCAACCACATTTCTACTATTTATTGTAATGCTTATCGTTACCGCTAAATTGAATCAGAAATTGGCATATCAAATATATGAGCTCTCTAAGCAGAAAGAACATTTAATTAATGAGTTAAAAGTTTTGTCTATTACCGACCCATTAACTGGACTCTACAATAGACGTAGGTTTGAAATGGTTTTTAAAGATGAATGTAATAGAGCAAGGCGGAATAAATATCCTGTAAATATAGTATCTATTGATATAGATAATTTTAAACTGGTTAATGACACTTTTGGTCATCCCTATGGTGACAAATTGTTAATTTGTACTGCTGAATTATTAAATGCATCAGTACGGCGTTCCAATGATAAAGTGTTTCGCTTTGGTGGCGATGAATTTGGTGCTATTATTGTTAACATGACTTTGCCAGATGTAATAACACTTTGTACTAAAATCCAAAAGAAATTTAAATCGATTAGACCGCCTAATGAAGCCAACGCTGCTGATGTGCGCGCAGTGTTTGATAAAGTAACATTAAGCATGGGTGTCGCACATATTCCCTATAATTCTATACCAGAAATGGATAATATAGAAGTAACTCTTGATAATGCACTTTATCAAGCGAAGAGAGCAGGAAAAAATAAAATAGTTTCGGTTGAGTTCTCTTAAATGATAAAAGTTACTTATTGAAGCAACTGCATCAAAAACTGGTAAGACATTATTAGTGTATCAAACTCTCAAAACTATAAAAGGATATATTGGTGGGACTGTTCTAAGATCAATACATAGTTGTGACTATTGAACAACCATGAATATTACTCACAGGCAATATGACATAAAAAATCAGGATTTAAGCACTTCAAAGCACGAACTGAATGGAAGAATGGAGTCAGGTCTTTCATCATAGCGTTTTGAACTTGACAAGGGTCACGTCATTGCTATTTTTGAAGTTAATAAAAGAATATCCCTGTTAGTCCTAATAGTTTATAAGATGTTATTATGAGTGATCTGACACCATTGCTGTCTGGCAGCCACCTGACCCCATCTAGTTGCAAAACGCTATGATGAAAGACCTGATAATCATATAGAAAGCTCCTCGAGTTAACTGGTAAAGTTTAGGTTTCAATAAAAAACAACTCGTTAACCAAGGAGCCTGAAATGAAACTATATGCTGGAATTGATTTACATTCAACTAATAGTGTTATTGCCATTGTGAACGAAGCAGGCAAACCACTGTTATTAAGGAAAGTTGCTAATGACATGAGTTGTATTCTCGAACGACTCGCGACATATAAAGCAGAGCTATCAGGTATAGTTATTGAAAGAGAAGTTACGCCTAATATCATGGTTCAAACAATTAATGAGCATTGATGGGGTTGGCTTAATCTTAGCATTAACGATTAAGCGTTCGTAGTAGATTTCAACTGCCGATGCTAGGTTTAAATACATTATAAGTTGAGATTGTCTTTGCTTCAGTAAACAGCGGGAGCGGATTTTGAAAAGCTAGCGGTCTTGTTTATTGAATAGAACACTTTAGCGTTGTTAACTTTTGTGAAGGCTCTGAGTTACTCTCACCCGCACTATCAGAGGCATTTCCTAATTGTTTAGCATTTGTTATCAGTTTTTGCAAATGATTTGCATTTGCAATACGTTTTTGCAGAAGTTCCGAGCCTGGATATTTATACTCTGTGGGAACATTTTTACCTAGGGGCTGGTTATAGCGACCTAGGGTCTGGTTATAGCGATTGGCTCTCGAACTAAACATACCAAGAAAATCCCATCCCCATGCAAAATAGCGGCCTTTGCTTGTGACTATTTGTGTGCAAGCTGTGCCTGTTAAAACCTGATTTATTTCTTCATTTGTGGCTAAAAAAGTTAGTGGTAGCTCGATGGGGACATGTCTACAATGATAATCCCCCAGCCCTAATTGGCCCTGATCATTAACACCACATACAAAATAGCGTCCTTCACTGGTGACCATAAGTGAGTGATAACCGCCAGCCACAAGTTGACTGATGCTCTCACCCGCATGTAAAAAGGTCAGCGGCAACTCAGTGGGAACCCTTCTATGCCCATTGTCACCCGGCATACCTAATACACCATAGACGTTTCTCCCCCATACAAAACAACGGCCGTGGCTAGTTAGCATGAGTATGTGATCATTGCCACCAACAATTTGTTTTATCCTTTCATTCTCATCCAACCTTAAAAAAGTAAGGGGCAATTCGGTTGGTGTGTTTATATTGAAATTGTTTCCAAGACCTAATTGATAATTGTCGTTAAGTCCCCATACAAAACAGCGGCCTTCGGTTGTAACCATGAGAGTGTAATTATAATAAGCAGTAACCTGACTTATCTTTTCATCTGGATTTAAAAAATTAAGCGGCAATTCGGTAGGAAAATTTCTATTTCGGTAATCTCCAAGCCCTAATTGACCAACCTCATTCGCCCCCCATACAAAACAGCGTCCTTTGCTTGTTAACATCAATGAGTGAAAAAGGCCAGTCACAAGCTGACTTATTCCTTCATCCTTGGCTAAAGAAAATAGGGGTAACTCGATGGGAACATTTATATATTGCTCATACCCCAGACCTAATTGGCCAAACTCATTCGATCCCCAGCCAAAACAGCGCCCTTGGTTGGTAACCATGAACATGTGATTTTCTTGCCAAAGCAGTGTTGCGCCGACTATAACTTGACTGATTGTTTCATCTTGTTTTAAAAAGTTAACTGGTAATCTGCGCCTAATTTGACCGTAACGGTTACTTCCCCAGGCATACACCGCATCAGAAGACATACAAACAGCAAGTCCCCCACCTACACTGAATTTAACAGCATTGATTTGCATCTTAAGTTCAGCAAGATATGTTTGTCGCGCATGCTCTACTAACAAGCTTGAATCTAATCGATTTGATCCACCAAAAAATAACTGCCGGCAAGTTCGCGCTAAATTCCATGACTCTCGACCATTTAAATAATCTTTAGCTATCTTCATCCATAGTTCGACAGGTAAATTATTCCAAGCTAAATCCGGTTCGTTAGCATTTGGCGGTGTGAAGTCTGGCGTTTTTTCTGACAAGCTATCACATGAAGAATATTTGTAGGCGTAACTTTGTTTATAGTCTCTCTGCCAGTTAGTGTAAACGCCAACTGTCTTATATTGGGAGTTATCCAATTCGTCTCGAGTACGCGCAATAATGTAGGTAGTTTCCCCGAGTTCAGGTGAAGTTTGTAATAATGCTTGCCTGGCTTCCATAATACTCGCAAAGCATTCTAAATCAGGCCTCTCTTTCAGCCAGTCGGATAATTTTGGTGAAGCAACTTCATTGTCCGACGTGATGTTTAACAATATGAAATCGGTTGTTGGCACGAGCTATTCCTCGGTGAGCTTTACTTATCTCAGGTAATTGAACGTATATTATACATATAATAATCTCATTTGTACAGCAAGTCCCTACTTGAGTGGGCAGTGGGATCGGATCTTGATTTGCCGCATTTTGCAAAAAACATTGGTGCCAGAGCAAATATTACTTTCTGGCTACTTGTTAAGAATAATCACCTAAGGTGTCGATAAAAAATAAGTAACCCCTACTCATTGGTATTAGGGATTACGAGGTCAATCTTTGAAGAGGCAAGCGCATGTATTCAAATTTTTGCAACATGTGGCAATTCAATAACAGAATCCGCCGTCTGCTAGAAATGACCTATATTAACATAAAAAATGGCATCCCTAACAAGGTTAATGCAAATTTTTTCTTATAGAATACATATTGATATAAACCTTAAGATCTTCATCTAACATATTATAAAGGTGTTACCCATGTATAAGTCATCAGTTGATTCTCAATTTCTTGCCAAGAATCATAAACCGGATAGTGTTTGAAATTGCAAATAAGCATGACAATCTGATACTAATAAATTTTTATAAAAGCTTACAACAACCTTTTAATGAAGCCCCATTGTTAAAATGTAAAAACTAACATCAGGTCTGATAATTCAAATAAAGTAGGTGATTATTTTGTCTGATCACCTAATCCACATAGGATCATTTTGATCGTCCCGACTACGATGGCAAGGCATAGATCTTAGAGTTGCTTTGTGTTTTTGGTAAAATGCCATTCGTGTACTTTATTATAGAGCTGAGTTAGATCGGTTGTCTCTTGTATTTTTGCATCGAATGCATCAATATCAGAGACTAACTCAAGTAATCGATCAACAAAATATTGATCGGTAGTGCGCGTGGATCGTCTAAAAAATCTTGATGATAAGTCACGTTGATGCGATTTTTTGAAAGTAGTTATAATCTCTGCAAGATCCTTAGGATCTTTTATTAATGCATCGTAAAGATCTCGATAGGCATTTTCAGGATTTTTCAACTTCCCTGGATTGTTACTACATTCCATACCAAGCAACAGATAAATGATACATCTTCTAAGGGCTTGCGTTCCTGGATAGCAGGGTTGCAGTTCACCTTCAGTAACATGTGGACTATTTTCACTGCAGGTTGTTACCATACTATCGAAGATGGCAATTGCATCTGATGTTTGACCTGAGGGGACTTGCATATTTGTAATAAGCTGTCGTGATGTTTCGATATTACTATGCTCTTGATGGCGAATTAACAATCCTCGCATCATCCTTACTTGGGCTTTTTCCTTAGAATAATCAGATTTATCACATGCTAAAGGGGCAAAAGGTAAAACATTCGACAAATGATCTATAATTAGTAATGTTTGATATACACCGAGCTGCTGGAAAAGTGATTGTTCTGAGTGCCTTGTTGCATCCTCACTCAAGGCGGGCCATAGCATTTGCACATATTCCATAATATTCCTGAGCTCATTTAAATCTTTAGCGTTCACGATTTTAAACCGCAATGTTGCATGATACTGATACTCAATGTTAAGTATATTAGAGCTTATTTGATCCATGCGTTTAAGCGCAGTAGCTTTTTGCTCTCTTAAGTCAATAAATCTATCAAGCGCTGCTGTGATAGAATCATAATTCCAGTCAGGTTGATCAAGAGTCTCATAATTAATATCATCATCCTGCCACAAGGCATCAAGTTTTTTCATCGCTTGAATTTTTTTAGCAACATTATCCCCTGGGACGCTCATTACAAAACGCTGCCAAGCTTCGCTGTTGTTTAATAGATGGACTGATAGATTTTTTAGATTGCTTAACTTAATTAATTGATTATAATACTCAACTACATCTATCATTCTTTGTTGAATCGTTGCTTTATCTGTGCTATTTGGCATTGTCAGCAAATTTAAAATGGCATCATTATTTAAAATTATTGGGTTAATTTGCTTAACAAACGCCTCGAATTGCAAACGTTTTGTTGGCGTCCAATAAGCGTGAGCAAATGCTTGACGGTCAAATCCACTCGCAATATTTTCTAATTTAAATTATGAATTTATCATAGGGCGATATGGCAATGGCATTTTTTAGATCAAAAAGAAACAAATTATATTAGCGTTAAAGTGAATTAATTTTGACTTAACGTGACAGCATGCATTGCTTTTTCCTTTTACTTTTTTTTTGCAAAAAACTATCTGATCATCAGTGGCCATGCATGTCTATTGTCTTTTAAAATAATTGCTTTTTTATATGGTAATCTTTTCAGAATTTTTGCAAAATGTGATAATTCAACATCTAACCCCGTCCTTCCTACCAACCTACCCGAATAATGTTACCTGTTTGACAACCCATTATGCTTTTGCGATAGGCTAATGCGACATTAAGAGTTGGTACTGGCAAATATCCTTGGAAGAGCTCTCGGTATTTCTCAACTGACTCTTGTAATAGCGCTGGCGATACAACATTCACACGTTGCTTACCAGGCATATCAATAGCGGCAGCTTTGACAAAACCTTCTATCGCGCCATTCACCATGGCTGCAGCCGTACCTTTAGGAATTGGATCGGCATTCAATAACCCAGTGGTTAATGTATACGAGACATGATCTCCCAACAACTTAATACCTTGGACAACAAGATCTATTTGCCCAAGCTGCTTGCTCTGTAGGCTTTGCAGATAGGATTCTTTTGTCATTTCGTCTAGCGATGAAAAAATTACACCTCTTGCGGCCGCACAAATAACAGCATCAACGTCGCTAAATTTTTTATAAAGTGCCGTGATAGAGGCACTAGAACTAATATCTGCCGTATATTTACTTTTAGATCCAGAGACTTGGATCACTTCGCAATCAGCTTCAAGTTCCCTCACTATGGTTTTACCAATAGTTCCACTTGCACCGATAACTAATACTTTTTTCATGTTACATTCACTCCTTTTTGATAATGTTTATCATCTTTTGATATTGAAGATACAATGTTGCTTACGTTTTTCAACGTCCCTCTATTCGGGTGACAATTAAAAAAACCTCGCCGTTGATACCATATAATCCCAAGTGCTGTTTTTGGCTCTTTTTTTTCATTCGTCTCAAGTGAATCACTAAGTAGTTTGTGAAGTTCATCTTTTTCAATACCGTGTTTATTATCACGAATGATATTATAAAGCGTATCTTTGTCATCGGCACCTATGCGTCTTAAAACAGGTGGAGTATATTCAATTCCCTTCACTAAAGAATGGAGCAATAAAATTAATCTATGTTCTTTTATTAATTCATGGCTGTCGAGCTTTGCTTGCCAGTCAATAGATGATAGCTCAGTACTATCAAGTTTGCTTAGTAACGTATCAAGTCTATCCTTTGATGCTCTAATCCGCATTTTCACTTGCCGTTGACGTTTTGTGTTGGCATTAAATATTCCTTTATCATGAGCTATATTCATAGCCGTTTGACTCCCTATACTGCTTCTACCACTATACATACATATTTCCTCCTAACTAATTTGTACTTAAAGTATATATGAATGGTCTCATATTGCAAGTACGCACATTAATGTGCTATAGTAACATTATGTATACTATAGGAATGATACTGTATGAAAAGACGATATGACTGTCACTCAGCTTGCTCAGTTGAGGTGGCTTTAGAACTCATAGGTGGTAAATGGAAGGGTGTAGTACTCTATCATTTGCTAAGTGGCAAAAAAAGATTTAATGAATTACGTCGACTAATACCGAGTGTTTCACAACGTATGCTAACGCGGCAGTTACGTGAGCTTGAAAACGACCGTCTTATTTCCAGGACGGTGTACCCGGTTGTTCCACCCAAAGTTGAATACGAACTTACAGAACTAGGCAACTCATTAAAAAATCTATTGCAAGAGTTACGCAAGTGGGGTGAAGGTCCGGGTGAAAAGATACTGGCGTCACGACGAGATTTCGAAAGTACAGATCTAACAGGCAACTGAAAGCCCTGGGAATTAAACACCAGATTTAGAAATAATCAGTTATGAGAATACGGGATCAAGTCTTGACCTCATATTTTTTAGAGGATATAACTGAAGAATTAAAATCGACCATGACAATAGTTTAAACAAGGAAAAATAGAACAATGGATTAAATAGAAAAATTAACAAGCACATAATCCTAAAATCTGCAGTTGAAACGAATTTGAAGCGCAACATTTTGATTCATCTGGCTACAATAAGGTGACCCTACTGTATTAACCACTTGTTATATTCAGAAGAACGTAAATTCCAAATCAAAAGATGATGTAATAACCTTGATGATATTAATTGATTTTAAGCTAATTTTGCCGAATAAATTTCTTAAATTTAGCAATAATGGTCAAGCAAGTGCTTAACAGTTAGGTTAACCTTGTTTTATGTAAATAAAATGGTGCAAATGAGATAAGCATGAATTATAAACGTCATTTACAAAAGGTTATCGAATATATTGGTAAACATCTTGATGAAAAGCTGACATTAGATCAGTTAAGTGATGTTGCCTGCTTTTCAAAATATCATTTTCATCGCTTATTTACCGCATATACAGGTTTATCGTTACAGCAATATATTCGATGGTTACGCTTAAAACGGGCTGCTCATCAGTTAATTGTTTATAAAGATAAACCAATTATTGCAATTGCAATCAATGCGGGGTTTGAATCTCATGAAGCGTTTACGAGGGCATTCAAACAAAGTTGTGGTGTCAGCCCAAGTGTATTTAGATCACAGATGAGTTGGCAATCATGGGAAAAACCACCGTACTGTTTGCCAAAACAAGGAGATATGAAAATGAATGTTGTTGTTAAAGAGATGAAAGCAAGACGCTTAGCGGTGCTGGAACACCGTGGTGATCCTAAGAATGTAGGTGATAGTGTTAATAAGCTAATCAATTGGGCAAAAGCGCAGCCGTTTGATTTAAAGCCTAAACCAGGAGAGGCTTTTGGATTTGCGTATGATGATCCAAAAACTACACCTGGAGAAGAGTTTCGTTTTGACCTTGCTATTACAGTACCAGAACAAACAAAACTGGGTGGAGAGATTATGGAGAAGCGATTGCCTGCTGGACGTTATGCCGTGACTGTCCATAAAGGTTCACGTGATAATATTAGCGACAGTGTCTATGGGTTGTATCGAGATTGGTTGCCAAAGTCAGGAGAAGAGCTTGGGGATTTACCTTGCATTTTCAGATACTATAACTTCGATCACCAAGTTGCTGAAACTGAACTAGTGACTGAATGCTGGTTATTGCTTAAGTAGTGAAAATTACCAGGCATGCAAAATAAAAATGGTGTCCATCAATGGATGGACACTAATGTTTTCCTTTTGGTACCAATACCAGATGTTCTGCGTATTTTAGATAAGCAAGACAACGTCAGTGTTTAAATTAGGTCGCTGTTTTTTAAGGTTCCTATAAAACTGGGGCCTTAGGCGAACTCTATGTTTAGCAGCGATAAGACAATTTGAATGTATTATTGCAAGGAGAAATAGCGAGGTCGGATCTTCAGTTGCCACATTTTGCAGTTCATTGAATCTAGAATCGCCTGTACCTTCATTAGCTTAAGCGCTCTCACTACAATTTCAACTGCCGATTCTAGGTTGAAGCCAGTGAAAATATAAATTAATGGCTTCTCCTTAAAATAAGCATCAAGGTTATGAATAAAAAAATAATTAATTCTTTGCTTATATGTATTAAATACTCCGAGATCAGTCTTTGAAATGACAAACGTCTGTCCCAATCTTCAGCTAAAATGTGACAATTCAAGACCACACCGTTCCGCAGGTAGTGTGATTAACTTAGATAACTATCAGCAGGACCTGGAATCAAGGATCTTTCAACCTAGCTAGATAAAATCAATGAAAATATCACCCTGATCACCTCAACTCAATCAGGCTTAATTTAACAGTTATTATGACCTTTCATAACAAGGCGATTACGTGCAACTTTGGTATGATGATTACTTATTGCATGTTTTTTTGATGAACTTTGCAAGCAAAGGTAAGACAGGATTTTTTATGAAGCAAGACATTATAGATTCATATAATGAGTGGTATCACCATCATATTTCGGGCTGCGACGTATCACATAGTGACCTTGCAGAGCTTGCAGGGATTGCTACTAAACTGAAGACTATACTCGAAAACATTAGTGATGACGATTGTCCTGATATCAAATACCGGAAATATTTACAAATTAGAGCACTGTTAACCACTTTACAAACCAAAAAGAATTACTTTGCTGAAGAATTTCTTCGAAATGAGAAAACAATTTTTTCGAGACCAAAAGATTGGTTAAAGCCATGGGGCTTACAAAGTTTCACACAATTGTTTAGCGAACAATTCACAAACCTAATCGTCACAAGAACATTTATCAAGTCTAATGACCCTGAATCAAAATTAGTTAACCAACTCAAAGATGCTTGTAAATATGTCCATTCAAATGATGAATATGATTTGGCGTATTGTTGGAGTTTATATCAACACATTACGGAAGGAGATGATGAGAATTTACTAAAATTATTTCTCAACAATGTACCACTAAAGACGCACACATATATTGAACTACTTAAATTAAGTATAGACAATAATTTATTTAGCAACTACAAAATTATAGCTAATTATATTTTAAAAGATCATCCTGAGATTGATTTAATTTCAAAAAGCTTGCAGTTATGTTTTAAATTTTTATATTTTGATCGCCAAAACAAAACAGCAATAACAAAAGAGGTCATTCAGTTTTTATTAGACCATAATTTAGATGTAGACGACGAATATACTGATTTTAGAAATTATAGAAAAGGAACCAAATTGATTTCTCCATACAGGATGGCACAAAGAGCAAACGCCGATGAATCAATATTGGAGTTGTTAAAACCCAAACAAGATAATACAACCGAGCCAGATGAACAAATTGATACTTCTAATAGAGAGCTTACAGCTAATTCAAGTATAGAGCTGAAGCAAAAGGCATCAGATAAAGATAACAAAGCAAGTAATTTTGATTTAATTGAAGCGATTTTAATACGACTTAGCTACCTAAAAAATAGTAATAATAAAAATTCAGAGAACGAAGAAAATCAGAGTAAACAAAACTACACAAAGAGTAAACGTAGCAATAATATACAAGTAAATAAGCCAAACGAGATTAAAAATCTCTTTCGTTTAGTCTTTTCATTCTTAAAAGGACATTATGATAAATCTCCAACATACCAAAAACAACTTCCAGCAGAATTAATTATTTCGATTACACTTTTCACACTTCAGGTCGAGGGAGAGTACTCTCTTAATATGATTAACAAATGTTTAGACATGTTAACAAATTATTTTAAAGAAATTAATCCAGAAGAAATTCAAGCATTAACAATTGATAATTTTTTCATCTGGTGTAAATCTCATGTATCGGAATTAAAAAAAATAGTGAAAAAGCTTGTTGAAAATGTGCGCCAAAATAAAATATCAAACAATGAACGGATGAATTTAGAGTATAGATTAAATAGAATGTATAGTTTAATACCTTTTTTAAATCTAGCCAGGCAGGAGAACATTAGCGAATATGCGGTCAGAACAAATAATCAAAACTTGATTAACTATTTGCAAAAAAATAATACATTCTATCTGAATAAATTATTTCTGCATGAAATGGTATGCAATATTGACCTCATAAAAATTTATGGTATAGACAAAATCAAACGGTTCATTGATGATTATAATATACGTGCAGAATGTAAATACCCGTTTGCTAAGGAAGAAACTTGTATTCGTGAGATGCACTTAATCACTCCACAACAAACATTAGGCTATCTTGTTAATAAACTTGATTCATTAGAAGTTAATGATATAGACAAAGTATTACAATGTTACTACCAGGTCTTTCCCAATGACAACACATTAGCTTATTGTAGATCTAGTAAAAGTAACCGTTCCAATTATAAAAGGCGACGCAGCCTTATCGATGTCTTAATTGAGAGATACCATAACAAACCACATTTAAGCGTACTTAAACTAATGAGGGAAGCTATTAAGCAAATAGATGCTTCAGATATCAGTGATGGGACAAGCAATGCATTGAACCTTGCTATTGAAACTGATTTTTTTCAAGCTATATCTATAATATTACCGGCTTACAAAGACCATGAAAGCAAAACTCATTACGCTATTTGCAAAGCAGGACAGGAAGGAAAAATAAAAATCTTTAACTATTTATTAGCCACCTTTGACAGATTAGACAATTCAGACCAAGGCATACATATACTATTTAGTTGCATGAATGACAAAATGCTACCACATATGACTGATTTATCCCCTATACTTAAAGAGAAAGGTTTTACCCTCTCGCTCAAAAATAAAAATGGCGACACACCTTTAACATATGCGGCTAAAAATGGTGATTATGCTATAGTACATTGGCTCATTAGCACTTATCCTGAGTTACTTAATGATAAAAATGGGATCAATGCCCTAACAACCGCAATAGCATCAAAACAAACAGCGATTGTTGCATTATTACTTGAAAAAGCAGTTTCACCATACTCTCGCGATGACAATGATAACTCAGCATTTACAGTTGCAAGTGCCCTCGATTGCTCAGAACAAACTAATCGTATCCATCGGATAATTGCCAAGTATTACACAGTAAAAATTCATGACGCTAGTTCATCCTCTAATCGAAACAGCGATGAAGATGAGGATCATGATCAAGGTTGTTCTTCTGATAAAATACAAGCTAACGATGCGGAAAAAGTTCCCTTAAAAAGATTGCCACAATATAGACCACTGACTGGGTCTGAACTGGATATCGATGAGTTTGCTTCAAGTGATCCTGATACTGAATGTATAGCAACCACAGATAGTCAATATCTAAAATTGTTAAAAGAGTCCATTGAAAACACTATTGAAAAATATATATTACACACTCATCGTTCACATGGATTTTTCCACCATCATGGTGCTACTGGTCGTAAACGGGCAATAAACTTACTTAAGAATATTGAAAATGCAAGAAGCATTGAAGTTGTTAAGCAAATATTAATAATACATTTTGCGCGTGAAGAACACCATCGGATCTTTTTTTGGCGCTCAAAGGGTGGGAATCTATATGATCATTCCCTTGATACATACCTTATGAAAATGCTTAGTAATAATATGACATTTAAGGCCTTTATTTTAAATGGAAAAGACTTATTTGAAAATTTAAAAACATATGAAAACCGCTTAGTTGCTAGAAGAAAATTTTGTAAACTATAATTTCAATAAATATTAAAATATAACTGCACCGCAATCTGACCATGTGTGACAGTTATATTGACAGATTCACACAATGTAAAATTTGTGAGGCTATAATCCTAGAATCGGCAGTTAAAATCTATTGCGAGCCCTTAATCGTCTGAATCTACAGGTGATTTTCACAAAATTTTTTTCATCGTACGGGTGAGTACTGCCTCAAAAAATTTTGCAAAAATCACCTGTACCTTCATTAGCTTACGCGCTCTCACTACGATTTCAACTGCCGATTCTAGGATAATGAAATAATTTGCCAAATCTAATGAGAACAACCTTTACGTCCTTGGACAATATTTAAGAATTTAGATGATACGAGACAGTGTATATCAACCTTGTGCTGGGTATGAAGGCAACAAAGGAAGCACAAGCCAGAAACCAAAATTACAGGCTAAAAACATTCAGAACGGCCGAGGTGAAAAGGACACTGATCTAGATTATTTTGCCATCAAAACGGCGCTTATTGCAGGTGGATATGTAGAACTGAATAAACGAAAGCATCACCAGCAGGCTAGTGATAAAGATAGTAGCCTCAATAAAATCGAAAATGTCTTCGTGTTGGCCTTTGCATCAATGAAAGCTCTGGAAACTAAAAACAGCTACTTAGCGAAGCTACCATCTGAACTATTTATGCTTACATTATTATTCAAACTATGTCGCGATTTAGGCTGCCCAAATAAAAAAATTAATTATTATTTAAAATTACTATATAAAACTCGCAACTTAATCTGATGCTCCTACATTTTGATTAAAATAATTGTCAAAAAAGAGTTTACTCCAATTTGACATGAGTGTCAGATTAGGTCTGAAGCTTTACAATTAAATATTAGAGATCAGTCATTTGAAATGACAAGCGTACGTCCCAATTTTAAGCTAAAATGTGGCAATTTAAGAACCGGATCTGTTCATCGATAGTTGAGGTGCAGGTATTTTATTTTTATCATCAGTTTTAATTAATTGGGTTTTTACCCATTCTTGTATTTGATCTTGTCGAGCTTTAACGATAGGTGTGGGTTTTGCATTAAAGTCCTTCTTTTTCCAATCTATCCATTCTTCGGAATAGAAATCAACACCTAGGCTGAATTTTTGTTTATCAAAATGTTTTTTACATGTTTCTAGCAAGGTGCTCTGTTCCATGGTAATAAAAGTAATATCGTTTCCATCACAATAAATTTTGGGTTTATCACCAAATCCTACTATCGAGCTTGATAAAAATCTTTTATCAATTTCACCTAACAGATTTCGAAAGAAAATAATACTTGCACCGGATTCAATTCGATCAATGATAACTAGTCGCTTATTTTTGCCATATTTAAAAAAATCACCTGATAATCCTTTTGATTTTAGAAAAGCTTTATAAGCTAAAAACGTTTCTTCACTGACCTTTAATGTATTAGCGCCACTAATTGATTTGCCACCTGAATAAGGAATGCATATCGTTTGTCTTGGTAATTTGAGTGCAACAAACATTTCATGAATCCACAGTGGGGAACGAGCCAAAAATAACAACACATCATTTTCTTTAGTTTTCTCAACAAAACAATGTGCTACTCGAGCAAGCTCTTGTAAATGATCTGAGTTGAATAAGTTGTTGGATATTTCAACTGGTGTGAACATATGATAATTATTCATTGTGCGGTAACTATCTTCAATTTTATGAGGCTTATTTGAAAGCAGATTTTTATTCACCCCAATAATGTCGTTTCTAGCTTTTCGTTTCATCTCTTGCAAGGATGGATCATTATATACCTGCTTATTAATCTTTTCTATTTTTAGCTCCATAGTTTTTTTATCCTTTGCATTTAAATTGTTACCATGTTTCTTTAATGTCTCAAGGAGAGCTGAAGTAACTACAGAGGCAATTGTTTCTTCTGAGGTAATTTGATCAAACAGCTGGAGTTGTTGCTGCTGAGCATGACAAAGGCCTTTGCGAAGTGGATCGGTTTCTTTTTTTGCTTCACGTTCTTTACATTTCTTTTCTGCCTGAAGTTCTAACATTTCAAGATATGGTAATTCAAGATCTAGCGCCATATTTTATTGACTGGAGCTACTGATTTAACAACGGAATCTAACTACGGGTCCGATCTTTCATTATAGCATTTTGCAACTTGACAGCGGTTACGTCAGGTCTTTCATCCTGAAAGGGTGTTTTTTAACTTCAATAATCATGCGGTAATTCAAATTTAACTAATAACTCCATTTTATTTTGACACTTAAATTTTTGATCAATGTTAGTGAGATAAGATTCAATGGTAGGATACGAAAGATTTAATACCTGTGCAGTTTCTTTCGCAAGACATTTTCAGACACCTCTTCGTTTGTTCATAATGTTTAACAAATTAATGTCCGTTAATTTAGGGAAGATTAGTGCAGCCGGCATGCTGGAAATAAGGCATTCATTGTAGCAACGGGGTAAGATCAGATCTTGACTAAAAATAATATCGCTAATTATATTTTGGTTAAATCAGGATTTGGTCCATTAGTTCGTGATCATTTTATTATGGCTGAGAATCTCAGCGAGTTTCATTAATGTAGTTTGGCAAATGATTGTCGTGTGGTGGGTAAATCTTATCGTCAGGATAGTATTCCGTATATAGTTGTATATCACCGGCGATTTTTTCACCGGCTATATCTGCAATAAATGCCAAAGTCATATCAATGCCCGCGGAGATGCCAGCAGATGACCATATGTTGGCATCGTGTATATAACGTTGTTCGACGACCTCAATTTCTTTAAACGCCTTTAACCTATCTAAAGATGCCCAATGGGTCGTTGCCTTTTTGCTGTTAAGTAGCCCTGCGGTATGCAATAGAAATGCACCGGTGCAAACCGATAATACTTGCTTACAGTTTGATGCTTGCTCTTTAATAAAGGAAATAATTTTTTGGTTATTAACTTCCTTGCGTGTGCCTAGGCCGCCAGGGACTAGCAAGTAATCCAATGGTGGGCAGTGATCGAAATCAATGTTGGTCTTAACTGTTAAGCCATTGATACTGGTGACGTCGTCTCCGGTTTCATTGATGATAAATAATTCATTGGGCCCATTAAATTTTTGGCTCCAGGTCGTTATCATTTCCCACGGGCCTATAAAATCAAGGTCCTCAAATCCTTCGAAGAGTAAAAAACCAAAGCGGGTAGTCATAATATTTTTCCATTAAGGTTAATAGGAATATGTTTGTCATCTTACATGTGATAATTAAACCATGCAAATGAATATAGATAGTATCTCTATCAGTGGCATTTCAATGCAAATTTAGCTATGATTTACCTAAGTCTAGAAAATGGTTTCTGCGTCACGGAAGTATTTATTCACCAAAATTCAGAAAGGACTAAGAACGCTCAGCTTTTGGATGATTTTTGGTGAAAAGTCGATGAAAAAGCACAGTGTACATAGAAGTACATGAGCATTTTGAAGAAATTTATTTGCCAAAAAGCGCCAAAATATGGGCGTTCACATATTTGCTGAACAGTTACTCACGGAATTTATATATGCTAACCCTAAACACAGTCTCATTAAGCTTTGGCAGTGCAAAATTGCTTGATGAAGCTAATCTTACAATCCACCCGGGCGAACGTATTTGTTTGATTGGCCGGAATGGTGAGGGTAAATCCAGCCTGCTTAAATTGATCGCCGGCAGCTATGAGCCAGACTCGGGCATAATTGAAAAAGCGCAAGGGCTAAATGTTGCTATGCTAAGCCAGGAGATAAATAGTATAGATCAAGATATTACGGTCTTTGAGCTTGTCGCTAAAGGTTTAGGTGCGCTGGGTCAAACGATTATCGCTTACCAAAGCTTATTAGCCACAGCTGCTGATGCGCCAAATGACAAAAGGTTTACTGAATTACAGCATCAGATTGACGCTGCCCATGGCTGGGATGCAGTTAGGATTGTAGAAACAGTTATCTCTAAGGTTTCTTTGACACCTGATGTAAAGTTTCAATCCTTGTCTGGTGGTTTAAAGCGGCGTGCCTTGTTGGCACAATCTCTAGTAACCAATCCGGATTTATTATTACTTGATGAACCAACCAATCACTTGGATATTGATGCCATCCTGTGGTTGGAAAAATTTTTGCTGGGTTATCAAAAGACTTTACTATTTGTGACCCATGATAGATCTTTTTTGCAAAGATTAGCGACGCGGATCATAGAACTTGATAGGGGGCAATTATCGAGTTACGACTGCGATTATCAAACCTATCTTAAGCGAAAAGAGGCGTTGTTGCTGGCGCAGGAAAAAGAGGCCGCATTATTTGATAAGAAACTCGCACAAGAAGAGGCTTGGATTCGGCAAGGGATTAAGGCACGACGTACCCGCAATGAAGGTAGAGTTCGTGCACTTGAAAAAATGCGTGTTCAACGAAAGCAAAGACGTGAATTACCAGGTATGGCAAAAATGGCCACACAGGATGGTGAGCGGTCTGGCAAAGTTGTTATTGAGGCAAGTCACGTAAGTTTTTCCTATGGTGATAAAAAAATTATAAATGACTTTTCATGTTTGATTATGTGTGGCGATAAAGTCGGTATTATTGGGCCCAATGGCTGTGGCAAGACAACATTGTTAAACATTTTATTGGCAAAATTTGCATCCTCAGCTGGCAAAATAAAATTAGGCACACAATTAGAGATTGCCTATCTTGACCAAATGCGCGGTCAACTGAATCCGGAACAATCTGTCGTCGATAATCTTGCACAAGGCAAAACTGAAGTTATCATTAATGGCAAGGCTAAACATGTCATAAGTTATTTAAAAGATTTTTTATTCGCGCCGGAACGGGCAAACTCTCCTGTAAAAGTATTATCAGGTGGTGAGCGTAATCGATTATTGTTGGCAAAACTTTTTTCTAAACCGGCAAATTTGTTAGTGTTGGATGAGCCAACAAACGATTTGGACATTGAAACACTAGAATTGCTCGAGGCATTATTGGTTGAATTTTCTGGGACTGTCTTACTCGTCAGTCATGACCGAGCCTTTTTAGATAATGTTGTATCTAGCACGATTGTCTATGAGGGCAATGGTCAATTTAATGAATATGTTGGTGGCTATGAAGATTGGTTGCGGCAACGACCAAAACAGTCAAGTCAAAATGAACATGAAACAGATAGTAAAGCAAAATTGAAACCAAAGTCTGAAACAAGACCAAACAAATTGAGCTACAAAGAACAACGTGAATTACAGCAATTACCAGTGGATATTGAAGACATAGAGGCGCAAATACAAGGATTGCAAGCGCGTATGGCAGCTCCTGATTTTTATCAACAGCCACCAACAATTGTCGCTGATGCTCACAAACAATTACATGAATTGCAAAGTGATTTAGATAAGGCATATCAGCGTTGGGAAGCGTTGCTCGATAAATCATGATTGGCAACATGCGGCAGTGTCATTACAGAATCCAAATCAAAATGCGTCTGCAGTTATCTGTGTTGATGACGGCACGGGTGGAAAGGGGGGAAAGGGAATAAGAGGTAGAACTCCAAGCGCATAGAGTTCTTGTAAAACCAACGATAATTGCAAAGCCAATAATATTTGTAATGTTAGTAGTATTTATATCTGCTCACCCCGAAAAGGTGAGCCCCACATTTCCCTCGCCTCCCCAGGGCTGAGGAATCTGCTCATTTTTAAAAAATTTATTATTAAAATCAGAATAATAAAAAAGTTATGATATAGCGTTATTTTTCAGTCGCATTAAAACGTTGGCATTAACTATGTTATAGTTTTTTTCTAAAATCTTATTATTTCCCCGCCGCTGTCATCCCGGAAATTACTGCAAGTTTGCGAACGAAGTGAGCTTACTTGCAGTTATTATCCGGGATCCAGGACTCGCAAACTTACACCAAGTTGCAGTAACACCCGGGATGACAGCGTTTGTGCAATGTAGCCTTGACAAAAATGCGCAGATTCTCCAGGCCTTGCGGGTGACGGGGGTCCTAATATGATCGCATCGTCTTATTATTTTGTTGGTGACATGCTTGTTGGTGCTATACTTGTTGTAGCATCTGCGTCCACCACTTTTGTAGGTGCTGCATCCTCAACAGTAGTTTTATCACCACCCCATGCATTTGTTTTTGCTACATCACTAGGCTTTACCATAACTTCACCTTTGAGTACTTTGCTAGCGAATTCATTGGTTGCACTGACTAATGCTGAGATATTCTCAGGCTCAGAAGCCGAATGACCAGCGTTGGTTTTAGCAATGGTTATCTTAGTTGAACCTGCGGTTTGAATCGCTTCAAATAGCATATCAGCCTGTTCTGGTGGGCAGACCTTATCTTCTTGTCCTTGCACAATATGAATTGATAAATTAGCTAATTTAGCTGCGTTATTTATAATTTGACCCTCTGTCAGCCAAAAACCATATTTCATAAAATGTATTTCTATACGTCCCATACAAAAACCATCTTCGGATGCACACCATTCTAATTCTTCAGCAAGTGTTTCAGGGTCTTCACAAGAATTTAATGCCTCCCAGCGGCTAAATGTTGCAGCAACTAATTGCCATACTTCGGGGTCTTCATTACTTGCTAATTTATGTAATGCGTCAATAAATTCTTGAAAGTCACGCTTTTTATTAGGTTCGTCTGGGAAGACTATTGCTTTTAAATCTGACCATTGTTCAGGATGATTTTGTGCCGCCTTGCTATCATCACGCAAAAATGCACTAGTATCTTGTGCGCGACCTAGGAAAATGCTGCGCAAAATAAGACCGCAGACATGTTCTGGATAACGTTGGGCATATAAGATTGGTAATGTTGCACCCCAAGAACCACCAAAGAGCAAGGGTTTCTCCAACTTTAATGTTTGTCTTAATATTTCTAAGTCTTCGATACAATGATCGGTGGTATTCTCATGTATGCTATTTTAGGCTTAGACATGCCTGCGCCTCTTTGATCATACATAATAATACGATATTTTTTGGGATCAAAATAACGCGCATAATCCGGGCTGCAACCAGCGCCGGGACCACCATGAACGACGATCACGGGGATCCCTTCGGGATTTCCATATTCAGCGACATATAATACATGATCATCACCTACGGCAAGGTGCTGTTCTTTTCTGGGTTTTATTACAGGATAAAGCTCTGGCATAGTTAACTCCTTTGTTAAATATTGTTCCGTGAGCCGATAAGGTAACTAACTTTGCTGGCTAAGTCATCAAAAATGTAAACAAAAGCCAGAGAAATATAAGATTAATATAATAATTGCATAATATCGTTGTATATTTTAATAAAACAAAAACATTTAATTATGTGTTGCTGTTTCTTGATCAATAAAGGCTTGAATATAATTTGTAGCTTATAAGTCTTATGCTGAACCGTTGATATTATCTGAATTATCAATGTGTTATTGGATGTGTGTTGTCGCTATGTGCCTACTAAATACCAGATCGTGGAATATCGCTTATAACAGATGGTTTTAATTGTTTAAGTATTTTATTGTCTGCGCTATTATCCAGATGACTTGTAAGCTTATCAACGATATATTGATATTTACCTCGATATAATGATTTGTATTTTTTGAATAATTCATGGTGTTGTTTTAATGTATCCAAGGTCATTTTAGGATTCTTGTTAATAGCTATATCTAAAAATTTGTTATCCCTTGCTAATATACCATAGAATAAATGGGCTCTGATATCACAATCCTCTTTGACAGGTTGTTTAAAAAAGTTGAATGGGTTGAATACGGAAGTAACA
Source organism: uncultured Gammaproteobacteria bacterium (assembly GCA_963748135.1). Lineage (GTDB taxonomy): Bacteria > Pseudomonadota > Gammaproteobacteria > JBGSLN01 > JBGSLN01 > CAVVHY01. The sequence goes on along the minus strand of CAVVHY010000012.1, from coordinate 15,392 downwards.
TATCCTTGTAAACCGTACGGACGTGGGTCTCTTAGATGGCCCCCACTTTTATTGAATTCTTCAACTGCAAAACTCTTTAATTCTCTTATTGCATGGTTTTTTAATTTTTCATAACTTATGTCGTTGAACGTGTGTTCTTTATAATAACAGACCACTTCAAAGTAGGAGCTGAGTATTTGGTCATTATCATTTGTGGCGCATGCCTTAGCATCAAGCAAGACAAGGGATGCTTCAGGTGTTAAATTTTGTGTCAATAATAATTTTATAGTTTGCAGTTTAGGTACAATTTTGTAGGAACGAAAAGTACGGATAAAGTTATCAATGATTTTAGGGGTAATTGAATAATCATTGTCAGTATATATCGCATGCAAAATCAGATGCCAATAATTTTTAGCTAATGCTCTAGGCATACGATAATCTACGTTATTTATCTTAAGTTTTATATTGAATATGCCATCAGGCTCATTGGCTCTAAAAGCTTTGGGATTATGTTTTGAACGGTAACTGATAAAAGAAACAAATAAATCCAAATATGCATTATAAGATTCCATTTTGACATAATAATTATAATCGTATGCATCACGTGAACCAAATTGACGATTCAGCGTGTAATATACATCATTGCATATAGATTGAAATTCTTTTATCCTTTCAGAGGAGCTTTTGTTAGATGAGAAGAGCGAATGCATGGTATTTGAAAGAAAGATGAATGTAGTTTCGTTATAAAGTCTTGTCTCATTTGCGACGGCGTGCATTATAGTCAAGATGTTCCCTGTCATTTCATCATTTAAATTGAAAGAATAGTTACGCTTGTTTAGCAATCTAATATAGAATCTCATAAAGGTTTCAAAGAGTCTTGCGTTAATAAAAACACCCAAATTTTTCTTGCAATGTGCTGCTAGAAAATTAAGATACTCATCAAAAGCAGCCTTATTTCCGTAATGTAATGCTTGATCTGGCAACCCCATCTTTTGTTTATTTAAAAAGTGGTTCCAATATAGATGGGCTCTAGCTGCCTTATAATGTTCAGGTGGATATAATATATTTTTAATCTTCAATACACTGTTGGTAATTATCCCAAAGAAATTCTTGTTAACCCCGCGGGTTTTTATTGAATCTAAAGTAGAAAGATATTGGAAGATATGCAACCAAATTTCATCTGCGAAAATTTCGGTATCAAAATACTTGTCATCAGTATTATCACTATCATAGTGAGTAAGCATATAAACCTCCTGCTGTATATTAAATCACAAGCTCATCACCTGCTAAATGCAATGAGAACAGAGCACTTACCTAATTTCAGGCTCGTGACATGAATTAATTAATTGCTATGATCAGAATCATCTTTTCCTCAATCTTCGAGTTTCTGTAGGTTTTGAAGGTGCTGTGTTTGCTCTAAGCCTTAGTTGATTTGTTTGAGATGATGATAGCATTTGCTCGTATGCGTTAGCTTTTGCACGTACCGTACCGTTTCCTGTATATGGTGTATGAGCTCTTCTTTGGTTAGTTACTTTGGCTTCACTACATAGCTTATGATTATTTGTTGTTGCTGCTGTACAATCAGTTCTTATAATCTTTACTAAATCAGGACTAGATTTAGTTCTCTTTAGTTTGTTATGAAGACGTGTTAATAACTTTGGAGAGTGAAGTTTAATAGTACCAGTTTGAGTTTTTTGTGGCTGCAGAGTTGATGGGCCTATGTTATCTATCGTACTTTTAGGATCAGGAGTGTGTGAAGACGGGGCAAAAAAAGCAGGGTTTTTCATCCGCCTACCATTAAATGTCTTCGCTCTTCGCCGACTTTGCTTGGTAATATGTCTCGAACTAGTCGTGTGTGAACTATATTTTTGTTTTCTATTAATTGTGCTAAGCATGGTTGGCTTATGTTGGTGTTCACGAATAGATTTATCCCCCAATTCTGAAATAGTATCATTAATAGAGGTTATTTTATTATGAATGGTTACTTTCTGTTTATAGAATTTATTATATATTTCTAATTCAGAAAATGCTTTTCCACCTGCACTTGTTTTTTTGTCTTTGTTAGCTTCATCGAGAGCCTCGAGACAATTTTTCTCTATTGCTAGTGATGCAGAGAATTTTCCCCAGGCACGACTTTTGTGATATTCTTTTTGCGAATCTAGCTCATCTTGTAAAGTTTTTAGTTTTGCTTGATTTAAATTATGATTATTAGTCTTCAATATGCGAGTTAACGAAGCCGTTTGTTGGTTGATGAGAGACTCTAACTGAGAATGGATAGTTTGCAAGCCTGCGGTTTGTATGGTGTATTTTGCATCTATATCACCAGTAGTAAAGGCTCTGGGTCTTTTTTCAAAGCTTGGGGTTGGTTTCGATGGGGCGCTATTAAACACTAATTTTGTCTCCGAAAAATTAATAAAATTCAATGCCGGTATTATAGCTGACAAAGCTTTGGGCAGTCTTGTGAATGCTGGACAAGTTTCATTGAATAAGGGACGGGATGTGTAGTTACTGGCTTAGCTTTGAATATATCATTTTAGTACAATTCAGAGATTTAACACTTGGATGTGGCATCGCAGAGAATAACAAAGAAAAATTTTATTCCATATCAAAATAGACAACCCCCTCAAATAACGGTCTTGCCGTCCTGATACAAGATGCGGCTTTAAAATCAATTTTATCTAGTGTGTTATCAACTGTTATATAAGTCGTAATCTTTCCTGATACATGTTCAATGACAACTTTTGCTTCATAAATCTTTTCCTTATGTGCGTAATGCTTCGCAAAATCGTGAGCGACAGAGCCTTCAATAAAACATGCAGCAGCAAGACACAATCCACCTGAAACCGCATGGGTGGCATGGCAATTAAAAGGTGTAAAATAACATGAGTGGATAGAGCCGCCAGCTTTTGCCTTTGAGACGATACATATCTTTGGGCATATTGAATGGGAGACATCATCAAAGCCCATTTTTATCGCTGCCTGCTTTCGTATAAATTCTAATCGAGTTAAAAATTCTTTATCAGCATCTAATTCTTGTTTAGTTTCATAACCTGATTTACCCAGGGCATTGGCAGGGACAATCACCATAGGCGTTACTACGTCGACGCAAGAGACAGGCACGCCATTGATGTCATCACGTATATTTCCGGTCGGAAGTAAGGTGCCAGTCTTTGAGCCACTGGGATGCAAAAAGCTCAATTTAATGGGTGCGGCAGTGCCAGGCACACCATCAATATGTGTTTTGCCAGTAAATTGGACTTCACCGTTAGGGGTTGGCACTGTAGCTTGCGAAATTACCCCAGTGTTTTCATCGTATATTGTAACGATTGTTTCAGGATCAGTTGCCTTGACCAGACCTTTCATAATCGCAAATGGGGCAACTCCTGTGAGCATATTACCGCAAGTAATGTTGGTTTCAACGATGGGCTTATCAACATGCACTTGGCAAAATAAATAATTTACGTCGATATCACTTTGCTCTGAAGGCGAAACGATTGCGACTTTACTTGATAAGCTATCACTACCACCAATGCCATCAATTTGCCGCTTATGTGGTGACCCCATAATTTTTAACAAGTAATTTTTCAGCGTCGCCATGTCAGTTGGCAAGTCAGACTTTAAAAAAAATGGCCCTTTGGATGTGCCAGCGCGGAATAATATGCAAGGTATATTTTTCAAATTCTTAGCCCTTTTTTGCTTCAATCATACCTGACATTACGCAAAAGAAATAGTTTTATAGAGATATTTATAATGTGTTCGTAATGTGTTAGCTAATCAACAATGTATAAGTAGGATTTATTATCTTATTAGTGCTAAATGTTGCAAATAACCAAGGGATAGAATATTCTTAGCGCAATATTTTTATATCTTTATACGAGCCAAGTTATCTAGCCTCATGAAAAAAGTTGATGTATTAATTATCGGTGCCGGTGCTGCGGGTCTCATGTGTGCTATTGAGGCTGGCAAGCGTAAACGCAGGGTCTTGGTGCTAGACCATGCGAATAAGGTCGGTAAAAAGATATTAATGTCGGGTGGCGGACGCTGTAATTTTACCAATTATTATATCGAGCCTGAGCGTTATATATCTAGTAACCCGCATTTTCATAAATCTGCATTGAGTCGTTATACCCAATGGAATTTTATTGAGTTAGTCAAACGCCATAAGGTGCCCTTTCATGAAAAAGAAGCGGGACAATTATTTTGTGATAATAAGGCGATTGATATTGTTAATTTATTGTTGAAAGAATGCGAAAAGGTTACTGCGAAAATTCAATTAAATACCAGTGTTAATAGCGTAACGAAGCTTTCAGATAATCAATTTCTTATCACAACCGATAAGCAACAATTTCAATGTGAATCTTTAGTTATTGCCACGGGAGGATTGTCGATCCCAACAATGGGCGCAAGCCCTTTTGGTTATAAGGTAGCGGAGCAATTTGGTTTACCTATTATACCCACCAGGGCGGGATTGGTACCATTCACGCTACAACCTGAAGACAAGCAAAGGCTTGAGGGCCTAGCGGGTGTCTCAGTTGCAAGCATGGTGTCAAGTGTACGACAAGCTTTCGCTGGCAATATTTTATTTACTCATCGGGGCTTAAGTGGCCCGGCAAGTTTGCAAATTTCTTCTTATTGGCTGCCAGGTGAGGCTATTGAGATTAATCTTTTGAAACAGGATAAGCTGCTGTCACAGCATGATCTACAAGATAAATTTAATTTTGCTAAACAAAATAATCCCAAACAGCATTTGAAAAATTTTTTCTGCCAATATTTACCAAAGAGTGTTGTTGCTGCGTTAATTGATCCATCATTACTAGATAAATCTTTACAAGAGATTTCCAAAGCAGTGTTTTTGGATATTGTTGAACGTTTGCAAGCTTGGCAAATCAAACCCAATAATACCGAAGGCTATCGCACCGCTGAAGTGACAATCGGTGGTGTGGACTGTCACGCCATGTCATCCAAGACCATGATGGTTGAAAACATCCCAGGTTTATATTTTATCGGCGAAGTCCTTGATGTAACCGGTTGGTTGGGTGGCTATAATTTTCAATGGGCTTGGTCATCGGGTTGGGTGGCAGGGCAAGTGGTATAGACGTGGTATAAGCAGAGTATTAATTTTAGAGACCCCCCTAAATTTTTTAAGTATAGTGAATGCCAACGTATTACCATTACCACTTTGGTAAAAATAATTTAAGCGCAAAAACTATGCTATATTGAGTGTAGGTAACAATAACAAGGAGCAACCTTATGAAGACCATAAGACCACTTTTCTATAGTTTTATGGCAGCTAGCTTGCTGCTTATGAATATCAGTGTCTTCGCTGCGGCGCTATCACCCGTGGGTACTTGGACTACTATTGATGACAAGACCGGCAAGGCCAGGAGTGTGGTAAAACTCTGGGTCTCAAACGGGGTTTTATACGGCAAAATCCTGTCGGTTTACAAACGACCTGGCGATACGGGCTATTGTCACAATTGCCCTGGTCGATTCAAGGGTAAACCTGTTAAAGGTTTGGTGTTTCTCTGGGGTTTGCGTAATCGAGGCAATGGCCAATGGGGTGGCGGTAAAGTGTTAGACCCTAAAATTGGTCGTATCTATGATTGCAAAATCACAGTTACGCGCAATGGCAAGGCGTTAAAGGTCCGGGGTTATGTGGGTCTGAGTTTGTTAGGCCGGACCCAAACTTGGGTGCGGCGTTAGATTAGCAAATCACAATCCTGGCTAGTTATCCTATGACACAGGGTGTCATATAAACAAGGCGCCATATAAACAGATTTGACAGCAAAGCCCTCTCTATGTACAATATGTGAACTTTGTTCATATATTATGAGGGAGCTTTGTACTATGCCACGCGTCCAAAGAAAAGATATTCGCTTGATCCTAGCAGGGATGTTTAATAACGCAGAGCTGCAAGGTGTTGCAGCCAGGGCTACGCGAAATTATCAAGTTGCAACCAAATTATATATTGCCCTTGGCCTTATTAGCCCGGATGGCAATTCATCTGGGGAATACTACAATCGCTCTTACGACACGTCTCAAGGCGCTGATTTTCGAAATGTTTATACCGAAAAAGATGCCATCATCCTTTTTTTACATGGTTATTATCTTGAGCAGGCTATTTTTAGAGATAGTGTCATGTCTCAGAAATTTAATTATTTCATGGCGCATGGGCTTTATCAAAAATTCCTTGATGACATGAAGGCACAAGGTCGTGAGCGAGCGGTGGTCTTTGAATTATTAAGCGCAATTAATGAAGTCGTCGTTGGTGGTGGCGATGAGAAGGCCTTAGTTAAGCCAGGTGCAAAATCCAAAGCGGTTGGCAGACTCGAAGTCTCAGATGATGAGTTGTTAGATTTTATTAATGACTTAATCTTTCGTGTCAACGTTAATCCGATGCCGGAGGATTATCAAAAGATAAATGCAATGAAGACACGACTGGGTGAAAACCATCCGGTTTATCCATTACTTGAGGCATTTCAAAGATATAATTTACAAACTGATCCACAGGCTAAGAGCTCTCACGGTTATGGCAGACCGCAGTTTGGTGATATGCGTCGCTTCACTATTTATAAAACTATTGAAGAGTATTTAAAGGAAGATCTAATCCCTCAGCGTCACTTTAGACTACAGGAGCTATTATTAAATAACTATATCGGCGGGGATGTAAAACTCTCTTATGGTGATGCTTATCCTTATTGGTATAGTTTTAATGATGAGCTTACCAAAATAGCTAGGAATAATGATTTTGATTCTTCTTTTTCCGCATATAATATTCCATCTGATGCCGATAGGCTTATGATTCTTAGAACACATCGAGATGCCTTAATAAAGCGCTATCGAGATTTAATGATTTATAAAAACTTTTGTCAGGGCGGGGACATAAAGGTTATTCGGAAAATAATTGAATTTGCTGACATGGAACCAAAGGCTAGAGAAAAATTAACTAAAGTCAACGCCAAGATAAATGAACTATTGCGAAGACTTGGTGAACCGGAAGAGACTAATCAACCCACATTAGAAGAGTCGCTACCAGAACAAACGATGACGCTTGAAGAAGCGGCAGAGATCTTGGGTGTTAGCCTTGTTAATTATACTGAAAAAGAAATCGTGCGGGCATTTCGATCCAAAAGTCGAGAGTATCACCCGGATGCCTTAGCCAATCTGCAAGATGACAAGGAAAAAGAACGGCGAACACAAATGTTTTATAAACTCGTGCCCGCAAAAGATTTGTTGATGGCAAATCTTGCTGCAGTAAATGAAGATCAAGTTACGGCTGGCACAAGTAAGGTTGAGCCAAATAAACCATTACAAATTACTTATGGACTCGAGTCTAAGTCATTAGTTGAGATCGATAGCTTATTTAACTATATCGCTGAAGCTGTTATTGGCGCTCGGGTGAATTGGGGTGTTTGGCAGAAAGCGCCTGCAGAGGCGGAACAATTACTAACAATCATCAATGATCGTGATGGCTTAAGCAAGTTGCAAAAGCTGCAAGCGCTTATCAAGCATATTGAAGCTTCTCCACAATATAACCCAGAGACAGGCAGGATTGAGCTTAGAAAGGCACGCAGCTATGGCCATAAGACTATCGATGTCTTTTATAATACTATTTTGCAACAGGCTCGCCGAATTGAATTTATGGTTGAATTTAGCCAAATCTACAAACAGGCAAAAGACTTTGCGTCTGCATGTAGCAGCTTGACGGCATTAGCAGATGTGCTAGAACGCGATGTCAAAGATAAAGAAGATGATGCAGGCTTCAATCCCATTTTAATAAACTTGAGATATATCCCTAAATATTTCAAAGACAATGATTTAAGACAGATTAGTGATGAATTAGAGGCGCTGGCTGTTCATATGAATTCATCTGATAATGCTATCTTCAGAATTAATCAAGAAGAAAGTGTCGCGCTATTACTTCATATCCTTGATAAAATTTTTCCGCATGATGCGGAAGGTAACGTTGATAAAGAGCCATTAGAAACAATATTCGCATTAGTATAGAGACTCCTAAAGGGACAGTCTTTATGGCCATATCAAGAGCAGCTGCTGGATAGTTATAGGGAAAAAATCGAAAGCAATTTAGCGGTGTTGCGTGCGCTGTTGCCGCAAGCTGGCTCAGAACTTGAAGATCAAGCAATACAACAAAAGACAATGAGAAAATAGTTGCTAAGTGTATCTTTCTAAGAGCATCATAACAAGAAAAAATAAAAGTCGCTTTTTGAAATTCTCTGCAATCCTTCAGGAGGTCCCTCGGCTGCGCTCGGGATGACACTCTTTTTTTAGGGAATTATTACGTTTTTAGAATTAGTTTGCTATTGTGCCATTAAAACCAATATAGTTAAAAAATAGTGGCGCGGCGTGATTTTTCTGCTGCATAAAAACATTCTCATCCCGGCCATTACTGCAAGTTGGTGATGATTCGTTCCTAGTCGGGTAACTATACATGCTCGCCAAGTTGCAGTAACGCCCGGGATGACGGGGCTTAGGCAATGTAAGCTTCACAAAAATGAGTAGCTTCCTCAGCCCAAGGGGGAGAGGGGCGGGGGGAGATTTATAGTCCCAGGTAACAGGTTGATATATAAATTTAATGTAGATGTTGCTACAATCTCTTTTTTAACTATCGAGCATTGGTTGCTGTGAATGCCATACGAAGCTAGGAATAATAATGAGTAATGTCAAAGTAGCTTTACTTTTAAGCTATATTTGTATCGCCTCTATCTCGGCAGCGATTATTACCCCTGCGTTGCCCGCTATTCAGCATACTTTTTCACTCGGCCATGATGCCTTGCAATGGGTTGTTTCTATCTTTCTCGTGGGATACGTCGTTGGGCAATTGGTCTATGGCCCTGTGGCAAATCGTTATGGTCGGCTTGTTGCTTTACGTTCAGGTTTAATCATCAATTTAATAGGTATTGCAATATGTCTAATTGCAGCCTGGGTAAATAGTTACAGTTTACTGTTATTGGGTCGCTTAGTGACTGCCTTGGGTGCGTCTGCGGGTTTGGTATGTACCTTCTTATTGATCAAGGAATTATTGGATGATGAGCGTGCCAAAATGGCGATGTCATATGCAATACTATCTTTCACTTTAGGCACCGGTTTAGCGATCTTGATTGGTGGTTTGGTTACGCAATATTTAGGGTGGCAGCAATGTTTTTGGGTATTGGCTATCCATGGTGTACTGATGCTGATATTGACTTGGCAATTTGAAGAAAGCTTAACACAGCCAAAGCCATTAAATGTTAGCAGTTTAGTATTGGGATATCTTGAGACATTAAAAAACTTACCATTTGTCACATTCTCAATTATTTTAGGCTTGTGTTCCGTGTTAAATTACTGTTATTCACTCGCAGCACCTTTGTATACACATCAGATACTTGATTTATCACCGGGGCAATATGGTACCTGGAATATTCTTAGCATTATTGGGATGTTTTTTAGTAGTGTTTTGAGTACCTATTTTATAAAACGCTTTGATGTTAGCAAGACATTATATATCGGCTTAGTCTTGATATTATTTCCCCTGGTGTCATTTATTACTTTAGCTTTTTCAGCCTCACCGACAGCGCTTTGGTTTTTCATATCCAGCCTGTTTTTTTATTTGTTTATCGGTTTATTATTTCCGACCGGTTCATATTTTGCTATGGATGTTATTGAAGACAAGGCCAATGCCTCAGGTATGATGTCCTTTATTAATATGGGTACGGCGACACTCAGTGTCATTGTCTTAGGATTTATGTCAATATCAATCATGTGGGGATTCATTTTGACATTTCTAACTTTTTATTTGATTAGTATAATTTTATTAATTATTGTTAAATCTATGCCACACAAAGTTGCCAATCTATGAGTGAAGAACTAATACTACATTTTCCATTAGTTGCTGTCACGGGTTTAATACTCGTGTTGATAGCATTTATCTTAAATCCACTGATTCATCGTTTTGGTATTCCTCGAGCAATTATTTTTGTGCTGTTAGGTTTTGTTGGTTCTGAATTATTGATCCATTATGGCTATGATACTGGCATCAGGGCGCATAACTTTCACTGGCTGACTGAATACATATTCGTGCCATTAATCCTGTTGCCTGTCTCTTTTTCAATGAGTTTTAAACATTTAATGGAGACTTCATTATCGGTATTCTGTTGACAATACCTTGTGCCTTACTCACATTCTTTATTGTGGCGGCAGTACTGTATTATGCAATAGGTTATCCAAGTGGTTTTCCATGGACAGCGGCATTCCTTAGCGCATCGATTTTAATCGCTACCAATGCCCCAACCATTGTTGGCATTATGCGAAGGTTAAACATATCTGAGAAATTGGTGTTTCTAATTGAAAGTGAATCTTTAATCACCGGTGTCTTAGCAATCACTATGTTTCAACTCATGTTGCAGATAGCACATACGCCGCTCATGGCAGACAATATTTTTTTGGTGATATTTATGTTTCTCTTTTCGATATTCGTTGCCACATTACTCGGTGTCTGCGCCGGCTTGCTTGCTGTCTTGATTATGAAACGCTTGCAAGATATTACGCTTTACACATTAAGTATCTTTGTTGTGGCATTGATTACTTATATTTTAGCAGTTTCATTTTTGCATGTAGCAGGGGCGGTGGCTATTTTTTGGGTGGGCATGATCACAGGTCATTATCATCGCCATCATAGTTCATTGGATGATAAAACCTATACCGCGGTCACATGGGACTTATTATATTTTACCGCCGTAGCGGGTTTATTTTTATTAGTCGGGGTAACCATTAATATCCCAATGTTTGCTGATCGTTACCTGGCAATGATTTATGGCGTGTTAGCTGTTGTGATTGGACGAATTATTGCGATCTATGGTTCATTTGTCTGGCAATATTTCGCGCGTGACAAGCAAATATTAAGCATACCGCAACAATCCATACTGATTTGGGGTGGGATGCGCGGTGATTTGGCGATTGCACTAGCATTTGCTATTCCCCTTGATTTGAGTTATTGGTATACCATCCAATCGCTTGTCTTTGGCGTCGTGCTTTTTACATTATTAATTCAAGCACCTACATTACCGGTAGGGGCGAGACTGTTTGGGCTTAACAAATTGACATAGAGATTGACAATCACTTGAGCAAACTATGGCAAATGTCTTACATAGATTTGCGAGATTGTTAATTTCAATTTACCCAATAAAGGTGTATTCTAAAATTATCGAGAGGGAAAAAAACAAGGATGTCCTTTACTATAAAGGGATTTATACATGGGGAACTGACGCCGCAAGGAGCACATGTCAGTAATTGACAGGAAGTCACAATTATCAACGATTAACCCGAGTTTAGCTCGGGTTTTTCTTTTTCTATGTCTTAGTGGTAATATATGCCTTGATAGCATATGATATTCAGCATAATAGCAACAATAAAGCTACACACATGGAATTAAAAAAATTTTTTAAAAGCGATGAACGACATGTCATCATCCGCACCTTGTTACCGCTATTGCCTGTATTTTTAATGTTGTTTGCCTTTGATTTCTTTACTAGTTTAAATATCTTAAGAATTGTTGGGGCTACAGCCTTAGGATCCTCAACTGCCAATATCATCATTGATCCAAAATCGCCAACCAATTCTCCAAGGCACCTAATCGGTGGGTATGTCATTGGTTGTATAGTTGGCATTACTTGCTATTACCTTTCGCAAGGGATGGGTATATTGTTTCCAGGTACAATCCCTATGGATTATCACGCTGTGTTTGGGGCTGTTGCGGTTGCGCTGAGTGTTTTCTTTATGCTAAGTCTAAGGGCAATTCATGCCACAGCAGCAGGGTTTTCTTTAGCGCTGGTGATAGAGAAATGGGACCCATTAACGCTTACCATAATTTTTGCTTATGTAATAGTACTGGCAATCTTGCGTCATTTTCTGTGGCCGAGATTGAGTAATTTAATCTAAATCAAATATTTTACTTTGGTGATAAACCCAGCTTAGTCGCCCTCTGGGGTGTATTATTAGCAAGATAACCACAGACTTATCCACAGAAATTGTTAATAAGTTTTTAAGTAAATCTCTTGACAATTGACTAGATCCGAAGAATTAAACTAATTTGTTCTAAAGCGCTTACCATGCCTAATAATTACCACTTTTTTTGCAGGATCAGGATATTTCTGTGGTGTCAACAACACATCAAACGACTATTATCATAATTTTTATTTGTATATTACCACTTTGCTATCTTAATGAGGATTTATATTATCAAGATTATATTGTTCTAAAAATACATCATTGATAATAAGCTATTGAGAAAAAATATAATTTTACTTTTAAAACTTACCATAGTTATCCACAACTGGAGTTTTTGTATTTAGATGGATCAAGCTAATTAGGGTTGGGCAAACGAGATAGGTATAGCGTGGTGACAAATGTTTGTAAAGATGTGATGGCTGATAATAATACCAGGGCAATCAATAGGTTGCCGGCCCAAGTTGGATTGAAAATGGAAGCCACTATTACTGCTAACATCAAGATATACATTTCGCCGCGGTTAAGGATGCGCCAGATTAATTTTTCATCGGGGTCGTCGACCGCCTTACGATGATTTGCATAGGCGACCTCAAAGGATGGGATGATAGCCAAAAAGACGGCAATTGTAATCCATTGAGAAGCAGAGAGCCAATCGGGTTGCAGTGGTATCCAGAAATAACTAAAGATCACCAGAAAATCGACCACTCTATCTAGACTGCCGTCAAGAAAAGCGCCATAACCGGAACTTATACCTAAATGTCTTGCGACAGGCCCATCAATGATGTCCAATACCCCAGCGCATAGGAAGAGACAGGTACCAAGCAATGGATGCTGGATAGCGATGGCAATAAAGCCGAAAACGGCGGCAGGTAAAGTGAGCCAGGTAATGAAATTTGGTGAGACCGGCAATTTAGCAAATATTGCACCTAGCTTTTGGGTGAATTTTTCCCAGGCTTTGGACTTTTCTTTAATCATTTTGACCTCAGTTTGGTTGCCTTTGGTTGTCTTTGGTTACCAGTCGGCGGTTGCTGATGCTTATGATAGCATAGGGTTGGGTTTTTGAAACCCCCGTGCTAGGGGCTAGAGGCTAGAGGCTAGAGGCTAGAGGCTAGAGACTAGAGACTAGAGGCTAGAGACTAGAGACTAGAGGCTAGAGACTAGAGGCTAGAGACTAGAGACTAGAGGCTAGAGGCTAGGGGCTAGTCACTTACCAACCCGCAAAACACTTGGATTTAATACCTGTCCTATAAATAAAACTACTTTCGTTTTACGGTCAAAGATAAAAAATACAAATGGATGATCGGCATTAAACTGTAGATGATTGCTAAGTGGATCTTGTCCTGAGTCTCCGGGTGAGGTTGCGGTCGCGGTTGCGCCTTTCTCGTCAGCAATGACTACAACCTTTTGGATTAACTCAGATAAAAAAAGTGGATGCGGACTGATCGGTTTAAAATTTGCTTCGACATGAGAAAACAAGTTGGTGATCCCTAATGCCTCAAGATATTTTTTAAGTTTTGGGTCAGTTGAAACAATTTTAAATTTAGGCAGTGCTAAATTAATAGTCTTCATGGGCGCCTTAGTTATCAATTTGATTAAGTTGTTTATATCCATGCCAGAATGTAATTTTAATAAGGCATCTTTATCCGTCGGCAAAATGACAACCATTGCTAATGAACTGTTGCGGTAAGGCAGCATAATTAATCGCAAACTATTGCTGTCAAGATAATTAAACTTTGATTTTTGATACATCATTGGCACAGAAACCTGTGTGCCATCTAGTAGGGTAAAATTGGTAGGTTGGGTATACTCAGGGTCGAAGGCACTTTGCCATAGGCCTTTAAAATAAATAGAATTAACGGCCATTAATGCGATTGATTGAGGTAAATCACGTATTTCAATGACTTGTTGTATTTGATCTTGGCTATTTGACTGTGCCCATTCATTTAATTGTTTGGTAATGGCTTCTGGTTCAATGAAAAAATCAATGTGATAAACATCGGCATCAAAATATTGCCGGAGCGTGGTTATAAAATCAGGCTTCACTCTTATATCAATACTAAACCATAATGAATTGGCATTAATAAACTTGGAGTATGGTTGTAAATGCAAATATGCCAGCATATGACAATAAAACCCAAAGCAGAATGATTGCAAGCGCAGTTTTCTATTGTAATATCTGAATTCTCGATTAATATTCCTTGTTGATTGGTTTAAATGTAGCGCCTTGGCGATTTGTTCTCGAGTCTCTTCACTCGTGCCATTATACAAAATTGCTAACATTGAGGCTAAACTCAAAGGTGCAAATACAAAATTACCCTGATCCTCACTCATTTGCTCATACATTTGATCAGCGAAAGTGTTAACGCTGGTTGCTAACCTTGATGCCTTGGTTGTTGTGACTGCATGGGCACTATAAATGAAACAACTCATTAGCACAGCAACAAAGATACGCAATAATGCTTTTTTGTTATAATTCATAATTCTAAACATATAGACAAATAAATCTGTTATGATTAATACTCCATTTGCTAGAAATTTATGTATAGCCTGTTTAAAAAGCATGACAAGCTGTAAAATATTTTGTTATTCGCTATTATTAGTGTAGTAGCTAAATTATAAATAAGGAAATCAAAATGCTGAATGCGTTACTTGCAACAATATTAATAATTATCCTTTTGGTATTAGGTTGGCATATTATCTTTCCGTTGATGGGGGGGGTGATCGCTGTAAGCGCAATGGCTTGGCTTTTTATTGTCGCCTCAGTAGTGATTTTCGCGATTGTCACACTATTAGTATTTGCACTGGGTGGGTTTTGGATCTTCGGGATTGGTTTGATCTTTGCGATTTGGACGATTGTCGCTATTGTCTTATTCCCGATTTTATTCCCAATCTTGTTGCCTTTATTTATTATCTTTGCCTTTGTGTCTATTTTTAGACGAAAAAACAAGATTAAGCAGCTTAAAGATTAATAATATTTGAATTGACAATAAAGACTTGAGTAAAAATTTATTTAGCTATCGGTGGTTAAGCTACGGGGCTGTTTACACATTAAACCTAAAGTGCACCACGTCGCCGTCTTGTACGATATAATCCTTTCCTTCAAGCCTTAGGCGTCCGTGTTCCTTGGCGCCGTGTTCACCGTTATATTTAATAAAATCATCATAGGCAATGACTTCGGCTCTAATAAAGCCTTTTTCAAAGTCGGTATGGATATTACCTGCGGCCTCTGGTGCCTTGGCGCCCAAGGGATTGTCCAGGCCCTAACTTCTTTGACGCCAGCCGTGAAATAGGTTTGTAAATTCAGTAAATTATAACCAGCCCGGATAACCCTATTTAAGCCGGGTTCGTCTAATCCTAGCTCGGCTAAAAATTCCTGGCGCTCCGTGTCATCTAACTCAACTAATTCTCAA
>CAVVHY010000011.1:0-43759 GCA_963748135.1 uncultured Gammaproteobacteria bacterium | reverse complement strand
CATCAACAATCAATATTGATTTTGTGTTTGCATCCATGAGTGACTCCCGTATTGGCTCAGACATATTATAACCGCTGTGTATAGCCTTTCGTCAAATAATCTTTATCAAAACAACATATTGTTACTTCTTGAAACGAGACTGAAATACGTACAAAACATTGATCAACTAAGCTGATAATCAAAAAAGATGAAGGAGAAAATCGTGGCAAAGCTAAAAATATTGATTATAAGTTTACTTACATTGTTTATCGGTGGGTGCGCTACCATAAGAGGTGCCATGCTTCCCTCACCCAAATTACTGTCCACGCTCACAACCAGCGGTGACATTAATCCAAATAATAATGACCGTCCGTCACCGTTGGTGGTCACAATGTATCAACTCAACAATGCAAAGGTTTTTAATGAGTCAGATTTTGCATCTTTATATAAAAATCCACAGCAATTATTGGGATCAACATTAATAGCTACAAAGACATTATATGTTGTGCCCAACACTAAATATCAAGTCAACTGGAAAATGAATAAGGACACAAAATATATCGCTGTCATGGCGGCCTTTAATCAAATAAATGAAGCCAAATGGAAAGACATAACAAAGCTCAAATCTGATTGGGGTAAGAATAAATACAATATAAACATCAATAAAACCAGTATAAATATGATAGGTAAATAATATGATGCGCTTAACAAAGAAACCATTATGGCTAGAAGGCATGATGTTGTCACAGCAACAATTCCAACAAAATGAACGTTACATAGAATCACAAATAAATTACATAAGAGAATTGCAATCAAGTGTTGGATGGGGAATGTTTAACCTTGAAATAGATACAAGCTATTTTACTCAGAATAAACTTGGGATAAGAATAGCAAGTGGAATTTTTCCAGATGGTACAGTATTTAATATAGGTGAGAATGCAATAGTTCCAAAGTTTATTGAGCTAGCATCTACGGTACTACATAAAACAATCTATTTAGGGATACCAGTAATCAAGCATAATGAGCCTACAGTTGGCTTAGCCAATTGCGATAAGGCAATATTTAGATATTTAAACAAACCAGAAACAGTATTGTGTTACACCAATCATGACCAAGGTGAAGCAGTCGTTGATAGTGGAATTCTACAAGTTAGTTTGTTGAGCGATAATGATGATTTAGAACAATACAGTGTGATACCGATTGCACGCATAGATTCAGTTGATAATGAGGTTGGCATAAAATTAGATAAAGAGTTTATTCCAACGATGTTAAGGTGCTCTGAAAATCATAATTTAGCACGAATCGTTAATGAAATTGATAGTTTATTAGAACATCGTGCAACGACATTGATAGATCGTGTCCAGCCACAGTCGAATAATCATATTGCAGATATAAGTGAATTTTTATTATTACAACTTGTAAATCGTGCTAAGATGATTTTTTCACATTTAAAGAGACGTCAAGATCTACACCCACGAACTTTATTTGCAGAATCAATTTCACTATATGGAGAACTATCGACCTTATGTTCACCAACAAAGCGACCAGTAGATGAATTTATATATCAACATCATGACTTAACCAGCTCCTTTCTACCGTTAATCAATTGTTTGCGACAACTACTACAATTAGTCATTGAACAAAATGCAGTGCAAATAGGGTTGGCAAAAACAGGCAATAGTATCTATCAAGCAAATATTAACGATCAGTCCTTATTAAATGATGCTGATTTTATATTAGCAGTTAAAGCAGATCTAGAGACAAAAACATTATCCGCAAATATTCCTGCGCAGATAAAAATAGGTCCACTAACTAATATCCATACCTTAGTAAATGCCCAAATACCAGGTGTCGATTTAAAAGAATTAAACATCGTGCCACCGCAGATTCAATATTATGCAGGATTTAGTTATTTTAAATTAAATGACAAGCATGAACTTTGGAGACAGATTCAAGAGTGTAAGGGAATTGCGTTGCATGTAGGTGGTGATTTCCCTGGGCTAGAGTTGGCGTGCTGGGCAATTAGGAGAATATGATATGACATTACGATTAGTAGATAACAGTATTAAAAGTGATATTGATTATAACATCGATATGACACAATCAGTAGCTGTTAATGATTTTGAACTTTTCAAGGCAGCAAGACCATTACTTTTATGGGCAGCGGCTATTGATGAACTAGATGAAGAGATAAATTCTAATGATTTACGTCAAGAAATGGTCGCAAAAATCCAATTATTTGAACGTAAAGCAAAATTAGCAGGTGCCCCAGCAATGGTGGTGTTAAGTGCTCGCTATATATTATGCACATTTATCGATGAAATGATTACTAAAAGAGAATGGAATGTAGCAAGTACTTGGAGCCAACAATCATTATTATGTGTGTTTCATCAAGATACCTGGGGTGGACAAGTATTTTTTGAACTTTTAGATCGCTTTAAGATATCAGTGGAAAAAAACTTAGATCTCTTATGCATCATGTACTACTGCCTAGCACTAGGATTTGAAGGGAAATTTCAATTACAACCAGAAGCTGATGAACGATTAAAATCAACACGAGTGCAATTGTATCTATTGCTACAGAATTATTTAGAGCAAAATGAGGCATTACAATTACATAGATTTCAAGAGATCAAGGTTAATAAACGAGATAGATGGAGTCTATCAAAAATATTTCTAACTAATATAATTATTATTATGGTTATATTTTTTGGATTTAAAGCATTTATTATCAATAGGTCCGATCAAGTCTATCAAAACATCCTTAAAATTGAGTATCCAGTTAATGTAGAAGGAAGTTCAACATGAGTATTATTTATAAACGTTGGGTTATAAGTCTAATTATATGCATATTGCTTTGTGCTGGGGCATATTTGATATTGCCGGATTTAAGTTATAGATTAGTAGCTGTTATAGGTATATTCGTATTATGGGCGATAGCCAATGTAGAAATTAATGTTCATTTGCTTAAAAAAGACGATAAGAAGCAACAAAATACTAATGAAATTGTAAAGGCCGAGCCTAAAAAACAGATGATAGCTAAGACGTTAAACATTGATTATAATGTCAGTAAATTACCAAGCTATCTGATTATTGGTTCAAGTCAATCTGGCAAAACTACATTTGTCAAAAATTCAGGATTTAATTTCCCAGCACATGAATACTCGCCTTACGAGACAAAAAATACAAATATTTGGCTTAGCAATAAAGCAGTTTTATATGAAGCAAATAATATTGATGAATTAAGTTCGTCTAAATTCAAGGGAAATATTAATGGTATTATATTATGCTTTAGCGTAGTAGAATTACTTGAACAAGGTGATAATCTCAGCCAAAAGATTAATCTCTATCGGCAGCATATCGATAAAATTCAACAAGCGAATAAATTAACTCTCCCTATTTATCTAGTCATTACTAAACTCGATTTGCTGAGAGGTTTTGATGAATATTTTAAAAACAGTAAAATTGATCGAGAAAAGACAATATTTGGATTCAGTGCTGCAAACCATGAGCCTGATAATTTAGTAAGAAATGTAACAAATTGGCTGAGTGAGATCAACAGTTCACTTGGGCATGGGATGTTGGTTAAACTAAATCATATGGCAAATATTAATAAATTAATCCTATCATTCCCTGAGAAATTTAACCACATGGGTACAAGACTAATCACAATTGTACAGCGATTGGTAGAAGATAATCATTTTCATAAGCAACTGTTTGTTAGGGGATTATTCTTCACATCGAATAATAATACTGCTAGCTTTATCCCTGAACTATGGCAGCAAATTATTAATGAAAATAATATTGTGCAAAGACCAAAGTCAGCTTCATTACTTGCTGATAAAAGAATTAAAATAATTGTAATTGCTTTAACACTGCTTTCTACTACAGCATTTTCAGGATTATTCTATCATGGTTATCGGTCAAGTCAGTTTTTATTAAATAAATTGAATACACAAACGAAAAAGCTTAGCTATTATCAGCAAGATAGCTCTTATTTAGTGCCATGGCTTGAATCATTAGCAAAGCTTCAAAGAATATTTATAAACAGACCAATGTCAAGCAGTTACCTTGGTTTATCAGTAGATAATAAATTACAACACTTAGTAAGCCAAGTATATCGAGATGGTAGTGCATCTTATTTGAATCCATTAATGAAACATATTCTTGAGTTATCATTACAGCAGAGTAATGGTATGAAGCTATACAGTAATTTAATAATCTATCTAATGCTAGGACAGCCCAACAGATATAATTGTCAAGTCATACAAAACTGGCTCGACTCTGATAATTCATCAACTTACAGAGAATTGGTAAAGCGATATCCAGGATTAGAGCCTGTTATTAAACAATATTATTCGCAAAAAGAAACACCAATCTTATTAAACGAAAGTTTAATAACAAAAGTTAAGTCAAAATTAGCTACTTTGTCAGTTGCACAGCGTGCCTATTTGGCACTGCAACAGCAAGCGCAGCAAGCAGGAAATACATATGTGATAACTCAGGATGTGTATGATGCGAAAAGATTACTGCAAATTGATCAATCACAATTAGAGATTCCCTATTTATATACAAAAATGGGGATTACTGCGCTATATCCCAAATTAAGCAATAAATCAATTATAAACAGTCTCAAAAGTGATTGGGTATTGGGAAATATGAACGGCTTAAATAGTGAAGACATTGTCCAGAGTCAATTGCAGACACTCTATTTAAATGATTATGTGGCTCGTTGGCAAAAATTATTAAGTCAAATTAAAATTATGCCTTTTAATAATCTAACAGATGCCATTGCTGAATTGCATATATTGAGTCAGCAGATGTCTCCTATTTATCAAATTCTTATGTCATTGAATGATAATACAACGATAAATCAAACAAAAGTTAAGGGTATTACAGTGCCTTTAACTGATTTACAAAAGCAAGCGAGGAATGTCTTCACTGACAACTTTAGTAATGTTAATCAAATCATTCGTGAACCAGGCAGTATCATTGGTTATCGGGTAATTCAAGCTGACATAATCAAATTATCGAATATGTTTGTTTCTATGAGTCAAGATAGTGATCCTGCATTCACTGCTTTCAAAATTGCTCAATCACGTTTTGCAAATAATCAACAGGACCCAATTAGTCAACTCTATATACTTGCTCAGTCAGAGCCTCAGCCTGTAAATGAATGGCTTACACAGATCGCTGATTACAGTTGGCAACTGGTTTTAGATTATTCAGCAAGATATATTCATAAACAATGGCAGCAAACAGTAGCAAGCTTTTATGATCAACTGATCGCAGGTCGCTACCCAGTTGCTCGATCACCAAAACAAACTATTAGCCTTACCGATTTTAACCATTTTTATGCATCGAATGGGTTGATTAATAAGTTTATGCATACTAATTTAGCAGGATTTTATGGCAATAACTGCAATTATTTAGTTGCAAATACGTTAAATGGTATGCAATTACATTTGCCAAATTCATTGCTACATGTAGTCAATCAGTCATTACAAATCCAGGATAGGTTTTTTTCGGGAAATCAAACTCAATTACAATTAAGTTTTTCTATAATGCCAATTAATCTTGATGCTGACTCTGAAAAATTCACTATTTCGATTAATGGCAAGGCATTGAATTATGCTCACGGTCCTGAATATGCGACAAATTTTAGTTGGCCATCTCAAAGTGATATAGCTCAAGTCAAGATTAGCTTTACCGATCTCAATGGAGTGCAGGTTACACAAGTCTTTGATGGCCCTTGGGCACTATGGAAATGGCTACGTCAACAACGAGTGAGACTAGACGACAATAACCATAGTTTGATTGTGTATACAACATTGGGCCGACATACAGCTACATTATTATTCCATGTCGATAATCTCAATAATCCATTTGTTACATAGTGTTACACACTAATAAGTCAGCGTGATATAGCTGTTACAGTTAGTGGTTATGCTTATTATTGTTAAAAATTAAATATCAATTGATCTATAGGGAGTAATTTCTATGAGTGCCATAAAAAGTGTTCACAAGCAGTTAGAAAAAGTAAGAAAGCCTAGAGTGCATATTACTTATGATGTCGAAACAGAAGGTGCGTCTGTAAAAAAAGAACTACCTTTTGTGGTCGGGGTTATGGGTGATTTTACAGGGCAATCAACACTTGAACAAAAAGAATTACGTGATCGAAAATTTGTCCAAGTAGATGCAGACAATTTCAATGACGTGATGTCTAGGTTACAACCAGGATTAGATTTTAAGGTTAAGAATACTATGCAAGATGATGATAGTGAAATTGCAATCAAACTTGCCTTCAAATCAATGGATGATTTTCATCCTGCGAAAGTTGCTGAACAAGTTGAACCATTGAAGAAACTAATAGAAACACGCAATAGATTGCGTGATTTAGTAAGCCAAGCAGATCGCTCTAATCATTTAGAGAGTTTGCTTGAGAAGGTTCTTCAAAATACAGATGAACTAAAGAAACTTGCAGGCGAACTAAATATTAATGAGCAAACGGATAAGGAGTAAACAGAATGTCTGAGAATAAACAACAACCAGAAGCTAAAGCAGCAGAAGCCGAACAAGGTTTGCTTGATCAAGTTGTCCAAATGACGACTCAATCATCTCCTGATCGAACTAAAGAATTGTTATCAACATTTGTTGAAGAGGCAATGATGGGTACGGTCACTTTTGACAAAAATCTGACTCGCACAGTACAACAAGCAATTAAAGCGATTGACGATAAGGTATCAACACAATTGGCAGCAATTATGCATGCTTCTGACTTTACAAAGCTAGAAGGTAGCTGGCGTGGTTTAGAATATTTAGTGAGAAATTCTTTATGTAGTACGACATTAAAAATAAAGCTAATTGATGTACGAAAAAAAGAATTATTAAAAGATTTTGCTAAATCCTTAGAATTTGACCAAAGCCAGTTATTCAAAAAGCTTTATGAGCATGAATTTGGTACGCCTGGTGGAGAGCCTTATGGTTTGTTGATTGGTGATTATCAGTTTACCAGTCATCCGGATGATATGGAATTATTGGATCATTTATCTCATGTCTCGGCTGCTGCCTTTTGTCCATTTGTAAGCGCGGCTGATCCCACCATGCTTGGCTTAAATAGCTGGACTGATTTGGCTAAACCTCGTGATTTAGAAAAAATATTTGAATCACCAGAATATTTACGTTGGCGTGGTATTCGTGACAGTGAAGATTCGCGATTTGTGAGTTTGGTTATGCCAAAGGTATTGGCCAGGTTGCCTTATGGTGAAGCTACAAAGCCAATTGATGAGTTTGATTATGAAGAAACTGAATTTAATAACGAAGGCAAACCTAAGTCATTAAATCATGAAGAGTATTGTTGGATGAATGCCGCGTATGTGATGGGTGTCCGTATGACAGAAAGTTTTGCTGAATTTGGTTGGTGCACTTCCATCCGTGGTGCTGAGAATGGCGGTAAAGTCGAAGGTTTACCAGCTCATGTGTTTACCAGTGATGATGGTGATATGGATCTTAAATGTCCAACTGAGATTGGTATAACAGATCGACGTGAAGCGGAGTTGAGTAAACTAGGTTTTTTACCCCTGTGCCATTATAAAAATACGAATTATGCCGTGTTTTTTGGCGCTCAATCGATACAAAAACCGATCTTGTATGACACCCCTGAAGCAACTGCTAATGCCGCTATTTCTGCGCGTTTGCCTTATGTAATGGCCACATCACGCTTTGCTCATTATTTAAAGGTCATGGCACGTGACAAGATTGGATCATTTATGGAAGCAACGGATGTAGAGAAGTGGCTTAATCGATGGATATTGGATTATGTGAATGGTAATCCTGATAGTGGGCAATGGATGAAAGCGAAATATCCACTTGCAGATGCCAAGATAGAAGTTAAACCAGTTGCAGGTTGCCCTGGCTCATACAATGCTATTGCTTGGCTACAACCTTGGATGCAGATGGAAGAATTAACAACTTCCTTACGCATGGTTGCAAGAATTCCAGAGCTTGGTTAGTGATTAACATCGATAAAAGAACTCAGAAATGATGCAAACTAAAATTCAACAATTAATAGTGAAACTTGATATCATGATTAGCAATCAACTTGCAAAGATTATTCATTCACCTAATTTTCAAGCGCTTGAAGCAAGTTGGATTAGTTTGCATCATCTGGTATTTTCTATTAAGCATGGAAGCAATGTAGTAATAAAGTTACTAACTATAACACGACAGGAACTAAAGCATGATTTATTAACCACAATTGAATTTGATCAGAGTCAATTATTTCATAAACTCTACAGTCAAGAAATCGGTATGCCAGGTGGTGTACCCTATAATGTAATCATTGCTGATTTTTACTTTTCGCATCAACGAGAGGATCTGGATATATTACACTCTCTCGCGCAAATTGCTGCTGCAGCATTTTCACCAGTGATTACAAGCGCCTCAGCTAAATTCTTTGGCTTATCTAGCTTTTCTGAATTAACCAAGATAAGCAGTTTAACAAGTATTTTTCAAGGGCAAGAATATCAGCCATGGGAAAACTTAAGGGTACAGGAAGATAGTAGATACATTGGGATAACATTACCCAAGCGACTAGTACGTTTACCTTATCACTATCCCAGTGAAATTCCAATGCAATTTGTTTATTCTGAACCGGAACTCAAACGGGCATATTTGTGGGGTAATGCGGCTTATGCCTTTGCAGAAGTATTAGTGAGAAGCTTTCAAGGAAATGGCTGGCTTGCAGATATTCGTGGTTGCAAGTCAGACCAATCCCCTGATGGACATGTCGCGCCCATCGTCGTCGCTGAGTATGCAACCGATAAAAAGGGTCTATTCAGTAAACCACAAACAGAATGTTTAATTACCGATACTCTTGAGCGACAATTAAAACACTTTGGTTTTATGGGTTTGACACAGAGTCATTATCATAACTTTGCTGTTTTTTATCATACGGCATCAATTCAAAAGTCAAAACTATATCATCGTCAATCAGCAACATTAAATGCTGAAACTGCGAGTTATCTACAATATCTATTATGTGCTTGTCGATTTGCACATTATATAAAAATCTTAGGTCGTGACAAAATCGGATCTGGCGTTGGAGTTTTAGAATGTCAGCATTGGTTAAATGAATGGTTGCTAAAATATGTGGCAGCAAATAGTGACTTAACAGCATTACAACGTAGCCGATATCCATTACAGGATGCCAAAGTAAAAGTAACAGAAATGCCTGGAAAGCCTGGATCTTGTCGTTGTGTAATACATTTAAAACCACACTTTCAACTTGAACAATTACAATCGAATGTTGTCTTAGTAACAGAGATTATTCAATAAGGTAGAATGATGCAGTATTTAGTAGAAAATTATCCGAGCGGTATGCCGCGAATACGAGTTCCAATGTTAAATAATAAGTTGCATGGATGGATGAAAATATATAATGAGCAAGGTGAATTACTGCAAAAGTCGCACTATGTAGAAGGTAAACTGCATGGACGGTTGGCTTGTTATCACAACAACCAAATACAAATCGTTAGTTATTTTCAACATGGTTTATTACATGGAATACAAAAAGTTTATCATCAAGCTAGATATTGCATCATGCGGCAATATTATCAATACGGGAAAATTAATCAAACACCTAAATATTTTGATCATCAAGGTAAATTAATAGATATAAGGAGTAATAATCATGAGTAATAAAGTGTGTACTGGTGCATGTCTAGAATGTAGTTTCGGAATGTCGCCATCGGTATTAAATGTATTACCAGATAATCGTGTGCTAGTTTCTAATATGCCAGCTGCGAATATCATGGATCATGAGCCTATCGTTAATGTTGCGCCTTTTGGTATGTGCTCCTCAATTGAGAATCCAGCTGTTGCAAGCGCTACAGCAGCAGCCGAAGGGGTATTGACACCGATGCCATGTGTTCCCGTTCTCCCTGCACCATGGGTGCCTGGTGCACCGCAAACGTTGATCGCAAATATGCCTGCATTAACAGATTCAAGCAAACTGATGTGCGCCTATGGTGGGGTGATAGAAATTACCATGCCAGGTCAAATGAATGCAGAGGCAAATTGATACGGTATTGATTTAATGCTGCAAAAAACATAATTTTACTTATAAATTTAAAAAATATTTTATTGGAGGTTATAATGATTAGTGGAAAAAGAAAGATATCGGATGGTAATAAATCGAGCGCAAAACGTGGACGTAAGAAACGTAAGGTCGGAAAAAGAAATTCAACGTATTCATGCCAAGATGCCAACGCACCAATAAGTAGATCAAGATTATCTACAAAGCGTCGAAATGCGGATCGTCGATCTAGCAGCGCACCAGCACCTAAACGAAAGCTAAAAACAAAAATTTGGGTGTGGAATATACAAAATGCAAAGATGGAAAATATTGCCTCGAAGCTAAATACAATTTTGTCTCTTTTTAAAATCAGTGAAAACTTCCTTCCAGATGCAATATTCTTTACGGAAATTTTAGATAAAGATGTAGCGAAGTATCTTTTTGATGAAATACATGAATTAGCAAATTATAAATACTTTGTAACGGAATTACTTTGTCAGGATATAAAACGTAAAGAGAAGATAATTACATTTTATAAGCAAGATACATGTTGTTTAACTACTAAAGATTTAATTCAAAACGCGGATTCTGCGTCTCAAAATAATGTAGAATACTCTCGACGGGGAAGGTTACTTCGATCAGGTCCTAAAACTTATTTTGAATATGGGCAGCAACGCAATGGGATTCTTTTTCAGATAAATGGAATCACATGCTCAATAGTTCATTTTAGAGGCCCTGGTTATACTGAATCACCAAATGGCAGAAAAACAACTAAAAAATATTTTGATGAAATGCCTAAGCAGGATGTTGACTGTGCTTTAGGAGATATGAATATGAAGTCAGATGATATGATAAAACTTTGTATAGGAAACTTTATTAATGTAGATAGTAACAAAGTTCAAATTTACAGAGGCAGTAAAGGCTGTTATCAAGAAGTCTCAAAATGGGATTCGAGCCTTAGTAACAAACAAGTTACTATCAAAGTATGTTTGTAATGTTAAACTGAGAGATTTTACCTATCAGGATCGTGACATCATAGATCATCCGTTACTAGAGTTAACGATTAATGAAAGACCATATCATGATGTTAGTCAGGGGATAGTAGATGGCAATTGTTTTTAATAAAAGTTCCGAAAAGAAGTTATTACATCAAACTGCTTTGATACCAAGTATAGTAATGGTGGAATCAGCTGGTACATCAAGTAAAAAACCAAAGCCTATGATGAAGATTTGGCTGTGGAATATCGATAATGCACATAGTAACAATATACATGCTAAGATAGATACAATTACATTAGCACTTAAGAGAAGTGCAGGAAATCCACCTGATGCGATATTTTTCATAAAAGTCGTAGATCAGAGAGTATTAAATTTTCTTAATGAGAATATAAATTTTATATTAAACGATAGGGAATATTATAGGAAATATATAATTGAACAAAATTGTCAAGATGCTCCTACACGACAAGAAAAAGTGATTATGTTTTATAAACAAGATAGCTGTTCCCTAGATTATAAGGATTTAATTAAAAACTTATGTTATCCGGTTCAAGATAATGTTAATTGTACCATGAAAGTAAAAGAATCAAGAGATGTAAGTAATTTGGTTTCCACCTATGGCCGACAGCAGAACGGTATTATTTTTAAGGTCAATGGGATTATATGTTCGATAGTTCATTTTAACAGTCCTAATTATACCGAGGCATCAAATGGGATTCAAATAAACAACAATTATCTTGACGAAATGTATGACGAAGGAATTGATATTATTATTGGCGATATGAATACTCACGCAAACAGCACGATGTGTAAATCAAGAAGTAATTGGGCATCTTTAAAAGCCAATAATGCCAATATCTGTAAAAGTAGTACAAATCATTATGAAACTATATCAAATTGGGATCAATGCATCGTAACGGATAACTTTAACTCTAATTATAATCTTATAACTAGGCGACTTACTTTCATTAATCAGGATCTGGACAGTATACATCATCCATTATTAGAGTTAAAAGTATTTAAAAAAGTCTAGTTTTAAAAACGCTGCATGAAACAAAAATGATATTCATATAGTTGAAGATGACAACTTAACTTGATGGACTTAAATATTTGATATGAGATAAGCATATTTTTAAGCGCGGTATATAATATAAAAACGATGATGGATATATTTTTATTAATACTAGTAGGATGATAAACTCAAGGATAAAACTACTCTTCCGTGAGCAGATTTAAAGTATTGTCGTATAAGACGCACAGTGCCTGATGAACAAAAATATCTCAAAATATGGAATTAATTATTTAATTGTAATCATTATTTATGATGACTTTGAATCTAATAAAATAGCTAATTGAATACAAGGTTCATTAGTCCTATTACTCCATGCATGATTAGTGCCACACTGTATGACAATATCGCCAGGATTTAATAAAGTTTCGCAATCTTCCATTATTAAATAAAGTTCACCAGATAAGATGACAACATAATCAAGTGTCTCAGTTTGATGCATTAATGGATGTGGCTGACCTGGATTATCAGGAAAGAAATGTTTTGTTTGTGAATCTGGTGGAATATACACATAGCGAAATAAGCTTCCATTTTGATGAAGCTTTGGAAAAAACTCATCGTATATTTCGGCTGATTGCTCTTGCTGTACAGGCATGCCGTTTGTCGCCCAGGGATCAGAAATAATAAATCCCGCCTCATTTTGCATGACATGCGCTACCTGCTTATCTTCAATGATAGTGGCGACACCACCACGATGTCCTGTAACAACCCGCCTTGGAATTGTAGGTATCTTATGACCCATTATTGCTCTCCTATTTAGGATATGACTAAATTTATTAATGTACTGGATATACAAGAATATGGTCTCAGCAGAACTCAGATAATATTAGCATTGCTTCGTCATGACCCTTCTTTGCAAGAAGTTTGAGGCCGTGTATAATATTTTCTGGCTTTGTATTTATGTTTGTGTTTCTATAGTTTTTCAAAATAGCACGTCCATAGTCATAATAAAAGTCCTTAAGATCAGGTAATTCTTCCTGGTAATATTGTTCATCTAAATAATCGGACATCATGGCTAATTCTCCTATGTAAAAAACGCCGGTTATTCACCGGCGTTTTATATCATTATTGTTTACCTGCACCTGTGGCGAGATCAATTCCAACACGATTTGGTTTAACTTCACCATTAGGTAATTTTAAGTAATAGCATCGTTCAAAGGTATCAAATCCAGAGAACGATACTTCGGTAAAATTATTAACATTACTAAAACTTTTAATTCGCGCATTAGTAACAATCATTTCTTCATCTTTTGTCAGTTTATTTTGATCACTATAAACACGATGAATAGTAATTTGCTTGATGACAGATGATTTTAGTAGCATCTGGTGAAGATATCCTGCTGCACTGCAATGATCTGCTGACATATAGATATCTGAAATATGGATTGGGTTATTATCTGTTTGATTACCAACGCCAACCTTGGTGTCACTAATATCACGAAAACCATCACCACCAGCAACCATGTCAAATTTAAACCAGCCCTTGTGATCGGGTTCAGTAATAGGGCCTACACCATCGGCTGGAGTACCCTTAAATTCAACATAATAAAGTTCATTACTCATAATTTGACTCCTTTTTTGTGTTAACAAAACAAAGTTAATCTTTGTTTCATGACAAATCTTATAAGTATCATGTAACTGTAAAATTAATTAGCTATAACAATTTGTAACAAAATGTAGGTTCAACATGTTGAGTATTTCTTTATCATAGATCATCGGGTCAAAATGAGATATTTATGACATATTTTGCAACAACTTCAATACATAACGACATCAAAGAGATACATGACTTTGCTAATATAATCACAATTAGGTATTAAGCGTATTTCTTTTGAATTTTAAATGATAACTTATTATTGAGGATTGAAGCAGTATATGGACACTATTTATCAACAACTAATAAAGCATGATCAAATTCACAATATATCCATGAATGAAGTAGATGCTTATATCAATGAGTTGGTCTCTGATGTCCAAGACTTGCTGAATACGCGAACCTCGAATGCCTATAATTATCCGGCTAGCTTAAGACAAAGTATATTAAATTATGGGCTGGCGGACTTATCTAACTTAAATATAGAATCTGAGATGGATCATCGTTCCTTGTGTGACACTATTTTATTCTTAATAGAAACCTTTGAACCACGCTTATATGATGTTCATGTAGAACCACTTATAGAGTCCGAGCTTGTCAAACTAACTTTTTGTTTTAATATCCGTGCTTCGTTTAAATTTAAGCACCAGTCATTGTCGCTGGCATTTAATTCTATGTTTCAACCAACAGATTGTATAATTAAAATCAGAGATTACTATTATGAATAATGAATTACTTGAACATTATCGATGTGAATTGGCATCTATTCAGGACCTGAGTGAACAGTTTTCTAAACAGTATCATGAAATCGCGGGTGCGATTACTTTTAATCCTAAACAAAATCCTGACCCACATATTGCAAGGTTAATTGAATCAATCGCATTTTTAAATGCACGAGTTAGTAAAAAAATTGATGATTCAATGCCTAGGATGCAAAAGGCGCTTTTAAAATTAATTTATCCTGAATATCAAAACCCCTCACCATCAACAGCTATTATTGAAGTTGAGCCACAAACTGCGGCTAAACCATTCATGATACCGAAGGGTAGTCTAATGGAAACAGATCCCACTTATGCACAAAGTTGTCAGTTACAAACGGCGTATGATGTCAATATACTTCCTATAAAAATTGTAGCTGCTGATTATATCGGGTACAGCATTCACAATATATTAAAGTCAGAAGCAGCTATTCATCTTAAAATAGAAATTGAAAATCCTGATTTAAAATTAGCGCAGATAGGCAGTACACCGTTACGATTTTATATTGATAGCATTGACGGTAATGGTAACAACTTGTTTGAATTATTGGTTGAACATACACAAAATGTAGAGATTACTTGTAACGATCACTCACACATGATTGATTCATTGCCGATACCAGTTGGATTTGCTATGGATGAACATGTCTACCCAACTAATAGTTGTGTATTTTCAGGCTATCACTTGTTATCCGAATTGTTCGGTTGTCCTGAAAAGTTTTATTTTTTTGATTTAGATCTATCATCATTAGCTCATACAATAAGTTGCAGTCATTTTGATGTTGTATTCCACTTATCAAAAGCCCATGAGCAAGGTAGGAATATTAGAGTTAGTAACTTTAAGTTAAACTGTGTTCCTGTCGTGAATGCATTTCCTAAGATTATAGAACCAGTAAATATTGACCATCATCTATCTGACTATCCTTTAATTGCAGATATCAGGAGACCCAAAGACTTTATTATTCATCATATTCAATGGGTCAATGCCTTAGATCAAGCAGGCAATGAATTTAGTTTATCACCATTATATAGAACCTTGCCTGATTCAAATGATGATTTGAAATTCAAATGGAATATGGAACGGTTAGATAATGAGTGCGTTATAAGCATTACAGATCCAAATGGCAGAATGATTGACCAGAATTATTCACTAACGATATCTGCTTTATGTACTAATGGCGAACTGTTGACTCATTATTTTCAGAATAATCCAAACCTCTCATTACAATTTATTGAGGCAGTCGGCCCGGTTGAGAAAATAAAATGGGTCTCAAGTCCAACAAATAGTGGTTGCATAAATATGCAAAATGATAATCTTTATCAATTGAATAGTCATTTAAATTTAAACCTTAATCAATTATTACAGCAAGATGGCAGCCAGATAAGAAGTTTATTGCAGCTTTATAATCCTAGCAATCATCCTGCACAACAGCAGTTAGTCAATGTTATATCTCACATTACGACTGAACCATGTGCTCAACGTGTATATAGAGAGGGTGTGAGTGCTATTTGCCGTGGCTTGAAAATCACGTTGTACGTCAATACAAAGAAAATCAATATTGGATATTACTGGTTAGTATTTAAAACACTGGAAAAGTTTTTAAGTCAGTATAGTTCTAATAATAGTTTTATTCAACTCAATATATTTGATACAACAAAAAATAAGGAGTTATACCAATGGCCAGCAATTGTAGGAAATAAGCCGTTATTATAAAAGATAATTAGATAATCAGCGTCTATTTACGAATTCATACTAGATCGCAAATTTACCAAATATGTTACGACTAAATTATAAAACCTAGTAGGAGAGAATCAATGACCACTAATCACATAGCACAACTCATTAATAAACTTAATGAGCATACTAAACGTGCCTTAGGAGTTGCTACAAATGATTGTGCGCAAGATCATTGTTATCAGGTTGAAATTGAGCATTGGCTTTTATGCTTAATTAATGATGAATATAATGATATGAAAATAAAATTAGCAAGTTGTGGCATAAATGTAGATTTATTAATACAAGACATTAATCAACGTTGTCAAACATTTAAAAAAGGCAATACTCAATTACCCACACTTTCTCCTATCTTGCTAAATGTCATTGAAAGTGCATGGTCTATAGCATCCATCGAACATCAACAAAACATAATTACCCCGCTACACATCATAGCTGCATTATTTAGTCCTGATCATTGGGGCTGTATTGCGGAGCGACTATCTAACGAACTTTCTAAGCTTGATCGGGCAATGCTAAAAACATTGATTAGTGATATCAAGCCACACGAGGATGATATTAACAATTTGATGTCAAAAAATGATTCGCTTAGTAAGTATACAATTGATCTCACACAGCGGGCAGCGGAAGATAAATTTGACCCGATTATTGGGCGCGATCATGAAATTCGACAACTTATTGATGTTTTATCCCGTAGACGTCAGAACAATCCAATTTTAGTTGGTGATTCAGGGGTTGGAAAGACAGCCATTGTAGAAGGACTTGCCCAAAAGATTATTGCGGATGATGTCCCTAATCATCTTAAAATGAATAAGATATTGAGTCTAGACCTAACTGCCTTACAAGCAGGTGCGAGCGTTAAGGGCGAGTTTGAACGACGACTAAAATCACTACTTGATGAGATACAACAATGTTCACAGCCTATCATATTATTTATCGATGAAACGCATAATCTGATTGGTGCAGGCAATCAGACAGGTCAAGCGGATGCTGCAAATTTGCTAAAACCTGCATTAGCTCGTGGTGAGATTCGTGTCATTGGTGCCACAACTTGGTCTGAATATAAAAAATATATCGAACCTGATGCTGCATTCACTAGACGCTTCCAACTTGTCAAGGTCAATGAACCTGATGATGAAACTGCAGTTAAGATGCTCTATGGATTAGCAAATAATCTTGAAAAATATCACAATATCAATATTTTATCTTCAGCATTATTAACAGCGGTTACATTATCTCGACGCTATATAACTGGGCAACAGTTACCAGAAAAGGCTATCAGTCTTTTAGATACAGCTTGTGCACGGGTCAGCCTAAGTCAAACAATTGAGCCGCTGGTTATTGAAAAACTTAAATCAGCACAGCATTTATTAAAGGTCAAGATTAAGCGTCTTGAGAATGAATCTAAAAATTCTATCGTGAGTGATAGTCAACTCAATGAACTATATAAAGAAATGGATAGCTTGAGTCAGCAACTTGCTGAAAAAAATACTGAATGGAAAAATGCTAAGCAACTTATTAATAAGGTTGCAGAGTTAAGAAAGCAACTCGAGAAGCCAGATTTATCAGCATCTGATATTAAAAAATATAAAAAAGAACTAGTCAAATTACAAGCTAGTCGAGAGTTACCAGATGGTAAAACATTTGTTTACGACTGTGTAGATACCAATGTTATAGCTGAAGTTGTATCTGATTGGACTGGTATTCCAACGGGTAAAATGTTACGTGCAGATGCCGATAAGCTTTTAAGCCTTAATGAGCAATTAGCAGAGCGCGTCATTGGGCAACGGCTTGCGACGGACGTTCTAGCTAATCATTTACAAACTAATCAGGCAAATTTACAAGACCCAAATAAACCGCGTGGTGTATTTTTGTTGGTTGGTAGCAGTGGGGTAGGCAAGACACAAACCGCACAGGCGTTAGCTGATCTACTTTATGGTGGGCGTGAACATATGATTACGATTAATATGTCGGAGTTTAAAGAACCACATAAAATCTCCATGTTAACTGGTTCACCACCTGGCTACGTAGGATTTGGCAATGGTGGTATGTTAACAGAGGCAGTACGACGTCAACCATACAGTGTCATTTTGTTGGATGAAATGGAAAAGGCGCATATAAGTGTTCAAGAATTATTTTATCAAGTGTTTGATCAAGGCATGTTAATGGATGGCGAAGGTCGGCAAATTGATTTTAAAAACACCTTAATATTAATGACATCAAATGCGTGTGATCGAGAATTGATTGAGCTTACCAAAGACAAGAAAAATCATAATATTGATGAATTACGTAATCTGATAATGCCGCATTTGTTAAATTATTTTAAGGCAGCATTTTTAGGACGCGTAAGTATTTTGCCTTATATGTCTTTGAATCAAACTATAATTAAAAAGATTGCGACGATGAAACTTGCTGAGGTTAGCAATCGATTCAAAGAACATCATCATGTTGGATTAGAGTTTTCATCATCAATCATCAATGAAATTACTCGTACTAGTTATACTCATCACACAGGAGCGCGTCAAATTGATCAATATATTCAACAAAAAATATTGCCAAGTTTGGCAAGACATTGTTTAGAACTTGTAGTGAAAGGTGGTAAACCAATTAATCTGCTTGTTAAAAATTCCAAACGTGGTGCAATACAATTAACAAAATGTGCTTGAGTTTATTAGTATAGTTTTAATAAACAATGGTCATGCTAGCTGCACCCCAGCAACATAAGGAAAGAATATGTCTCAATCAATCGATCTTGAAATATTAAATAGACCCATTAGTGCTGATCACCCAACGGGGGAAGATTGTAGGGTGGACGGACAGTCACGTGACCTTTTTTATAAATTAAAGGATCAGCGTCGAACTGCACGAAATAACGAGCGACAACGTATGCAAGATGGTGATATCAACTTTATTTCGGCTAGTGAATGGCGCGAAGTTAAATCCATTGCAGATGAATTATTAAAAACATATACTAAAGATATTGAGATTGTCTGCTATTTATTAGAAGCATTGACGCGGTTAAATGGCTTTGATGGTATTGCTAGTGGTTTCACTTTAATATATGACTACTGTGAAAAGTATTTATCTGAATTACATCCGTTAGCAGATGAGGATGGGTATACGACAACATTTGCAGCGTTGGCAAGTTTAAATGGCGAACAGCAGCCGGGTGGTCTCATAACGCCGATTAAATCAATTGCAATTACTCCAGATAATTATGCCACTTGGCAATACGAAGAGATTACTCGAAATCAATCAGCTCCTGCTGATGACAATAAACATGTATTAACTCGTGATGCTTTTCAAGTCTCATTAGCTCAGGCAGGAGATGAATATATTTGTCAATTAGTAAATGACATAGGTAATGCTATTCAAGCCGTTGAGAAAGTAGAGGATTTATTAACTCATCAGGTGCAAGATGCTGCACCACCATTACATTATATCATCAAATCACTTAAGGCCTGTTTACAGGCAGTCAATGATTTGCAACCAAAGAATAATGATTCTCAAGAGATTGGTGATTCAATTGATGAACAAATAAATGAAAAAAAGCTAAGATATGAGTCTGACCTTTCAAGCAAGTCTAAGGCGGTAGAACAATTAAAGCAATGCGTCGAATTTTTTAAACTACATGAACCACATTCCCCCATCTCATACACTCTTGAACGTTGTATTAATTGGATTAATATGAGTTTACCAGAGCTGATGCAAGATATCATGGCTACAGAAGATACTTATTTTGATTATTGTAGGATGGTTGGGATCGCAGTTAATAATAATCAAGATAATTATTCAGATACTGAATTCCAGAATGGTCCATTCAATGAAAATGAATAGTCAAGCAATAGGAATTGATAATAATGGGAAATATAAACTATCAGCAAAAACATAAACGAATGTCACTAAAAACTACACTTGGTGAAGATAAATTGTTATTAGTCAAAATGATGGCAACAGAAGGATTTTCTTCTCCTTTTGTATATCAACTAACTTGTTTAACTACAGAGACTAATCTTGCTATTGAACAATTGATCGGTGAATCTGTATCAATTAGCATCGCCACCGGTCAAGGTGATGAAGAATATTATCATGGCATAGTTAGTGATGTTGCTCAAGATGGATTAAGTAATGATGGATTTAATTATTATTATCTTACTGTTAGGCCTTGGCTTTGGTGGTTAAATTTTAGTGAGAACTGTCGAATTTACCAAGACAAAACGGTGATTGATATTATAAGTGATATATTTAAAGCTTATCCAAATCACTCATATGATGTTAGCAAAGTAAATCGTAGTAATTATGTAAATATACCTTATTGTGTCCAATATAATGAAACTGATTTACATTTTATTCAACGTTTATTGTCTCATTATGGAATATTTTATTATTTTTTACATAGTAGTGATCAACATCAATTAATATTAGCTGATAGCAATAATGCATATCAGGCAGCCGTTGGAGAGGCGTTAGCAATCCATGCGAATCAGCCTGGATTTGACGAGATTACCCAATGGCAACACCAGTTTATTAGTCAACCGGGGAAGATTAGTTACAATTCACATGATTTTACCAATCCTGATGCAAAATTGCTTACCTCAACAGATAGCTTATTGCCGCTAAAAAATAATGCAAGTTATGAGCGTTATCGTTATGCGGGTGATTATAGTCAAGTTGATTGTGGCACAAAAACAACACGGGTAACAATGGAAGCATATGAAGCTGGGTTTAACCAAGTGATGGCGAAAGCAACTAGTCGTCGTCTTAGAGTTGGTAGATTATTTTCAATTGATCAAACATCATTTCCCAATGAAAAAGAAACAAGTTTTGTTGTCAAGGCGATTGATTTTGACATTGAGGATTTAACTTATGTGACTTCTAGTGTTAACCCTCTGAAATATCAAAATAATTTTGTATGCTTGCCAAAATCACAAGTCTATCGTGAATTACCAAATTATAGCAAACCAGTTATTCAAGGAGTTCAAGAGGCGATAATCACTGGACCAAATTCAGAGGAAATCTATACTGATCAATATGGTCGGTACAAGGTATATTTTTATTGGGATAGGATAAATCAACCTAATGAAAAAAGTTCTTGCTGGGTGCGGGCGAGTCAGCATTGGCATGGAATATTTCGTGTAGGGACACCTGTGATTGTCGGATTTTTAAATGGTGATATTGATCAACCTATAATTTTAGGGCCGGTCGATGATGCGCGACAAATGCCTTTGTTTCCGCTTACCGACAACAATACTAAAAGTGGTATTAAACGTCGACCAGGAACAAATGATAATGATCAACATTATAATTACATCAGCTTTGAGGATAAGGAAGATAATGAACTATTGGAAATCTACGCAGGCAAAGATTTATCAACGACGATTGAAAATAAACGTGATGTATTGTTAAACGAGGGGAGTGATAGTTTAACAATTAATAAGGGTGATTTAGTAATTGCTATTTCGGAAGGGCAATATGTATTGTCGGTGAAAAAAGATGTCTGTATCACTGCTAATGGTGATATCAGTTTAAAGGCTGATGGTAATATCAATCTGCAAGCTGGTAGAGAGATATCAATACAGTCCGGCACGGCTATGAATTTAACATCGGGGACTAATCTCAGTCAATCTGCGAATACCAATATTGATTTAAATGCCGAAGCTCAATTAAAAATACAATCTGCAATGGCGGATATTAGTGCGGATGGCATTTTAAGTATGAAAGGCTCATTAATTAAGGAAAATTGATTAATAGAGCAATTTGTAGTGCATCAAAGCCTTACATAAAACTTAGCTTGGCGGTAAGGTAATTGTAACACTCAAGCCGTGAGGATTAATATTTTCTATGCTAAGTTTACCATTATGATCATTTACAACTTCTTGTGTCACGGTTAAACCCAAACCACTGCCAGTGCTTGAATGGTTACGCATGCTTTTTGATCGATAAAATGCCTTACAAATTTCACTTATTTCATCTTCCGGTATCCCTGGTCCATCATCCTGGATTGTAATTACTAGCTGGTGGCCTTGTTGTTGTATTGTTAATGATGTTTTATTCGCATACTTTCTCGCATTATTGATTATATTATTCAAGCTTCGCTTTATGGCCAACTTTCTTGCCTGTATTGGGAAAGTATCAACTTCAGAATGAAAGGCAATTGTATAGTCCATATCTTCATATTCATCAATAATTGTATAAATTAATGAAATGAAGTCAAACTTTACTTTTTTCTCTAAAAGATTATCATCTGATGCAAACGATAAAATGCCATTAATCATGTTTTGCATCTCATCTAGATCACGATTTATCTTGTTAATTGTTTCCGAATCATCTAATAATTGGGAACGCAGCTTCAAGCGCGTGATAGGTGTTTTCAGATCATGTGATATAGTTGCCAATAGTAAAGTTCTATTTTTAATTAATTCTTGGATTCGTGCTTGCATTTTGTTCATGGCATTTGCAGAATCACGCACAACCAGTGGACCCTTTTCTTTGATGGGGTCTGCATTAATATCAATGCCCAATCGCTCAGCTGATGACTTAAAACTTTTAAGAGGAATCTTTAAGCGATACAATGACCAACTATGGTATAACAAGGTGCTTAAGAATAATAGTTCGATTAAAAATAAGATTACCATTAACTCATACGAAGAATGCATTGGTTGTTCTTTATAGTTTAGCCATTTTCCATTTGCCATTTGGTAAGATAACCTGACAGCCCCTTTTTCATTTTGTATCGCCGTATTTATTTTATGAGCATTAATGTTTCCTGAGAGTGTAATAGGCCATTTTGGTTGCTTTGAAAAAGAGATATTTATGTTATTTTTATCAATCTGGAAGCGGTAGTGTTGGATATCGTCCAAAATCGTTAATTGTGAAGCTGGTAAAGTATTAACGGCACTAGCCAATAGTTTTAAAAAAGAATGTTCATGATGATTTTTAATAATATCATTAGCTATATGGTTTTGAGTATTAATATTTTTTGCGATAAGGTATATATGAATAGCTAATACCGCAATAAATAAGCTTATCCATAATAGAATGATATTATTCTTGTATGTTCTGTATTGCTGAGTCATTGTTTTCTTTACGCAAGTATTTCATCCATAACACTATGAAAGTGATAAAAATTAGTGATAGGGTAGCTGGATAATAATGATTAAGTTTAGCGAGCATATTTGCTGATAGAGTACTCGTAACCAATGCTAATAACCAGGCTGAACCTGCCAAACCTATCAGTAAGCCCTGATGTTCCTTTCCTGCATAGCAGGTTAAAAAATACCATAACAGGGCGAACACAATATTTTCGCCTATAGAGAAAAGAGTCAAAAATATTGATAATGACCAAATAGAGTGAAATATAAAGATTCCAACTAAGCCAAACGCCATCACTAATAATGCATTTTTAATTAAATTAAATTTTGGATAATATCCACGGTGATTAATAAATAATATTATTAATGACAATATTATCAGCATGGCTATAAGTACAGCACTTACATATATTATTGCTTGATTAGCCGTAATATGTTGGTTAATGGCAATATAAGATATGCTATATAGGCTAACATCCCAGGCATATTGAAAAGCAAAAATTAATACAATAATTATCATGAGAGATTTACGTTGGGTTATCTCGATCATGGTGGTTGGTACATCAGCAAAAACTTGGAGAGACGATAAATTATTGCCCTTGCGGGTTTCAGGCAAAAACCTGAATGTCAATATTGTCATGATTAATTGAAGCAAGCTTATAAAGAGAAGAATATCTGCATTTACATGCTTTAAAGTGCTAAAATAAGCGCCATTTAGCAAGAGACCACTGATGATGATGCCAATCAAATAGAATGCGAAAAGT
Source organism: uncultured Gammaproteobacteria bacterium (assembly GCA_963748135.1). Lineage (GTDB taxonomy): Bacteria > Pseudomonadota > Gammaproteobacteria > JBGSLN01 > JBGSLN01 > CAVVHY01. The sequence continues at coordinate 19,695 of CAVVHY010000011.1, read as the reverse complement.
CCATAAGCAACAAGCATAAATATATTTAACCGTTGTTTGCCTATAGTAACATCGCTCATCGCCGCTATGGTTACTGGAACAACCGGACTTAAAGTTGTAAATAAACAGCCTATCACTAGCAATGAATAAATATCCATAGCAATACTAATAAGGCTAATAAAATAGCCAATAAATGCTATAAGCAAAGAAAAAAGCAAGATCCGCTTCCGTCCTAGATGGTCGGAACAGCTGCCAATGAAGGGTGCTGAAAAGAAATACACAGGTGCGATTAAATAAATAAACGTAGTGCCGAAAATGCCATATTCAGTACTCTTAAAACCACTTGTGATACCAAAATCTTGTCCACTTAATATACTCGCGACCGCAGGGATGAACATACCTATTTCAAAAGTATGGATAAAAATAATACTGAGCAATGCGAGTGATATTGATTTTCTGTTCATTAAACTTTGATTGTTTTATCGATGCACATGCTATTAATTCTATCACCTCATATCTATTATTTTCAATGCGTCAGCCAAAGTTTAGTGATTTGGTTGCTAAGTTAATATGACTATGCCTAGATATTGTCTCATTTAATTATTAAGAAAATTAATTCTTTAAGGATAACAATCTCTTGATATTAGTTGACATATCTGAGCTTGGACTAATGTTACTAGACAATTCCTAAGTTAATAGAAACTTGCCGAGGTTGACCTTTTAGCCATGTGTTCCAACCCAAATATAATGGTTTGTCATTACCAAGATAGCAATATTCATGTGCCGATGTATCAAGTTTTACTTGTAGAATAACTCTAATTTCAGGACTTAGGTAGTAACGTATTTGTTTAACAAGCCGTTGATATTTAGTTGTGTTGGGAAGAATGCTGAGAAATTCAGTCTCATTGAGAGGACCAAGAACTACCTTTAAGTAATTTTGTATTTGCCAAATTTTCCCCCCAAGTATTGCAGATCTTCCGAGTTGATTATATGCCTTCATTAGTCCAAGCTTTGTCCGCTGGTTGGGTGATATATCTTCCCAATGACCAATCATCTCTTCAACGTCTATTGGAAGATTAAATGTAGCGGAAATATATGCCATGAAACCTTGGCGGGAAGCCTGATGACCCAGGAATAAATGGACATGAGGTAAAATGTCGCTATGGTCTGAATCAGAAATTCCTATCAAACTCAGTGCCTGTTTACTGATATGATCGAGCTGATCGTGCCGAGTTGCCCGCTCATAACTGATTGTTGGATGCGTGTGTGCCCATATAGAATAGAATAATTCTATGGTTCTTTGTTGTAACATATCAAAAAAATCTAGGTAGGCTGTATTATGTTGTTGCTGTTGTGCAATGGCTTTTTCAATATAAGGCATCGGCAAGATGCCGCTGACACCAAGCAGCCCCATAAAATTAATCACTAACTTTATACCGTATTCTAGTTGCTGTATATCAGTTATGTCATGAAACGCAAATTGAGTGGCAACATCAGTATGAAATTGTATGGTTTGATCGATAGTTTGAGATATTCGTGTGAGGATGCGACAAATTTGGAAAAAATCACGCTGTCGTTGTGACTTAAATCTATTGATGATCGCGCTTATTTGTTGCATTGATACCCCCTTGAGACCTTATACATGCTAGTTTATTTAATCCATCTAATAGCAGAAACTAGGATCAGGTTAGCAAATTACTGTAACTAATTTATATCTTTTGGTAACTATGTTGTTACAAGATGTTACTTTATAAAGCACTTGTAGTCCGGCTTATTTACTCATGATGGCTAAATAATGTTTCAAAAGGTCATCATAGCGACTTAGTATGATGAATTAGTTTGGGAGAGCACAACATTCCTGGGGGCATTTAAGCTGCCTTTTCATACTCTACCATCTGTTTATCAAGATCACCATGTGGTAATGGCTTCATCATAGCGCCATCGCTCACCATAATTTGGGATGATGTGTCGATTATTTTGAATGTAAGTATTTAATTCTTCCAAGTGCTTAATGAATTTCTTCTTATTTTTATAGTTGATTTTTTCAATATCTCCATATTCATCATCCATTAACAAAATATAAGCATCCTCTAAATGTTCTAATGCATTAGCTACATTACCGTGCCAAAGGTACCATTTTACCCGCGTTAATTCTTCTAACATGGTTTTACCCAGTTCTGGATCAGACTTTATTAATCCTTTGGCAAATTGTTTCAGCACGGTCAGTCGCATGGTTAAGTGAAACCAATCCAAAATATGTTCGGCTTCAGGATGCATAATAAATTGTAACTCTCGCATATTATCAGCACCATCGGTTAAAAACGTAATTTGCTGGTTTTCCTGCATCCCTTGGTTTCTGAGTGCGTTCAGTAATCGGCGTTGGGGATGTTCATCTTCTTTTTGAACAAAGCCAAAGCGCTTAGCAGTTTTTGTTTTAGAAAATGATTTGCCAACCACCACTTCGAAATTGGTTTTTCTATCTGTGCAGCTCCTCACATAACCGCCATCCATACCCACCGTCAGAGGCTTGTCCGGCTTGGGTAATTTTGCAAAGTCATTGACACAACCTGAAATGCATCTGGGCTTATCTTCTAATTCCAATTCTTGGCGCTTAGCGATTTTATGTAAATGCCTTCTTAAAGTAATGCCATTATGGGTGATTGTCATCGGTAGCACATCAGCCAATAATTCGGATGCTTTATTAAATGACAGATAAGAAGCCCACTTTGTTTCAATATACTGTAATTCAGGACTATTATGCTCTGGCAACCAATCGTGTAACACGCTAAAGGTCTTTGTGGGAGTCTCTTGGCATTTGCAGTGATGGAGACGTAAACTAGGGACCACCACGGTACCAAATAATGTTTTATATTGGATAAAATGCGTGCCTTTTATGCGTCTTTGCTTGTGGCAACAAGGACAAGCTCGATGGGACTGGGTATAGTGTTCAGCTTGTTCTAAGATAATTTTTTGTTGTAAAATTTCTAGTAGTTGTTTGGATTCTTGTAAGGACAAACCAGCACAATAGCCTAATTCATTATTTTTTTCTAACTGTAGAATATCTTCTATCTTAGTTTGCCCTTGCTCATCATCCACAACGATTTGTAGTTTGATTTTCATCATAGCACCTCATTTTGGATGGGGGATGGAGTGCTATTATACCATAATTAATGAAAGGCTTCGGTTTGCAAACGATGGTTAATGTGATGACGGTTAAATCTTACCGCGTTCAGGGCCTTAACATAGGGACGTAGGTCACCCATCGTCGTTGTTTTATCAGCCTTTGCAATGGCTTTCAGTAAATTGAGCATGGGCTCTACCTCATCATATTGATTCACGCCTGGTAGACCTTTTCCTTTCAAGCATTGGATGCCCGTAGTTATTGATGAGACATCTTTTATTTTTTCTATACGAATATCTACGACCCAATGTTCAAAAAAATTATATTCATAAATAAATTTATCCCCTTCATCAAAACCAAAATCATCCAGGTACACCTTATAAGCATTATCCGAAAATGCTAAACCACCCTCATAAGCAATACCATAGTCTTTGCCATAAATATGAAATTGATGCAGATAGTCATTATCCCATTGATTGGCTATTTGTATGATATGATGGAGTTGTGCCAGGGAAGTGTTTCCTGGTACTTTAAGACGACGCCAGACCATGGGGCTGATGCCACGTAGTGCAATTTTGATCAAATAGATTTTCATTTTAACAAACCTTATTTAATTAACATAATGTGTTAAAAGTTTGCTTAAAAATCTTAGAGTTGTAAAGACAAAGTTGGAATGCCCCCAGGAATGTTTTGCTCTCGTGATTTGGCCAGTATAGTCCTATCTCATTGATTTTACATCTGGCTAGATAACTCCATGCAACAAAGTAGGTGATAACGGTAGTGAGTTTGCTTACCACGCGCAGATTGCAGAGACGCTCAAGGCGGACTTTTATTTTGCGCACCCATATTCATCCTGGGAGCGCGGTTTGAATAAGAACACTAATGGCCTTGTCAGGCAGTATTTAAAGAAAGGCGCTGATTTTAGTCGAGTTTCAGATTACCAGCTTGTGATGATTATGAATAAACTGAATAGAAGGCCAAAAAAATCTTTAGATTATTTATTACCAAATGGCTATTGGTGAAGAAGTGTTACCAAAAAATATTGATTAATTTAATTAGTCAAGTTGCTTTATTAATTCTTTTTTGCAAAACTCAAACCAAGTGTCGGGCGTATCAAAACTGTCGGTAGAAATTTTTTTTCTTTTCTTTTCAGCATTCTTGATGGCAATGTTAAACTGTTTTTTTCGCTCACTTGTGCTGGCGTTTAATAAATAAGTATACGCTGTTTCTTCCATCGGGTCCTCAAAAAATAGCTTTGGACGTTGTATGGGAACAACCTGACGAGAACTTTTAAGCGTTGTGATCTTCCTCTTGTTCTTGATGAAAAACTGTAAAGCTATAACTTTTCGCCCTTGAGATATAGTTTCAAATGAGGTAGTAAAACTTGCATACCAATTAAGCTCATCTAGCGCCGGTTTTAGAACAAAACGAAGTAAGTCATTATAATTTTTAAATTTATTCTCATCAATATCTAAGCTTTCTCTGAGGAAAGATAAATCAATAATTACTGGTTTTTGAGCATGGCTAGAAAACGCCTGCTTAACAAGCAGAGTATATAAACTCTCAGTGTATTTGTATTCAAAGTGTGCCTGAATCAAGCAGCGCTCAAGTAACTCAGGGTTGTTGAATATTGCTCGGCAAGTCTTTGAGAATGCATATATTAATCGCTTTTTATCTGTATCGACTTGCAAATCAGATAAAAGATTCAATACAGTATAATGATGATTTTTTCCACTATGATATTCCACTGTTAAAGTTACTTGTAAAAGTCTTTCAAACGAAAGTAATAAGCGATCTATATCAGGAGGTTTCGGTGAGAAAACACCACTTAATTTTTCTAAATCCATTTCATATCGAGGCCTTTTTTGAGAGGAAGAAAAGGCATGATGAAGGAGATAATTAAATAACCTCCGATCCGCTAAAACCAAAGATTCGGGTTTTGATAGCCTAATTCTGCTTATTTCATTGATTTTGTTTGTCATTTTTCCGTGCTCAATTAGCCAGCTATTATTACGAGAATTGACATTATATTACTCGTAATATATACTTTCAACCATATTCTAAATATGGAGAGCGGCATGAAAGCGCTGCACATAAGATCACACGCTAAAGATGTTAATAATATTAGGATTGATATCCAAGAGGTCGATTTACCTAAAATTAGAAGTAACGAGGTGCTGATTAAAGTGGAAGCTGCTGGTGTAAACGCCTCTGACGCGCTTGCCGCTATTGGGTATTTTGATCATGCTTCTATTCCTCGTATTCCCGGAAGAGATTTTGGCGGTACGATTGTTGAGGGTCCTAAAGAAATTATAGGTAAGCGAGTGTGGGGGACGGGCGGTGCTGCAGGAATTGATTTTAATGGAACACATTCGCAGTATATTGCTTTGCCGGTTAATGCCGTGTCAGAAATACCAAACACTCTTTCTTTTGAACAAGCAGGCAGTGTTACTTTGCCTTATGTTACAGCATACTATGCGCTCATTAAGCGGGCTCAGCTTCTTAATGGAGAAGACTGTTTGATCACAGGTGCACTCGGGCAAGTTGGACGCGCAGCGATGTCAATCGCAACTTGGTTGGGTGCTAACCCCGTAGGTGTCGTTCGAGATAAAAATGATCTTGATAAAGCTCAAACACTCGGCTTTCAAGCGGTAAATAGTGAGCAAAGTGATTTTGGGTTGGCGGCTACGCGTCTAATTAACAGCAAACGCTTTAGCGTCATTTTAAACTCTTTAGGTAGTATCTATTGGGATCAGTTAATCGATGTGTTGTCAGAAGAAGGGCGACTGGCAACGATCGGTGCACCGCCTGATCACCGTTCTGTAGAGGTAAATTTATTCAAACTTTATCGTTCTAATCAAAGCTTAATTGGTATTAACACTGTGGCACTAGACTATATCTATAATGCAGGTTTGTTAAATGAACTAAGAAAAGGCTTTGAAAAGAGTGTTCTTATTGCACCGTCTAAAGAAGAAATGCTTGTTTTTCCAATGGAAAAGGCGATAGAAGCCTACCAAGCTGTTTTAAACTCCGGTATAAAAAAACGAGTTGTTTTAACTTTTTAACGTAGAGAGGAGATAATATGAAAGTGCAAGCATTCACCGATCGTGTGCTAAAACAATATCAGCAATTCGATAGCTCAAGATCCCAGGTAGTTACACAAAGCCTTATCAAGCATTTGCATGCTTTTATTACCGAAACGCAATTAACAAGTCATGAGTGGGAAATGATATGGCAAGCTTTAATGGATGCCGCTGTTTTTAGTGCAAAAACAAATCGTAACGAATTTTTGTTGTTTGCTGATGTCTTAGGTATTAGCCAGCTAGTTGAGATCATTAATAGTCACCGACCTGATGATGCAGTTGGCACTGCGCTTGTTGGACCATATTATCGTGCAAATGCGCCTATGAGGAAGTTAGGTGATGCGATCATGCCCGAAGATACAGTAGGGGTCCGTGTTGAAATCCAAGGAACAGTATTTGATAGGTCTGGCCAGCCGATTTCAAATGCTAAACTTGATGTATGGCAAGCAGCAACAAATGGTTTGTACGATGTGCAAGATGCCAAGCAACCTGATATGAACTTGAGAGGTCAATTTATAACAGATAAGAATGGGCATTATCATTTTACTGCGCTTATGCCGACACCATATCCGGCGCCAACCGATGGTCCCGTTGGCATTTTTTTAAGGGCAGCTAATAGGCAAGTTCGTCGTCCCGCACATATCCACTTTATTGTTAGTGCGCCACTACATGAAACCTTAGTAACACAGGTATTTGTAACCGGCGATCCGCTTATTGAAGAGGATGTCGTCTTTACTGCAGATGAAAATATGATAGGTGATTTTAAACAATGTGACGATCACTATGAATTAACTTATGATTTTGAGTTGATTCCAGGCGAGTCCACATATCCAGAAGCCCCCATCAAAGCCTAGGAGAAACATCATGAAATTAGATTTTATTGGACATGGAGACTTGTTCACTCTATTGAAATTGATGGTAAAGGTGAAAAAAATTATCCTTTCGGAAACGACGCTATTGGTTCTATTATCTACGATGAACACGGCTCAATGGCAGTACAGATATCGCGTAAAAATCGTAAAGAAATGGATGCTGAAAATTTAAAATCAGCAAGTGATGGTGAACTTAAACAACTTGCCTCTGATTATTTGGCATATTTTGGTCAATATACTATCGACGAAGAAAATTCACTTATCAATCACCATATTGAAGCATGCCCTTCCCTCAATCGTATCGGAGTACACTCAAACGAAAATATGTATTTATTGAAGATGGTAAATTGTCATTAACACCTTGGAATGATGGTACACATCGTGAGACTCTACGGGAAAACGTAAAATAAGAGGTAAAGAAAATGTTAGTTGCTATTTCTAAGTATTTAAAACCACTAGACGAGGTTGATCTGCATCGTGCCAAACATCATCAATATTTAAAACCACTTTTTGAGAGCAAGAAATTGACGCGGCTTTTATGGCGAGTACTCTCAAACGAGAGCAGCAAATTTCCCGGGACATTTAAGCTGCTTTTTTTATATTTGGATTTTCTCTATTTTTGCCATCGCCGATTTTAATCCCCGGATACCAACGTTCAAAGTATCCAGCCAATTCATCATTTAAAGCAGCCGTTCTGGTTTGAAGAAGATAATGGGCACCCTCTTTAGACCATTGCATTTGTTGTTTCTTCACCATCCTTTTTGTGACTACTTCATTCACTGTCGACTCAACAAAACTTGTAGCAATGGTTTCTCCATAACGCCATCGTTCGCCATAATTTTGGATAATGTGACGATTATTTTCAATATAACTCTCTAATTCTTCCAAGATGTTTAACAAATTTATTTTTGTTTTTATATTTAATTTTTTCGGTTTCTCCCTCAGTTCATCATCCATTAATAAAATATAGCAGTCCTCTAAATGCTGCAAAGCCTTTTTGACATTGCCATGCCAAATATACCACTTCACACGTGTTAATTCTTCCTGCATTGCTTTTCCAGGTATCGGATCAGATTTTATTAATCCTTTCGCGAATTGATTCAGTACCGTCAATCGCATCGTCAAATGAAACCAATCAAGCACGTGATCTGATTCAGGGTGCATTATAAATTGTAGGTCTCGTACATTATCAGCCCCATCGGATAAGAAAGTAATTTGTTGATTTTCCTGCATGCCTTGATTTCTAAGCATGTGCAATAATCGTCGCTGTGGTCTTTCATCAAGGCTCTGTACTAAACCAAAACGTTTCGCTGATTTTGTTTTTGAAAAAGATTTTCCTACAATCACTTCAAAATTCGATCGCTTATCAATACAGCTCCTCACATAGCCACCATCAATACCCACAGTAATGGGTTTATCTGGCATGGGTAATTTTGCAAAATCATTTGCGAAACCTGATATGAGAAAAGGCTTAACCTTTAACTCAGCGTCTTGGCGCTGTGCTACTTTATGAAGATGATTCCTTACCGTTTCTTTATTATGTGTCAATCGAATTGGCAGAACATCCATGAGCAACTCTGATGTTTTATTAAATGACATATAAGAAGCCCATTTCGATTCAATATACTGCATTTCAGGGCTGGTATGCTCTGGTAGCCAAGGTTGTAATAGACTCAATGTTTGCTGTGACATCTCCTTGCACTTACAATGATATAAACGTAAATTGGGTATCACCACCGTTCCAAATAACGTCTTATATTGGAGATGGGTTACCTCTTTAATTCTTCGTGATTTGTTGCAACAGGGACACGGACGATGCTGTTGTATATAATGTTTTGCTTGATCAAGAATAATAGTTTCTTGAAGTGCCTTTAGTAAAGTTTTTGATTCATGAAGTGAAAGTCCAACCTCATATCCATGCTCAGCTGATTTTGTGAGTTGTAATACATCCTCAATTTGTGTTTGACCTTGCTCATCGTCAATGACAATTTGTATTTTATACCTCATGACATGACCTCACTTTGTTTAGGATGAAGTATTATTATATCAAATATTTTCTGCGAGTTCAGATTGAAAGCGGCGATTTAATAGTACACGGAAAAATCGACTCGACGTAATTTCATCGATAAGCGGGTTTATATCATTCATATCTATTTCATCTTTAGCAAAAGCTATTCGTTTAAGTAATTCTAAGGTTAGTTCTATATCGTCATTTTCATTTGCACCAGGCATGCCATACCCTTTGATGCAAAAAACGTGTAAACGTTTTTCTGGCTTTATTATTTTTTCGATTCGGATATCAACAACGTTATCAATAAAAAAATTATATTCGTAGGTGAACTTATCCCCAGCATCAAAATTAAAATCATCAATCAATACCTTGTGAGCATCATCACTATACATCACAGCACCAATGTAATTGATACCATAATCTTTACCGTAGATATGAAATTGATGCAAATGCTCATCATCCCAATTAAATGCAAGTTGAATTATCTTATGAAATTGTGCTAATGAAGTATTTCCTGGTATCCTAAGCCGACGCCAAACCATCGGACTTATGCCACGCAAGGCTACTTTAATTGTGTAAATATTCATCTTGTTAGTCACTTTTTCATGGCCTATTTTAGAGTGTCTTTGAATGATTAGTTGAAGTAAAGAGGTTCTTAGAGTGCCCCGGAAAATTTGCCGCTCTCCTTATAGCAGAAGAAATGACACTACGTGATTTACGAAATGCCCTACATCTTACACAAGTAGAAGTAAGTAAAATGCTGCATATGAAACAAGATGGTGTTTCGCGCTTAGAGAGGCGGTCTGATTTACTATAATCAACACTTCGAAATTATATTCATAGTATGGGTGGTGAGTTAACGATTTCTGCTGAATTCCCGAATCGACCACCGGTAAAATTGACTGGTTTTGGTGATATTGAATCCCATAAACAATAATCAAATCAGATTTCTGCGCCTTAATTCCAAATAAAAAATTTTTATGAATGAAAGTCTAGGCTGCTTTTTGAGTATAGCTCTAAATAGGTAATTCCCAACTTAACCACGCTTGTTATTACCAGCAAAATCTATCACTGGCAATAGTGCTAGGCCTTGCGTAACAAGGGTTTCAGAGCGTTAGATCGGTTATTTAAACACAACCGTCTCAACCTTCAAAGATGGCCGAATTATTCTCCGAATAAGTTGTTAGGCTGAGGTCAGGCCGGAATCTTGGTTAAAAGGAACCAAGTCGACCACCCACTTTTCCAACACTCAAGCATTATAGCTAACATTTTATTTTTATTGACTTCGTAGCAATCATAGTTGGCATGTATTTTTCAATTAAGAACCTAGGGCTGGGATGCTCATCTTCATAAAATCCAGCAAGTTTGAATCCCGCTTCAAGCTGGCCATTGATTTGATCAGTAAGACTATGACCAAAAACAATAGCTTCACCTTTTTCAAATTTTTCCTGGCACTGCTCCTTAGTTAGCGAGTCTATATTGGAATAAGGAATAGTATATTTAGGTTTAATTAACCCTTGGTTTTCCAGGTCTGCATTTCTCTCAAACATAAATAATATTGGATTGTAAAAACTTGCAAGCAAAACCCCATGGTCTCTCATAACACGGTAACATTCATGCCACACTGGATTAACATCAGGAATGTATAAATTAGAAATTGGATTAATGATGTAATCAAATGTATTGTCTGAAAGTGCAGATAACTCTGCCATATCACCTTGTATATTTATTAAATTAAGATCATTTTGCTTTGCAACATATCGATCTTGTTCTAATTGTTTTTCAGAAATATCGTAAACTGTCACATTTGCACCAGCTGCGGCTAATACCGGAGCTTGCTGCCCCCCAGCTGCAGCAAGACAGAGAATATCCTTTCCTTTAATATCATGAGGAAGCCAAGTACGTGGTATAGGCTTCTTGGTAATATGAATAGTCCACTCGCCCTGCTTAGCAGAAACTATAGTGTCCTGTGATACTGGTTGTGACCACGGCTTTTGTTTTAGTGCCTCTTGATCCCAAACAGAAGAGTTATGTTGGCATATTTTGTCTTTAGAATTATTTGTCATATTGTAATTGCTTTAATCTTCTGATTTATATTCCACCTCAATCCACCAAATGGTGAATTTATATCAAGGTTTGAATGCAATACCACTACCAAACTCCTAAGCCATTTTTTCACTATCACCTTTAAATTATTAACTTCCATTTGGCTAATTTATTTTAGTAAAAAAATAAGATTTTATATATCCTATCTACTAACTTATTTGATATATTGAATTTATCTTGTTCCACCTCTGAAATTGGTTTATCTGATAGGGTGGTTTCTCTTGTTTATAGCCAGACATTTTATCTTACCCCTGATTGGCTGATGCCTAATATCTGTAACTAAACTCATATATTAAGAATAGTACAGCGTGATAATAATTCAATAGAACTTTATATTGGGGTATCAAATGAGTTCATTCAACAGTAACATCAAGCTGATTTAATCCATGCTAACTTAACATATTCCTAGGTTCTACTGCATGTTGTTCAATATGATCAAATAATATGACCTTACCAAGTCCAATTTGTTCAAAATAATATATCATAAAAACTCTAGTGACGTCACTGCTAAACTCAACAATGCATTTCGGCATAATTTTAATAATCTCACAAATCATAATATCAGAAAAAGCTTTGCTGATTGTGAATTTTCGAATATAGGTATATCCGTATTTAATATCATTTTGTTTAATCGCAAAAGCTAATACAATTAAATTAATCTCAATAACACACTTTATCTTATTGCTGATCTTTCCAAATCTTAGCACGTTCTAGAATTTTAGTAATGATTAAACATTTTCCCTCTGTATAAGCCTCACGATCCATCGCAAATTTTTTCTGTAGCGATTGTTTAAATTGTACATATTCTTTAGTATCTTGCTCATGATTAATTAGATAGTCTCTGAAAAGAATGTAATTTTTATACCGTAAGCTATCTATAGTAACTATATGTATATGAAAAAGATGATTACCATTTTCATCCAATAACTGCAAATAACGTCTATCAGGTATAGCTTTTTCCAAAAAAGGTAAATAACGATAACCTAACGATTCTAGCTTAGGAATGATGTACTCATCTGCAATATTTAAGTTTTCAACTGTCATGCACATATCAATCGTTGATTTTGCTAACATATTTGGGATGGACGTACTACCAATATGTTCTAGTTTATCCATCCATGGATCAACTTCACGTCTGATGCGATTTTTTTCTTCTGTGAATATATTCGGCCATTGAGGATTGTAGGGCAATAATTTTATCATAGCATTAATACACTTCGACTTGATTAATATCACTAAATTTCATTGCATCTTCCCAAGTATTAACTAGTGGCTCACCCTTAATATTCAAACTTGTATTAAGCAATAATGGGCATCCAGTTTTTTGATAAAACTTCTGCATTAGGTCATAAAAAACTTTATTCTGAGTACGAGTTAAAGTTTGTACACGACTTATCTCATCAGCATGACATACTGCGGGAATTAGATCGGGTCTTTTGCATTTTGCAACGTATTGCATATAAGGTGAATGTGGATACGCTAAATCAAAATAATCTTTCGCATACTGTTGCATTACCACTGGAGCAAAAGGCCTAAATAATTCCCTCTTCTTTATTTTATTGACTTTTGATTTAACATCTAGGCCACGCGGATCTGAAATGAGGCTGCGATTCCCCAAAGCCCTTGGACCAAATTCTGCTCTGCCATTAGCTATCCCAATGACTTCACCTCTACTTAAAGCTGCCACAGCATCATCCACATTTAGTTTACATTAATATTATAGCCTAAATAAGGGCTAACCCATTCAACCCAATCCTGTTTCAGAGCTAAAGTAGAACCTATACTATTTCCTGCATCTCCAGGTTCAGGTAAAATCCAATTAACAGCGTATTATATTTAGCCTATACAATGTATACTACGTATAATTTTTTGCATAAAGATCGTCTGATGCACATAGCTTAATTTATAAACTGATAATCCACAAGTAATATTGATTAACTTAGACCTCATACGTCACTTTTACTCTGCATATATAACTCACCATATACAATTTCCAGTTGCTTTCGCAGTTCTTTGTTCTCGTGTTCAAGTTTTTTAACCCTAGCTTTAAATGAGACAACAAAGTATTTTCAGATTTCTTATAGATTGTTAACAAAGTTAAGGATTTAGCCCTTGATTGCTCGATCTGTTTTCGTATATTAGGCTGTCTATAAAGCCAGGCAACAGATATATTTGCTTGCTTTGCAACAGCTGCAAACGTTATCACTTGATTAGTGGATTGTAATTCATATAATGCCTTTGTTGCCTTAGACAACGTGATCTCACGCTTAGACTTGGCAGCTTTTATTAAAGCATCTACTTTTTTAGCTTTATTACTCATTGTTATCAGCCTCTAATGCATTGATAATTCGTCTTAAGTTAATTTGTACGTCAACATTCATTTGCACTTGCCTTTTCCAGCTATTGGCCTTAGCCCGCCTAATAATTTCCTCTGTTTGTGCTAACTGAGTTTTATGCTGAGGTAAATATTGTTTGCTTGTTTTAAAATTACTGCATGTAAGGCATCCATTTGCATGTGGACAGCGTTGCTGTGCACAGGGTAGGGTACATAACCCATTCGGTAAGGCTTGTGACATCATGTTATGCTTCAACCATTGTGCATCATCCATGGCTACTTGCTCTAATGCAATACTCTCGCCTTGAATATTAACTAACTTTCCTTGTAGTTTCTTGAACTCTTGCTTTAGTGTTTGATCATGGATATATGCATATCGACTTGTCATTTCAGGCGATTCATGCCCTAGATAACGCTGTACCACATACTGGGGAACTCCTGCATTAATCATACGTGTCCCAACGGTGTGTCTGAACTGATGGGAACTAAAATGCCATACCGAACCATTATCATCTATAATGTTCTTTGCTAGCGCTAGCTTATTTAGCATGCTATTAATATTGCGTGACTTAGCATGGGGAACTTTACCACGATCACTGCCAGAAAATAAATAACCCTTATTCTGCTTGCCAATATTTTTTATGTAAGCTTGTTGGTCTTTAATAATTTCGATGCATGTCTTTGAGATGGGGATATAGTATCGTTTATTTGTTTTAGTCTCCTTGACTATCAGGTAAGTGTCACTCGATTCATCTTGATACAAACAGTCGTAAGACAGTGTGCAGACCTCACCAATACGGCGACCTGTCTCAACTAATACTTTGATTAACCGCTGAGTATGAGCGGGCAGTGATTTTAAATGAGTATTCAGTTGCTTGATTACCGTCTCTGGAATAAAGCGCGGTGCATGAATATTTGGTTTAGGAATATCTCTCTCAAAAATAATATTAGCACACTTAAAATTTAACCATTTTTCACACGAACTTATTTCAATGAATGTTCAGTGTTTTAACCGTTTTGATAACGTACTGAAACTCGGGCAACTTAAATCAATCTTCATCATCGCAAATAATGAATTAACAAATCCTTCACATTGACGTAAAGGTAACTTAAACACTTGACGAATTTCATGCACCACAAATATCGCCATATCACTATAAAGGTTGGGTGTGCCTGTGCCATCATAGATACGCTCTGCTTCATACCAATGTTTAATCACGTCAGGAGATAACCACAAAGCAAGATTACCACGTTGCTTTAAACCACGATTATAAGCTGACCAATTTACTCCATGACTTTCACTTTTAGGAATGTGATGGCGGCGAGTTTGGTTATATTTATAGGGCATTTTACTCCCCTTATATTCTTATGTAGACATCGACATCATAGGTTAGATATAGCTCAATTTTGTAAAGATTTTACCATTTTTTAGGCTATAAAATAACGCCCAAAAACGCCGTAAAGAAAATCGATTATTCTTTCCATGCAAATCACAATGGTCGCCATGGTGGGAATTGCAACTTAATCGTCCCGAGTGAATAGGCTGGGCTATCAGTAGATAGCTTTACTAAGGCTTGAGCGCAGTGCTGGGAAACTAGCTCGCTGCGTTCTTAGAGGGCCAGGCCCCAGTAATGGGGCCTGGCTACTCGACTTCAATCCGCTCTCTTGGGAAGTGCTCTGGCAACGTGGTGCGCTTAGGTTGGCCTTTCTTTTTTCGTTCATGGGCAGCGACGGTGATGGAATCTTTTGTCGCTTTTGCGTCATTATTCTCAACGGCCATGTCTGACTCATCAAATAAATCTTGTTGCTGTGGGTTCTTTTCTGAAGAAGGTGCAAATTTACGAAGCTGGGCCAATTTAAATTGCTCGAGCATATGCTCATATTTGGATTGCCAATGTTGCGCGTCGGTTTTTAGTTTTTGATTTTCAGCCAGTAAATTTTCGAGTTTGGATTGTAAAAAATTACACTTATTTTCTAGCATGATTTACTATTGTTTTCATGCATTATAGCATAACAAAAATCACTATAAATTCCCAGTAAAATTAATAAAAACTTTCGTAATTTATGGCTGCAATTGCACCTAAATTTGAATACTTGTCACTTGCCAACAACCACTTAAAATGTTCGGCTGATAATTCAATATGCCCTAACTTTTCTTTTGGAAAAATAAAGCGTCCGCGCTCTAAACGACGATACCACAAGGTAAAACAGTTTTGTTCGTAATAAAGTGCCTTAAGTTTATCTCCGGCACGATTGCGAAATAAAAACAAATGCCCTGACGAAGGGTCTAGCTTTAATATATCGGACACAACGATTGCGAGTGTATCAATCGACTTTCGCATGTCAGTAGGCTCAAGACGCAAATAAATCTTTAACTCATCCGGCAATAACATCACATCAAGCTCCTGACTAATCGTTTTAGCTGCGCTTCTTCAAAATTTCCTGGCACAGTGACCTTAATGCCCGTTGGTAAATGAACTTGATAATGCTGTTCAGCAGTTAAGTGTTTACCTTTAATCGTTATCGGCATGAAGGCTTGGTTGGGTTGGTTGTGCTTCGATGCCTTCTTGCCTAACACGTTGTAAAAATAATAACTAAATTGGGATTCCTTCAATTCCTTCTTTCGGCAGAAGGCGGATATCGATAAGCCACTTTGCTGTTGCTCGTTTATTATTGATTGCCAATACGCATGGCGTTCCGAGTTTTGATGACATAGCTTGTCTCCTTGATCTTTTTAAGAGACTTAAGCATGCCGGATTATGTTAATGCATGGTAGATGTGTTTCGCCGAACGTTTACATCAGGTCTATTAATTTGTACTAATAAGATGGAAATCAACGAATAAGATTTACAGATTTAATTAGTTATATATAAACGTTTGCTGAACGTTTACATTTATCATTTATCCGTTACAGCAATAAACATATGATGAGCATATAAATAGAATTTGCATCTGATGGGTGGATATGCTTTATTCGGCTGATATTCACGATTTACTATCCACTGATGAACTCTTGTTAATGCATTATATTTCAATTCGCAAAGGGGGGTAAGGGTGCTGTTCGCATCCATATTAATTGTTAGTTGTATCAGATAAAGATCAGGAGTAGGTGGGTGGGGGTAAAAAGTATCTGCATTTTCATGTGGAAACATTTCTCCCTGAGAAGGTGCTAGTGCATACATATTCATAATATGGCTATTTGATCCCTCACCTGGATAGTCAAATTCTATGATAGGATTACTTGAATTGATATCTGTAACAATTGTCGAAGTAAATCCCGGGTATGCTCCATCTGCATAGGCTATAAAAATTGTAAACATTAGTGATATTGCTATTGTAAAAAATAAAATCATTTTTTTCATAGAGATTAACCTACTAATTAGACTTGTGCTTATTTGGTATTGCAGTCTTTAGAAGAATAGCTAAATTATTATTTTTCGGATCTCCTGATAAGTGACAAGAAATAAACTCACCAGGTATATCCTCTTCAGTTATAGTTACATTGTTCTTTGATATAGCATTCACAGTAAAAACGCACTGTCTTTCTGTTTTTTGCCACTGATCATAGTTGATGTAAGAGAGGTAAAATTTACCAATTACACCTTGAGGTATTTCAATATATAATACTTTATTTTTAGCATCAGCGGAGATATCTTGATTATAAGCAGTAAATTTTAAATTATCATAAAAATTGAATGGGGTCTGATTATCTATTGTTCCTTGTATATAAATTGCAGGGCCAACATGGTTAAAGCTGGCAACTGTTATTAATGGTACAAAGGCTAGAATGCTTGATAATATAGGTAATAAGATTTTTCTCATAATTGTTATTTCATAGTGTTATTAGTGATAATGATTGTTGCAGTATCGCTATTAGGATCTCCCGAATAACTGCAAGACACATATTCGTTATTATCCGTAGAAACTAATTTCATCGTCGCGTGAGTTTGACTCGTTGCTTCTACATCAAACGTACATATAGAATCAAAAGATAAAAACCCTAACATAACTTTGTAATTTTTACCCACCTCTACAGGAATGATAAATTGGCCTCTAGATGGTATTTCATGAGGTGGAATATTCACTTGTATCGGTTTATCATCGTTAAACCTTAAATAAAAAGATGTACCATAATCCCTTGAAACCCATGGGAATTTTGAATTATCAACTATCGTTCCAGTCACTAATACAGTATTAGAGTTTATTGTGCTGGCCATCGATGATTGGGCAAATCCCAAGGACAGTAATAGATATAAGAAAACAGAAGTAGACTTATAATAAAATTTTAGATTAGCCATGATCTCTACTCAACAATGTATCAGTATAGATATTAAGGTTTAAAACAAGATAAGTCAAAATCTTCTAAATAGGCCCAGTGCTACCAAAGATAGTGTTCACAAAACTGTGTCAAATGTAAATTAGCTGGAGAGAAATATCAAAGTGTGATGCATTTATTGAGCTGGAGTAATATCAAGCCTGCGCGTAACGTATCCGAAGTGCTAGAGCTTTACATTACGAAGGCGACCTCACGCTGTTTGACAGGCCGAATCATCATGCGCCCTGCCTCACCGGCGAGGTGCGGGGTCTGGGGCAGGGCCCCAGATTTTTAAATGACCCGCGAATGCGTCATACTAACGCTTTTTTCTTCGATAAAAAAAGGTAATAATCATGACACAGAAAGAAATTGTATCAAAAAACACAGCGTTTGACTTCGATAAATTTAAACAAGAAGCCATTAAGAAACTCAAGGCTGGTCAGCCGCTTACGGGTGATGATGGTATTTTAACCCCTCTTTTTAAGGACATTATTGAAGCTTCACTCGAAGCTGAGGTTGAGCAGCATATTGAAGATTGTGTTGACGCGGGTGTATCTAATCGCCGCAATGGTAAATCTAAAAAAACACTTCAAACAGGCCAGGGCCCTATTGATTTAGAAACCCCACGAGACCGGGCGGGTACGTTTGAGCCAGAGCTTGTTAAAAAGCGGCAAACGATATTAAACGAGAGTCTGGATAACAAGGTATTAGGGCTCTTTGGGCTTGGCATGAGCTACCAGGATATTCGTAGTCACATGCAAGAGATGTACGGCACTGAAATATCACAAGGCCTGCTGAGCAAGATCACTGATAAGCTGCTTCAGGCGATGTTTCGTAGCTGCAGCATAACTGCTCATTTACTTAACTTCATGCCACTTGACGGATCTCGCCTATCGTCATGAGCATCATTTTATTGAGAACGCTGCAGCCAATAATGGCCTCTTGTTTTTGACGCTCAAATTCTCTGGCATGCAACCTTTCTCCCAAGATACGTTTGTAGCGTTGAATACTTAATTCCGAACGATTACGCCAACCATAATTACGCAGCTTCTGCCAACCCATACAACCATAATAAGTCCGCTCACGAATGTTTCGGTTGCGATAAAATTCATTTTTTCTATCATCCCGGGCATTTTTCTGCGGTGCAATCACAATATCCGCTGTAGGAAATTGGTCTGTTAATTTATGATAAGTCGGATTGTCATCATAAGCAGCATCGGCTGTTATATGACGAAAGTTTTCAGATATCGGTTTAATTAGTTTATCAACGGCACTTGTATCTTGCGTATGACTATCGGTTAATTCACATGTCTGAAGCATATTGTCATTATCAACCACAATATGCAGTTTACGCCAGCTTTTCTTACTATTTAACGCGAAATGCGCTTGGTGCCACTCGTCCTGACCATAACATTTTAAATCACTTGAATCAATTGCAATTGCCCTGACAGCTTTTTTATTGCCATGTATTCGATAATAGGGACGGGTTAATTTTAAGTCTTTTAATCGTTTTGATAACGTACTTAACCTCGGGCAACTTAAATGAATCTTCATCATCGCAAATAATGAATTAACAAATCCTTCACATTGACATAAAAGTAACTTAAATACTTGACGAATTTCATGCACCACAAATATCGCCATATCACTATAAAGGTTGGGTGTGCCTGTGCCATCATAGACACGCTCTGCTTCATACCAATGTTTAATCACGTCAGGAGATAACCACAAAGCAAGATTACCACGTTGCTTTAAACCACGATTATAAGCTGACCAATTTATTCCATGACTTTCACTTTTAGGAATGTGATGGCGGCGAGTTTGGTTATATTTATAGGGCATTTTACTCCCCTTATATTCTTATGTAGACATC
>CAVVHY010000010.1:0-3869 GCA_963748135.1 uncultured Gammaproteobacteria bacterium | reverse complement strand
GAATGGTCTTGGTCTTGCCGGTACCGGTAGCGCCAGCAACCAAGCCATGTCGGTTTAATGATTTAAGCACAATATTGATAGGTGCTTGGCTATAGACTTGATCGGCTAATGTTGCGGCGCCAATGATGACATGTGGTCCAGAAGTTTGATACGCTGATTGCATTGTTTCAAGGAAGCTTTCATTATTTGGCATACGCAAGACCTCTTATTATTTTCAAGCAACATCTCTTATTATTTAGTATACATTATTACCTAATTGTGCGAATGAGTCTAATATCAGAATAAAACTAATATCAGATTCGGATGAGGGATAAGGGATAGCAGATAATAGAGCACAGAGTTTATATAGAAACCCCCTCACCCCGAAGGGGTGAGCCCCACATTTCCCTCTCCCTCTTGGGGGAGAGGGGAGGGTGAGGGGGTTTCTAATTAATCACCTATCTCTAACAACAGCCCCAACCCAAACAAACCCCAACCCAAACAAGTCTTCACTCGAATGCTTGCAAAACAACACTGAATAAGAGAGTATAATTGAAGTTGCAATCACCTACTCGTTAAGCATAAACGATGTACGAAAAACCCGATGACATAATCTACGCCTACGATGAACGCCCACCTTGGCATAAATTGCTCATGTTAAGCATTCAATATGCCGTTCTACTATCCTTTTATTTCGTCATCGTTGCGATCGTCTTTCGCAGCGCTAATGTTAGTGAAAAGATCACTGCCACTGCTATTAGTATCAGCATGATCGTTGTTGCCATCACCACGATTATGCAAAGCCTACGCAATGGTATCCTAGGTTCAGGTTATTTGGCAGCACCTGTGGTTTCTGCCATTTATCTTGATGCCGCACTAAAAGCGATTGAATATGGTGGTTTACCCACCTTATTCGCGATGACCATATTTGCCGGCCTAATCGAAATCTTTTTGTCACGTATATTGCATCGTTTACGCAAATTGTTCCCACCAACGATCAGTGGTTTCATTATCTGTATTGTAGGCATAAAATTAGGATTAATTGGTATTCAACAAGTCCTGGGTGTACAAGTATATTATCAAGCCTTGTTCGGTACTCACTTGACGGTTGCCTTAATTACCCTGGCAATTATGGTCGGCTTTAGTGTTTGGGGTAAAGATGTCGCCCGACTAATGTGCTCTATGATCGGTCTTGCGCTTGGCTTCATTATTGCCATCTTCTCAGGTCTCGTACCTGAAGCCAAATTGCAATTGATTAAGCATAGTAGTTATTTTGCGCTGCCAATACCAACCTATTTGCATTATCACTTTGATATCCATCTCATGGTGCCATTTATAATTGCTGCAATCGCAGCAAGTTTACGGGTCATTGGCGTTATTACGACATGTCAAAAGATCAATGATGCCAATTGGATCAAACCCGACATGAAGACGATAAAAAGCGGTATGCTTGCCGACGGTATTGGTTGTACATTGGCGGGTTTACTTGGGACCTCGGGCATCAGCGCAGGCCCAAGTTTAGTTGGCGTGAGCAAAGCGACCGGCGCCACCAGTCGCTATATTGGTTTTGGTGCAGCCGCGATCTTGCTTATCATGTCATTAATCCCTAAGGTTGCCTATACTATTTTAAGCTTACCGCACTCTGTGGTGGGTGCCGGCTTAGTGTTTACTGCAAGCTTTATGATCATGGGTGGTATCCAAATTATTTTATCGCGTAACATCGATGCCCGGGCAACATACGTCGTTGGGATCTCGTTACTACTTGGGCTAAGCCGCGAAATCTTTAAGCATTTCTATAACAATTTACCATCTCTGGTGCAGATATTCACAACCACAAGTATGTCGATTGCCACCATCTCTGCCGTCCTTCTTAATCTATTATTTCGCTTTGGCATTAAACAACACGCCAACCTGGTCATTGAAAGCAAACAACTATCTGCAAAAGAGGTCGAGGCATTTATGCAAACCCAAGGCAAAAAATGGCAAATCAACCAAGAGGTTTTGCAACGTTGTATTGACTCAATAGCACAAGTGATTGACACCATCGAGCAAGCAAAACTCGCTAAACAGAATGTCGATTTGGTAATGACCTATGATCAAATCGATTTATCGATCAAGATAAGTTATATAGGAACCTTGCTATCAATGCCATATGTCAGCCAAAAGCACCCTGTGTTTCTCGAAGAAGAGGCATTCTCTTATGGTCTCGCTGACTTTATGACAAACGTCTACCCCGACCACTTTGAGTATCACCAAGACCACGATAAAGTGAGTCTGCATTTTGTCTTCCATGTTTAATTGCGAGGCTGCAAGAAACTAAGACAACAACTAGTGTTAGAGCAAAATAGAAATGTCCTGTGTCTAGTAATATTACAGCACAAAGATGAAGCAAAGCTTAAGGGCGCTGTGTTTTTTGAGCGGGAACGTGTCAAGTTATGTTGTTTATAACTTGACTAAGTGAGAGCGACCCACGCTTAAGTTTGCCTGCCAATTTGTTTGGCAGGCCTGCCTAGCGGCGAACGATTTTTTTTGATAAATACGGCCTATGTCTCAACCAAATCCTTCCCTTAAGTGGACGCGGCTTGTAAGGTGTTTTTCTTGTCACAAGTTTATCAACGGCAGCATTTAGCGTTTTCTCATCGTGCACTGTATTTTGCTTGTTATTTTTATCGATGGTCTTGTAGTTGAGCTTTTCATCTTTGTAAACGATGGTGATCTTCCCATCAGCATTTTCAATTATTTTTACGGTTTTTTGCTGTAAGCGATTTTTCATGGCTTGCGTTTGAATTTGGTATGTGACATTGTTGTAACTGCACTCGAGATGCTTATTAAGTGTTCTCTTCGAGTGGATACTGAGAATGTGATCCAACGCACCGTATTCGAGTTGCAGCTCGCAGTGTGCGTTGGCATCACACTGCGGCGGCTTTGCAAACTTACCATTAAAATCATCGATAAATTTCGGTAAAAATGCATTTGCTTCTTCTATCGAATTAATCCCCTCAATACGCATTGCTTTGATTAGTCTATCTCGTAATGTGGCATTTGCTCGTTCGACGCGACCTTTCGCTTCGGGTGAGTGCGCATTAATTAATTCGATACCTAATTCATCCATTGCACGCCCAAACTGTGTTCTGTCTGTCGTGTCTTTTGCGTTCTTTATATTAATTCGGAAAATCCCATGCTTATCACTATAAAAAGCCATGGGTAAACCATATTTTTTAAAGTAAGCGTTACTGGCTTTAAAGTAATTGTGCGTTGTCTCTGCCTCACAGAAAAATAGATGAACAAGTGCACTCGTTGCATCATCTATAAAAACTAATAAGCAACACTTTGGTGCGCGTCCTTCGAACCAATCATGAGGTGAGCCGTCTATTTGGATAAGTTCACCAAATTGTCCTCGGCGCGCTCTAAGCTGATGAATGCGCTTTTTACTTTTACGTTTATTATCCCCATAAGCCTTCTTTAATCATTGCTTGACGCAATGTCTCGACACTCAGATGAATGCCATGGCGCGCACTCAAGTATTCTTGAGCCAGGGAGGGCCAAAATCAGCATAATTTGATTTAACCAAGTCTAGTGCCCTGGCCTTTAGATTGGCTGCTAGTTGATGATTGCTGGGTTTGCCTCGATGCCCTGATACCAATCCTTGAGCACCTTGTGCCTTATATTTCTTTATTAACCGACGTAAGTGACGACTGCTAATGCCAAGCAGTTTAGCTGCTCTCACTTGTTGTAATTGGCCTGACTGGTAGCGCTCTATCTCCTGTAGCCGATGGGTTTCTCGCTTCGTCATTGTAACTGTCTCCTTTGTCATAAATCTGTCCCCCTTGTTAGATCAATATGTTAAGTGTAGGAGGACATTTCTATTTTGGCGCTACAGAAAAACTCTG
>CAVVHY010000009.1:0-51567 GCA_963748135.1 uncultured Gammaproteobacteria bacterium | reverse complement strand
GTGTCTATGTCCTCTACTGGTTTACGGTTACGTATTGCTATTGTTTGGAGATTTTCACGTGCTAAATGCAGGGCATGCGTTAAGTGAGCCTCGTGATAAGCTGCCTCATCGCGTGTATCGAGAATAGTTAAATCGGGGTTATTATCTATTAACACCTTGGCATCTTCAGTCGAAATCTGTTGAAACATTCTCATACTCCTTATAGTTCTGTATAATAGAACTAGAGATTATTATATATTTTATCAAGCTGGTAAATAGGATTAGGGCCCGTTTAGAGTTGTCAAAAGCTATGGAATCTGGATATAAAGTTATAGGCGGCACAGGTGGTCATTGGTTAAGAAGATGTTTGCACTTTGGTATCGCAATTGTGCCCTATCTATATTACTGGCAAGGCAACAATATTGCCAATTTCATTGATTTGAGCCGTGAATTGATTATTGGCAATATTGTAGTACTTATCCTTGTGTTAGAAGTATTGCGGCTTTGGTTTGGTTGGACTGTCTTCGGTCAACGGTCATATGAACAATCACAGATATCTGCTTTTGCTTGGGGTGGCTTTAGTGTTGGTGTAACCTTGTTACTTGCCCCCAAAATCGGTATCAATGGTGCTGCAATTGGGGCACCACTTATTTGGTCATTGAGTTTAATCGATCCCTTACTAGGTGAAGCAAGAAATCACCATTTAAAGCCCTACTGGGTTGTTTTACTTGGCCTAGTTGGTTTAACCGTGATATGGGTTAGTTCCGCCATATTATTTGGTACACCTTGGTGGATACTGCCTTTTGTGATTCCGATCACGCTATTATCTGAATGGCCTCGTTTGGGTTGGATTGATGATAATGCCACCATGCTATTTGGGCCATTGTGTTTTATCTTGATTATTAAGCTTTTTTTCTCATCGTTATTAACGTAAACAATAACATTGCACGCCTTTATCGTTACCTTTAGCACATTAAATTTGTATCTTAACTATAATTAAATAAAAAGGTACTAAAGGGGGCTAATCCATGCCCAATATTATCAAATTAGTAATATCCTTGTTTTTGCTTATACTGTCAGTCCAAGTTTATGCGTATACTATTCCGCCTACGGGTGGTAAACCTATCGTGGTACATGTTGGGTTGTATGTAAATGATTTTACAGCTATCTATGAAAAGATTGAAGTCTTAGAATTAGAGGCAACACTTTATACCAGCTGGCAAGATAAACGATTAGCATTTAGTGGTAATGACACGAAGTATTACAATGGTAAACTCGCCGAGGAAACAATAAATAGTATCTGGCATCCAAATTTAACAATCGCCCATGCACGAAGTACACGGAAAATAGATCAACAAACATTATCAATAACACCAGACGGCACTGTTAGTCATATACAACGATTTAAGCTGGATTTGGAGATTACTATTAATATGCGCGCTTTTCCATTTGATGATCAAGATATTAATATAGCAGTTATTCCATTTACAAAAAATTATAATCAGATGAAATTCAAGATTGCTAACAAACGTCAAGGTATTTCTAAGTTAGCCCACTTACCGCAGTGGTATGTAAAAGGTGTATCATTAAAGGTAGGTGAGATAGCCACTGATTCGATTGGGCCAAATACTCCGGCATATATACTTACAATCCATTACGATCGGAAATCCAATTTTTATGTATTAAAAGTGCTTTTTCCATTAGTTGTTATTGTTATCTTGTCTTGGTCTGTTTTTTGGCTGATCGATCAACCAATCGTTAATAGCGTCGCTATCGGATTAATGGCTTTGTTAACTATTATCGCCTTCCAATGGGTGATTGCTGATAATACTCCTAAGGTTTCATATCACACATTCTTTGATGCATTATTAACACTTTCCTATACAATCGTAGGCTTAACAATAGTTGCGCTTGCGCGTATAAATACCCTGGCATCTGTGCGATCATTAAGATTAGCACGTATTTGTCGTATACTATTTCCAGTGCTTTATATTATAGGCCTAGCAATTATTATCTATATTTTTCTATGGTAAAATTAATTACATATTTTGAAACGATAATAGAGATCTATGCAGTAACTGTTGTTAAAATAACTAATTAAATATTTTTTTATAAATCAACTCAGCCACATGACAGTTATTTAACCATGATTTGGCTTTTGTGTTATGATTTATATTTGTTTTAGAATACGTCTTTTTGGTTATAAGCCAACGTTTAATTAGACGCATACATCGAGTTACAATACGACTATAGCCATAGACTTTGTTAATGTTATTTTCTCTAGCCAATGACCAAGCTTGCAAATCTGAAAATCCATTTCGAAGATGTAAATATTCATTTGGTATATTCAGACTTGAACCTATTTGAGATAGCTGTTTTGTAGCAAGTCGAGTTTGTTGGTGTGCTTGTATTGCAACCTGAGGCAATTGTAAAGCCGCATTTGGTATTTTTGGTACCACAATTAAAACATGCCATTCAGGCATTATTTTTTTATGTGCATTAATATGCTTAACTAACTGCGCATAGCGCTTAATGCGCGTATCAATTAAATGATTATTTGTTAAGCTGAATACTAATAAATATTTTTCATTAGTTGACATTCCGTATCTCCTTATTTTTTTGAGGGGGCACTTATCCTAATAAGCGAAATATTATTTTAGATACCATTGGCATATAGGAAAGTGTATTACAAATCAAATTCCAAAGAGCATACAACTTAAGATTAATAGGCTTTCAGTTTACCTAAGAAATGTTAAACTTGTCATTAGAGGATGTCTGATCACCATGTGAGATATTGACCATGTTCTAAATGGTAATATTATACAATATTGCACACAGAGGTAATGAATGACAAAGATAGTTATACTTGATGCCATGCCTATTAATCCAGGAGATTTATCCTGGAAAGAATTGTTAAGCCTGGGTGATTGTACTATCTATGATAATAGCGCGATTGATCAGGTTGATGTACGCATACATAATGCCGAAATAATACTCACAAATAAGGTTAAGCTAAACACAGAGAATCTTTCGTCAGCGTCACAATTGAAATATATAGGTGTCATGGCAACTGGCTACGATTGTGTTGATTTAAACTATACTAAGCAAAAACATATTACAGTCACAAATGTCCCCGCTTATAGTACAGACTCAGTTGCCCAACTGACATTTGCCTTACTATTGAATATCACTCATCATGTGGCACAGCATGTGGAATCTGTACGCACTGGTGAATGGAGTAAATGTGGTTACTTTAGTTATTGGCAACAGCCATTACTAGAGCTTGCAGGACAAGTGATGGGTATAGTTGGATATGGGGCGATTGGACAGCGTGTTGCACAGATTGCCAGAGCACTGGGAATGGATATCCTCGTACATAAGCGTAATATCCCTAAGGAGACAATCCCTGGCATAAAGTTTGTTGACTTAGAAACTTTATTGCATAAAAGTGATGTAGTGAGTCTGCATTGTCCGCTAACTGCGGCAACCAATAAGCTCATTGATAAAGCTAAATTAGCAATGATGAAGCCTAATGCTGTCCTATTAAATACTGCGAGAGGCAAATTAATAGATGAGTATGCATTATATGAGGTATTAAAGGATAACAAAATAATGGCAGCTGGCCTTGATGTGTTGTCTAAAGAGCCGCCTGATAATGATCATCCATTATTAAGGTTACCGAATTGTTATCTTACGCCACACATCGGGTGGGCGACTTATGCTGCGCGTAAGCGATTGATCAAGATTGTAGTTAATAATATAAAACAATATCTATCGGGGACAGCAATAAATATTGTATCTACTTGAGTTTTTGTAATAAGATATTATGCTATGAACCAACAAGACACGTTGCAAAGATTTATATTTGAAGATGCGGATATTCGAGGACAAATAGTTCGACTGAATACTGCATTTACTGAAATTATAGAACAACACCACTATCCAGATATACTGCAACAGATATTAGGGGAGGCGTTAGTTGCAACAGTTTTATTGAGTGCACTGATTAAGTATACGGGACAACTCACTTTACAATTTCAAAGTGACGGAGCAATCAAATTACTCTTAGTTAAGTGTAATAACCATTTTGAACTTAGGGGCCTCGTCCAATATGACGATGATAGTATTGCTGATATTACCCATATCAATCAGTTATTAGGGACTGGTCAGCTAGTGGTAACAATCGAACAACCTAAAGCCACAACATATCAAAGCATTATACCATTAAAAGATAACTCATTGACAGCGAGCCTAGAGAGTTATTTTGGGCAATCAGAACAGTTAGCAACTCGAATCTGGATGGCAGTTGATAAGCAGTCTGCAGTTGGGATGTTATTGCAACTTTTGCCCGGGCAGACTATTCAAGGATAGAGAAGAGTTTTGGCGATATGCAGTTCAAATGGGAGAAACTGTTACCGATGTAGAATTATTAACTTTAGCTAATGAGGAAATATTAAGAAGGCTATATCATGAAGATGATATACGTCTTTTTGATAGAGAATCAGTTAAATTCAAATGTACATGTAATCAAGCGAGAATGGAGAATGCGATAAAGATGCTTGGCAAAGTTGAAGCGCTTGATATTCTAAAGGAAAAACAATGCATCGTTGTAACATGCGAGTTTTGTAACAAAGCATTTACCTTTGATAAAATAGATGTAGAAAAAATATTTTATAGTAAAAAATAGGTGATTCTAAATGACTAAAATTGTTGCTTTATCAGGAAGTTTGCGAAAAGAATCATATAATACCAAGTTATTGCATTATAGCTGTAGTAAACTTAATGGGTTATGTGCATATGAAATTGTATCCATTAAGAATATTCCATTATATAACGCCGATGATGAAGCAACCACAGGCATACCAGAACCTGTCACAAAGCTAAAAAATATCATGGCCGCTTCAGATGCATTTTTGATTGCAGCGCCAGAATATAATAATTCTATTCCTGGGGTGTTAAAAAATGCAATTGATTGGTTAACCAGACCACCAAATGATATAGCTAAGGTTTTTTATGGGAAATATATTGGCGTGATTGGCGCCACGCCGGGTGGCTTTGGTACCATTAATTCACAAACCGCATTCTTACCAATTATTAGATATTTAAAATTAAAACCATTTTACCAGCGATCATTATATTTATCGAATGCACACGAACTTTTTGATGATAATGATAAAATTATTGATGCAGAGATTGCGGAGAATGTTGCTGAATATGCAAGACTCTTCGTAGAATATATTAAGTCAAATAGTTAAATAAATATCATATTTAATATAAGGAATTAACCATGAAAAATAGTATATCAATTATGTCTAAAATTATGTTTGGGACATTGACGATTATGTTGTCAATCACATCATTCGCACAGCAGACGACAGTTGGAAAAATCAAGGCAACATGTCGATGTCCAAATTGTAATATTGACGGTATCAACCTAAAAAAGTATAAGCCAGGCAGTACTAAGCTAAGCGAAAATCCTCTACTAAAACATGCTAATCCACAGCAACAGCAATCTTGTTATATTAAATGTGATTTTTCTAATGCCAACTTGACGCATGCAAATCTGGAAGATACAAATTTTACTACTTGCATACGGGGGTATGTAACGCCCATTTCCCAAGTTAGTTTTGCCAATGCTAATATGGTTTCCGCAAACTTAAGTGATAGTAAATTCTTTGGTGTAAGTTTCAAATCCGCCAACTTAAGCAATGCTAATTTATCAGATACTAAATTGTTCTTAAGTGATTTTTCTAATGCCAATTTAACAGGGGCTGATTTGTCAGATGCTGAATCTAAGCCAGATGCAATGCATGGCTGGGGAAGTAATTTTAGTAATACCAATTTTACCGGGGCTAATTTAGATGATGCTGAACTATACGGCAACTTTCATAATGCAAACTTTACTCATGCGAATCTTAACGATGCAACACTCAGCACAGGTCAAGATGCCTTGAATAAGTCGATTAATTCCCCAGGTGATTATTGGAAAGATGTTAATTTTAGTTATGTAGATCTTAGCAAAACCAAATTTATGGTTAATAATGGCGGCAAGGTTGATTTAAATAAAGCAATCTTTTGTCATACCAAATTACCAGGTGGTAAAATAGTAAATCGGGATTGCGACCGTTTGAACGAAAATTAACACCAAAGATAGAATCGACATTTGCTATCTATTACACCTTAATCATTAACTATGTCTTACTAATGACAGGGAAATATAAGATGAATTCATTCGTGTCATCTACGTTTTTATGATAGACAATGTCACCGCCATAAGCACGCATTACATTTTTGCAATATGCCAAACCCATACCAAGTGCGGTTGTTCTATCGGAAAAAAAGTGCTCAAAAATATAAGGTCTAATATTATCAGGGATCGAACTGGCGGTATCTTTAAAATGTAATTCATTATAGGGTTTATTAGTTTGAATACTAATAGAAAGCTCACCTTGTCCTTTACTTTCAATGTGATAAAGCGCGTTCTTCAATAAGTTGTATATTATATACCTAGTCAATTGCTCAGAACCAAGTATCTTAAAATCATCTTGGTTGCTATACAGTTTCTTTATTTTTTCTTTAAGAATATCTGAGCGATATGGAAATGATTCAAGAGCATTATCTAACAGCTGTTTTATTGAAAAGACGCTAAATTTATTTTGATTAATATTCTCCGAATTAAGATTCATCTCAAGGCTACTAATGATATCGTTAGCTGACGTAATATCGTTAATGATACGATTCATTGCAGATTCTGCTAATTTGAGTCTTTGCTTTTGGATCTTTTGGATAGGTAGATCTGCCTCTTTAGCCAGTTTGTATGCCTGGAAGAGCGCAGGCATAAAATGCGATGTGGCCTGCGCAGCTAGTCTGATAGATGCAAGAGGCGTTCTTAAGTCATGGGCAATGTTCGAGCTAAGTGATTTTGCCATATCAAGCTTAGCCATTTTTAATTCTCGACGTTTATTACTAAAAAGTAGTCCGGCCAAGATAACAGGTATGTAATAAATAAATGGTTCTAATTTAAGTGGTGCAATCACAATATAGCCATAGTAAAAATAAAAAGTTACTATTGCAGTTACCACCCCAAGCACAAGTAAAATAACTAAAGGGATCCATTCAACAATTAACGCTAATATAAATAAACCGGTAACGGTATTCATTAACCAAAATGATGATAGTTGAGTTAATAATGCTGTAAATGTGAAATAAAATGGTATACAAAAGAAAATAGTTATATACCAATATAATTGAGATAAAACTTTAAGCCTGTCCGGCCAATACTTATGTAATATTAAAAATATTCCCAACCAAACTGCAACAATATTCATAACTTGTAGAATATTGCTATTATTGTAGCTATATTGAAATATCAGACTGTAAATAGGATAACTAATTAAAATGAATATACCTAATGCGTAATATTTTTCAGTTTTAGAATTATTAATTACAAATAAACGTGCTAAACTGGTTTTAGTATCCTTAAAAAATAAATTAATGTAACTTTTCATATATTTGCATTTGACCAATAATAAATTGTTAATCTCATCAACATTTGTTTAGTCACTCTATTCTTGGATCAATCTCAACTGCAACTGGTGTTATCCTTGGCAAGGCGACGAATTCTTGTTGTTCCTCTGTGACGACAACTTGTCCAGATCGTTTTCGCCATAAAAAGAATAGCATCAATATAATACTTATTACTACAATATAACCAAAGAACCCGAGTACCGGTTTTAAATAATACATGGATACAGCTGCAAGCAATGGACCTGCGACCATGCCCACACTATTATATAATATCAAACCTTGTACTGCAGAGATCATGACTTTACTATCTAATACGTCTGTTGCATGACTCATGGCCAATGGATAGATTGTAAAGACTGTCCCGCCCAGGATGAATAACAATAAGAACCAAAGAGTCTCATTGGTATTTAAAAAAATCAATAGTAGAGAAACTATTAAACTAATCCCAGTGGCTATAATCAGCACGAGTCTACGATCAATATGGTCTGAGAGATAACCAAGAGGATATTGCCAAACCATGCCACCAAATATTGTACTAGCCATGCCAAACGAGATACTTTTGATGGTGCTGAATTTTGCAACAACAATTGGTAAGAGACCATATAATGGTCCGATTAACATGCCTGAAATCAAACACCCCATTACCCCAGTAGGTGACAGCTTGTAAAGATTTTTAAAATTTATTACAGAGGGTTTTTCTATTTGTGGAGATGCAACTCGTGTCATAGCTAAAGGTACGATTGATAAGGTGCAAAGTAGAGATGCAATTGCGAATAAGATCAAGATTTGTAATAACCCAATGTTCAAGAAAAACTGAGCTGCCATTTGTCCAGCATAATAGACTATCATATAGATTGCTAAGACTTGTCCTCGAGCACCAATACTGCTCTTGTTTAATAGCCAACTTTCAATGGTTACAAAGAGTCCCGCCATACAATATCCGGCAATAACTCTTATTAATAACCATAGATATCGAATCAGGAAATAATCCTTGTATGATAACTAACGTTGAATAGAGTGCAGACAATGCAGCATACGCCCTGATGTGTCCTACTCGGATAATAAATTTTTCTATATGAAAGGCTGCATAAATGAAGCCAAGATAATAAACCGTGGTGATAGATCCAATAAGTAGCGTTGAGTAGTGGAGTTTATGTAGATAAACAGATTGTACCGTAGTTAATAAACTTGCTCCTATTGTAATAAGCGCAAGGCTTAACATTGGCGTGGCAATTAGTCTGAATTTCATTGTTCTCAAATAATTATACAGTTAGTAATTCTCAAGATCAGGATTTGCGCAAAACGTGCTATGCTTTATTATAAACTCATTCGAAACGCACATTTTCTCACTTATTTTTTATTTATAAACTACATTTATGTCTCGTTTAGCACCGTTTTTTAAAAATCCTAAATAGTCTATGAGTTTGTGTTACCCGAATAATAAATTTAATCTTGCTTTGTAGAACTTGAATCTTGACGGGGACTTGTGGCTTGACTTTGCTGTGTTCTCTCTTGCCTATCGCGTCCTCTGTTATCCCGACCACTGGTGTCTCTAGCACGACTGTCTCGTCCTTTAAAATCCCGTCTAGGGCCCTTTTGCTGCTGTTTCTTTTGATTGAGTTGTTTGATCAATTTTGCTTTTAAAGAACCTGCTTCCTTTTCTGAAACCATGCCAACCTTGTTACCTTCTAAGTCGATGCGATAATTGCCTGGAACCAATATCGTTTTGATATAATCTACTTGATTTGCATAATAACGTAGTGCCAAACGACATTGTTTCCTAGATATTGGTGGCTCTTCAAACTTATCAAGCTCAGCGAAAATATCCTGTGCTATGCCAATTTTTAATGGTTTAATGTTTTTAGGATCGTTGGCAAATACTTTCGGGAAGTTTTGCTTCAGCCATTCAAGTCCAGCATTTGCCTGTAGGATCTTCTTAGCCTTTTGTGGATTGGGCTTGCGCGGGCCACGATTTTTGTGCTGCGGGCGGCCACCTGCGGGCCTTGCTTTAGCACCCTGCCCAGCGGGTTTGTTTCGCATATTCATATTCAACTCTCATACTGTCCAAAACCAAGTCAAGTATTATATCATAAATTTAAGGTCTGTTGACAGTTCATTTTCAAACTAAATCGGTTGAATTTAAACTAAGTGGTTAGCATAGGCAAAGCCTTAGTGTTGGCTGTGCCAGAGTTTATTGAGTCGTTGATCTCGGCCACAACGATAGCGGTAATATTTATATAAAATAGGGTGTTTTTTATAGTAGTTCTGGTGGTACTTTTCGGCCGGATAAAAGCTTTTTGCGGGTAAGATAGGGGTTACAACGCGTGGTACACGATGAGATTTAATCAATGCCTGTTTACTTGCAATGGCAAGTGCCTGTTGTTGTGATGTTGTGTAAAAAATTGCACTGCGATATGAACTCCCACGATCACAAAATTGACCGCCAGCATCCGTGGGATCAATATTCTTCCAAAAGACATTAAGCAGTTTTTGATAACTGACTTTGTGGGGGTCATAGTAAACTGCTACTGCCTCATAATGACCTGTCTTGCCGCTAGAGACTTGTTTATAAGTTGGGTTTACTACATTACCACCGGTGTAGCCTGCAACAGTCTTGATGACCCCTGGCAACTTGTTATACGGTGGTTGCATACACCAAAAGCAACCTCCAGCAAAGATCGCAATCGCAGGATGCTTTTGCGTTATAGTCGATTTGGAGTCCATTGCAAAAGCTAGATTACAAAAAAGTAATACTACGGCGATGAAGCTATTTATATATAATTTTGTCGTTATTAAATGGCGCATAATGATACCTATAAATAGAAATTATGTTCTATATGCTAAATAATAGCAGATCCCCAACAATTATCCATCTGCAATCAGTTAATGAAATATCTATAGCCCTGGTAGTTGTGATTAAACAACATTTATCTTAACAAAATCAATCATGTGGTACACTTTGAAACTTTTGTTTTACCTTGACAAATCTCGCTTCAACGATTGCCTTTTCGCTGGGATGAAAGTCGGCTTGCTGACATTGTTCACAAATAATTTTGGCCTCTTGATATAATGTGTTTGCTAGACATGTGTTTAACTCCAAGTCGATTAACTTTTCAAAGGTTTCTAGCAAATGAATTAATACTGCTAATTCGTCTCTTGCATGCTGGCGAATTGAATTAAAACAGGTATGTATAATGCTTTGATGGGTAAATGGATAAATAATAACGCGAAGTTTGTTGTCGCTATAGGCATAAGGAAGAGGCATATAATAATCTTTGAATATTACCAATGCCTCTGCCAACTTATCAATACAATAAATTGCTGTGAAAGGGGCATTTACTCCTGGTGATAAGGCACGTAATGCGATTTCAACAATTTCTTCTAGAGCATATTCAAGGTCTTGAATGGTTGTGCGCGTATTGCCAAAGGAAAGAAAGGTATTTAATTTTTGTGAATGATCTGCGTCTGAATGTTCATAGGCATAGATATTATAAATATCACTGCCTTCAATAAGATGATGCCCAGGCTTATGTAAACATTGAATTAACAAGTCGTTATCATCGGCATATTTATGTAAACCGGGATAATCAATGGCTTGGATAAAACCAGAACTATGGCTTGCAATTATTTTGCCATAGTTTCGTAAAGATTTAGGGATTATCAATTCATCATCTTGATAGGCAATATATTCCCTATCCTCTTCTATTTTGACTAATTGGCGTTTAAAGGAATTCATGGCATCTTTTGTAAGATAATCCAAAATATTATAGATAATAATTGACTGAGCAACGTAGTTAATGAAATAAATTAATACGAAAAAACTAAAAATACCTAACAGTAACGCAATAGTTAAGGACAAATAGGGCACGAATTCAAGTTCATGACCATTTACTATTGTACGTATGATAAGTAGGCAGTAAATAAATGTTCCTATAAAAGTTCCCAATACGAATTGTGTTTTCCCTTGACGCATAAAGTTAGGTAATAGCCGTTGGCCTAATTGGTTTTGTGCAATAGATAGCGTCAAAATGGTAATGGAAAAAGAAACACTAGTGATGGTAATGACTGAACTAGCAATGATTGATAGTATACTCCTCGCGCCTTCGGGACCAACCTCATTGATTAAATCTAAGTTTTGTAACCAATTGTTAATAATCAGCCGATCAACGCCTTCCGTTAAAAGGGCGAGTATAACGGTAGAGACGGCCAATATCAGTGGTATAAACCAGTAATTGGCATATAACTTTTCTTGTTGTTGTAAAAATTTATATTTCATGATTATAAGTGTAGAAGATAATTATTATCTAGGTTTAATCCAATTATCAGAAATAGTAGATGTGGCTGACAAATCATACTATATATTGTTATGTGCACAAAAAGGTATGTTGCAATCACAGCATTTTGTCTTACGAATTTATGTCTAAAGTTAGATCTAACTTGCAAAATCATTTAACTGCTCTATACATAATATATAGAGAGATAAAAATTATAGTTATCTAGAATTAATAAACCAGTTTGGGGAATGGTCATGAAGAAACAAATCTTACTACTCATTCTTGCCTTTAGTTTGGTATGTTCCACATTGGGTTATGCTAAGGGT
Source organism: uncultured Gammaproteobacteria bacterium (assembly GCA_963748135.1). GTDB lineage: Bacteria > Pseudomonadota > Gammaproteobacteria > JBGSLN01 > JBGSLN01 > CAVVHY01. The sequence continues at coordinate 39,461 of CAVVHY010000009.1, read as the reverse complement.
GATGATAAATATTATGGCCCAGCACTTTGTAAATTACCGGATTATAACTGTATTAAGGTTCAAGGTGGGCAATCTTGGAAAAAGCTTTTCCCCAATGAACAACAACGCTATATTGTGCAAGCGGTAAATCGTACAGATTCTTATCTTTGGCGAGGGAAGACAATCGCCGTACCAAAAAACCTTGATAAAATAACCCTGTTAGATGTTGCCCCTTTCCCTAGAAAAGTAGATACAGATGGAGAAAAACTAATTGTAGTAGATCAAGATAAATTGGCTTGGGGTGCTTACAACCGCAAAGGTAAATTACTAAAATGGGGCCCAGTCTCCTCTGGTAGGAATTATTGCTCCGATGTTCATCGACCATGTAAAACCATCACAGGTGTATTCCAAGTATTTAATAAGAAAGGTGCAGATTGCCGTTCAAATGTATTTCCAGTCGGGCGCGGTGGTTCAAGGATGCCATATTGTATGTTCTTCTACCGCGGTTATGCCTTACATGGTTCTTATGAAGTCCCAGGCTACCGGGATAGTCATGGTTGCATACGCATGTTTCCCAGAGATGCCAAGTGGCTCAACCAGAATTTTGTCGAATTGTCCACAAAAGACGATAAGTTAAGTGGTACCAAGGTTATTGTTATGGAAGTTAACAGCGATTAAACATTGATAGGATGCCATTTTAGGACCTGTCACACCCGCTCCTTTCTCCCGAAGGCAAAAGTGGCGGGTGTGGGGTCGATAAACAATTATGTCCGCCGTCATCCATCCTCAATTTCCCGGCCGCTGTCTTCCGTCATCGAATCTGGTGAGGGGATTTCTAATTAATATCAGAAACGCTGGCTCATTATTACCTTCATTTTATCTGAGAAAGAGTTGACTCAACCACAACATTGTAGAATAATTTTTCTTTTTAAAGATTTTAAGTCTTCAAATCCTTTAGACGTCAATTCAAGGAATATATGAGATGAATTCAATAGCTGTACTTCGCTTATCAGCACTCGGCGATGTGGCTATGACGATACCACTGATTAATGCATTAAAACACTCCTATCCAAAAGCCAAAATATACTGGATTATTGCAAAGCCATTTGATCAGCTGGTTTCTGGTCTGGAAGAAGTAACCTTAATAACACTAAACAAACCCAAAACTCTAGCTGATTATATGCATTATTATCGTCGAATGCGTGCCTATAATTTTGATGTGTTACTGGTGCCACAAGCAAGCTTTCGTTCCAATCTGCTTTGTGGCTTAACGCGGGCAAAACGTAAAGTTGGCTATGACAAATTGCATGCACGAGATGGACAACGTTGGTTTGTTAAAGAAACTGTCCCGGCTGTGCGGGAACATTTGATCGATAGTTTTATGCGTTTTGCTAATCATTTAAATAATAATACGAGTATCTTTGATTGGCAGATTCCAATCGCTGAACATGATTGGCAGTGGGCCAAAGATACCCTGTCAAATTGTCATGGCATTAAATTAGCTGTGAGTTTAATGGCAAGTAAGACAGAACGTAATTGGCCGATTGAACGTTATATTGAGTTATTAAATACATTACAGCAACGATGGCATGTTACCCCGATTATTATTGGTGGGCCTGGAGCTGATGAGCTAAAGTTTGCTGAAACCGTTTGTAACGGGCTTACAGGTGATTATCTTAATCTAGCAGGCAAATCTAGTTTTAAACAATTGGCTGCGACACTTGGTATGGTCGATGCGATGGTTGCCCCAGATACTGGGCCGTTGCATATCGCGCAAGCTATGGGAACACCGGTAGTAGGTTTATATGCAGTTGCGCCTCCAGAAAAAACAGGTCCTTATCATTCCATGCAATGGGTTGTTAATCGTTTTCCTGAGGCGGTAAAAAAGATTTTAAATAAGGATCCAAATAATGTAGGTTGGCGACAAAGGGTACATGATCAACGAGCGATGGAGTTGATCTCAGTCGTAGATGTAGCAGAGCTGTTGGAAAAACTATTTGTTATGAAACTGTTATTAAAATATAAACGCAAAATTGAGGATATAGACAATAAAATACTAAACGAAGTAGAGATAAAATAATTCGTTTAATCTAATAGGAGATGTTCCAAATGGGTAATCAAATTTTAAATATCCAAGCATTCCGTGATACAAAATTAACCGAACAACCTTTCCCATTTATTGTGGTTAAGGATTTTATTAAACCAGATCAGATTAAATCCTTAGTGAATGACTATCCCAATATCAAAGGCGCAGGTTTATATCCTATGGATATATTGCAATATGGTAACGCTATTAAGCAATTAGTGGCAGAACTTGCGGGAGAGGAATTGCGACAGGCTGTTGCCGAAAAGTTTAAACTCGAACTAAATGGTAGACCGCCGATGATAACCTTTCGCCGCTATGCCCGTTATAAAGATGGTAGGATCCATACCGATACTAAATCAAAAGTTTTGTCAATGTTACTCTATCTCAATGAAAGTTGGCCGTATCAAGGTGGTCGCTTGAGATTATTACGCGACCCACATGATATTAATAGCACTATAGTAGAGGTTCCACCATTAGCAGGGACTATCGTTATGTTTAAAGTGACACCAAATGGTTGGCATGGACATGATAAGTTCGTAGGTGAGCGGCGTGCAATAATGCTAAATTACATTACTGACCAGCAAGCTCTGGAAAAAGAGCTTGGTAAACACCGTTTTTCAGCGAAGGTGAAATCATTTAAACACATACTCGGAGTGGGTAGAATGCCCGCCAATGCTATCGATTGCGTTGATTTGTAGTTAACGATTGCTAAAAGTGGTTGTTTTCCGGTCCCGCGAAGTAATTGACTTCCTGGCAAATAGACTACTCTTTAGCTAGACTTGTAACAGGAGGTTGTATAAATGCCTAATAAGAAGCAATTAGTCATCATCGGTGGTGGAGCCGGTGGTCTAGAATTAGCAACTAAAATGGCGCAGTCAAAGGATTTTGCTGTTACCTTAATTGATGCCAACATCACACATATCTGGAAGCCATTATTACATGAAGTTGCAGCCGGTAGCTTAAACTCGGATGAAGCTAAGATTAATTATTTTTCTCACGCCTATAACAATGGTTATGTCTTTGAATATGGCCGATTTAGTAAGCTAGATAGAAGTAAAAAGACAATTACCTTAGATCCTATTCTGGATGACAAAAAACAACAAATCTTACCTGTAAGAGAATTACATTATGATGTTTTGGTCATTGCTATTGGTAGTGTAGCCAATGATTTTAATATGCCTTCCGTTAAACAACACTGTATGTTTCTAGAAAGTCAAAAACAAGCGGAAGATTTTCACCAGAAGATCCTTAATCTCTGGTTTAAGCATTACAACCTAGTACAAAATCAGCCATCGAAATTAAACATTGCGATTGTTGGTGCAGGTGCTACCGGCGTCGAATTAGCGGCTGAACTACGTAACATGAGTGATGAAATGGGGATGATGATGGCTCATACTAAGAAAGCGCTCCCCAAAGTAGGAATCCATATTATTGAAGCTTCACCACGCATTTTGAGTTATTTACCCGAATCAGTTTCAAAAAAAGTTGAGCAACGATTGCAGACATTACAAATTGAAATCCATACCAATGAACGAGTCACTGAAATTACTGAAGAGAAGCTGGTGACCAAGAATGGATTAACCATTGAAGCGAATATAAAAATTTGGGCGGCGGGGATCAAGGCACCAAAATTTTTAGCGCAAATTGGTGGCTTAACCACAAATGATAAAGATCAAATTATGGTAAAGCCAACGTTACAATCGATTGATGATGAAAACATATTTGCAATTGGCGATTGTGCCTCATGTCCACGAGGCGAAAATAGTGTAGTTCCACCACGAGCACAAGCAGCACATCAACAAGCACTATTGTTAGTGAAATCTTTCAAAAATCTAATTAAGAATAAACCGTTGCCAGCGTATAAATATAATGATTATGGCTCCCTGGTTTCATTATCAGATAGTGCTGTTGGTAACCTAATGGGTATACTTAAGACAGAGCATTTAATAGAAGGTAGATTGGCATACTGGATTTATCGTGCCTTATATCGAAAGCATTTAAATGTCGTTTATGGCTTATGGCATACTATTTTACTTACCGTCGGTGATTTGTTAACCGGCCGTGTCAAACCTCGATTAAAATTACATTAAAATTTCATCAAAATTGTTATTAATTTAACAAAATTTCCTAGATTTCATACAAAATTATGGATTATATGAGCAGTTTTATTGCAAAATATTTAACATTTGATTTTTTGATGGTCATAGTATAAATTACACTCATCGTATTGATGCTACCCGTTATATTGGGCATCACAAGCTATTAACACTACAACATTAAACCTATTCTGTTAAATAAATAAGGTGAGAGGCAATCTATGAAAATACTATCCACTTTATTCAAAGTTATAGTACTACTATTTATTATTACAATAAGTTATGCAAACACAACCAATGAAAATACTAAAATAGACTTACCCAAACTTATTAAAGCCACCTCTGCAAAAGGTTTAAATCCAAAGGCATTAAAGGCGACTCTGAATGCCTATTCCTGGGCATTGAAGCATAATAAGTTAGGTCAAAATAAAAAAACATTAACTGTCATTGATTTTACATTGCCCTCTTATAAAAAGCGCATGTGGATCATAAACTTACAAAATAATAAGGTTTTAATGAACCTGTATACTACACAAGGTAAAAGAAGTGGTCCTGTATACGCAACACGCTTTTCGAATCAACCACGTAGTAAAGAATCAAGTGTTGGTTTATACGTTACATCAAATGAATATAGTGGAAAACATGGTCTCTCAATGCGACTAAATGGGCTAGAACCAGGGATCAATGATGCTGCTCGACGAAGGGCCATCGTCATTCATTCGGCCTATTATGCAACGCCGCGATTTGTTGCGACGCATCATTATGCAGGCCGAAGTTGGGGTTGCTTTGCGGTTAGTCCAAATAAGCGGAATAAATTATTCAATTATATTAAGAATGGTAGTGCTATATTCGTTTATGCAAAGCCTGAAAGTCATGATCCAATTGCAGCTAATGGGCCATTCGAAGTCGCATAGTTTTAACCAAGTGCTTGCTCGGATTTAGCAAGATTAGTATCGATATTAGTACGTACAATATTCGGTAGGATCACACTGATAAAAATGATCAAACCACCGAGTAATAAATCTATTGTCAGCACTTGATTTGTGAATATCAATGCAAACAGGGTTGCAAACACAGGTTCTAATGCATAGGTCACTGTCGCTTTGGTAACGGATGTATATTTTTGGTAAGTAAACATAAGATAAGTTACCAGCGTGGTCGCAATGAAGGCGCAAAAGACCAGTGCCAATGAAACTTGCCAGTGCACTAGGGCTTGTAAATGCAGATGAGGCATCAAGACTGCCGGTGGTAAGACACTAAATGCAGTAGCATAAAAACTTAATAAAGTGCTTTCGTTAGATTTTTTGGTAACCACTTGTAATAATAAGATGGTGAAGGCATAACTAAATGCACATCCCATAGTCCAAAGATCACCGATTGATAATTTAGTCAAATTGGCACCGGTTAGTATATATAAACCAATGACACACATAACGGCTGCAAACCATTCAATAGGTCTTGGCTTATTCAATCCAAAAAATGGCGCTAAGATAGGGACGATAACAATACAGGTGCCACTAATAAATGCCGAACGTGAGGCAGGGATTGTCTGTAAACCTTCGGTCTGAAACATATAAGTTGAGGCGATTAGTAAAGCAATGATAAAGCCACTCTTTAGAATATATGGATCAGTTTTACGGATATATTTAAAGACTAAAGGGACAAAGCAGATACTTGCCAGTACCGCTCTCAGAAAGACAAAATCAATGGGATTGATATAATGCACGGCGCCTTGGAGTAGCACAAAAGTCATTCCCCAGATGGCAGTGACCAGGGTTAAGATTAAGATTGCTTTTGATTCTTGATTTAGAGCCATATATACATTTCACCTGCGGTTGGATGATTACTCAGCGAACGATTATACGTTAACCATTATACAATATTGTATATCTATTCAAAATATGTCAAAGTAAATAAAGTTGTTAGTCAAGCCTGATGGATTGGTTCAATTGACTAGAACCTTTGGTACAAGCTGCTTGGATATATCAAATTGTTTGATCAAATAAGGATATGAGCATGACAAAGCAAGCTAAGAAACAATGGTCACAAGATGTCACCCAAAAAAGTCGGGCCTTGGAGCTAGAAGAAGGGGTATTTACTTGGCACGATCCAAAAAAGATAGCTAGATCATTGAAACAATCTGCGGAGGTGAGTACTGCTCGTAAGGGCACAGTATTACAGTCTTCAATGTCGATGTTGAATTTTTATATCAATCGTGCGGGTGGCAAATTAGATAAGCGGCAAAAGCAGGTTTTAGAAGAGGCTAAGGTCGAATTACGTAAACTGTGCCATAAAAACTAAATAACTCAAGTTGGTGGTTAAAAGAATGCAAATCCTGGAGCATAGTAAAAATATAGATTTAGAATCATTTATGAAAAAGCCATTGTTCGCGCATCTTGCGACGACAAGTCCACAAGGTCCAGCTGATTCACCTGTATGGTGTCTCTGGCAAGACAATCAGCTTTGGATTTGTACTGATATAGTCAATGGTAGCTTTGGTAAACGAATTCAGAAAGATGAACGCTGTGCAATAGGGATTGTTGATTTTGATGTAAGAAGCGGTAAATTGCATCACGTAGGATTTAGGGGCAAGGCGAAGGTGGTTGACTTTGATATTAGTATCGGAGAGGCAATCTTTGCTAAATATGTTGGTCAAGATAAATCAATTTGGCCACAATGGTTCGAAGATTTCTTGCATGATAAAAATGCGCGGCTGATTCAGTTTGTTCCTGAGACGGTAATAATAAGAGATGGTTCATATAGCTTTAAAAAATAATTAATTTTTAAGGAGTCGCAAATCTGTGACACTTATTTTCATCGGGTTAGCAGTATTTATCGCATCAATTTTCGGCACTCTAGTGGGCTTTGGTATATCTACTATATTGATCCCAATATTAACTATATTTTTACCTCTAACCGAAGTTATATTTTTTGTAGCAATCATTCATTGGTTTGGTAGTTTATGGAAGATTATATTATTTAAAAAAGGATTGCGTTGGGACATCATTCTCTATATTGGTATTATTGGAATTTTTGCTACAGTTGTAGGCGCAGTTTTAATTAAATATCTGCACGTAAATAAATACACGCATTACTTTGGTATCTTTTTAATCGCTTATATGATTTTTATCTATTTGCAACCTCGTTTTAAATTACAAATTAATAAATTTAATTTACTATTAGGAGGAGCTGCCTCAGGATTTTTTGCAGGATTATTTGGTATGGGTGGCGCTATTCGAAGTTTATTAATGAACATGTTTGATTTGCCAAAAACAATTTATCTCGCAACCAGTGGGGCGATTGCTATTGTTATTGATACAACTCGCTTGTCGACTTATTATTTTTCTGGATTGACGATACCACTCGATTTGATGTACGGTTTGATTGTATATGTACCAATATCGCTGTTTGGGTCCTTTATAAGTAAATCTATTGTAAAATACATACCCCAAGCTATTTTTCGATTAGTGATAGCTTTGTTTATAGGTTTAGCGGGTATTTATTTTATTATCTTTGGCTAATGCATTGTTTGGCTTTAATCGTGCAATTATCAAATAATAATAGAGTAAACAAAGAAGACTAACACCGATATATGTAATTGCCAATGGCATCATAGAGTGTGCTTTCAATAATGCTGCTAAAATGGTGTAACCACCAAATATCAACCAAGTAATTGCAAATAAACAGCCATTTGCTGATGCGCCCAGGTCAGTAAAGATAACTATACATGCGCTGATGTAAATTGGAAAAACAAATCCTGTTAACAAGATTAGTAGGAAAGTGGGAAATACTAGACTTATGATATTAAAGATATTGAAGTGAGCAAATAAAATGAAAACCACTGCAATGAGCAGAACGAGCCATAAGGCCATTTGAGTCTTCAGTTTATTATCAACGCGAAATAAGATCCGATTTAATGTGTTACCAGCAAACCAAGCTATACCTATTAATAAAGCTATACGGCCATAGAACACGGCAGATTTATGTAGCGAGGCTTGAATTAAAAATGGGCCTGCGACGCTAAAGAGTGCCAAATAACCCATTGTAAAGGCAACAAAAATTGCATTTTGTAAAAAGTATTGATTTCCTAGTATACGCTGATAATTGGTTAACATCCGCCTTGGTTGTAATGGATGGGTGTTAGTGTGTGTTTCTTTATAAAAGATTGTTAACATGAAAAGCATGGCTAAGGCATAAATTAATATAAAGCTAAAATTCGCTTGCCAACCAAGATATTGTTGTAGATAACCACCGATGTATGGCGCGATAATAGGAGATAAGGCAAAGCTTATAGTGTAGTAGTTAATTTGCTTTTGTAGTTCAGGCCCTGTAAAGATATCGCTGATAATCGCCCGGCCCGGTACCATCATAAATGCAGTGCCGCAACCTTGTATAAAACGAAAGCCAATGATCCAATAGATTGTAGGCGAAAACAAGATGCTAAGTACGGCAATTATTTGAATTAACAAAGCCATTGTGACTATTTGTTTGCGTCCAAGTGCATCTGAGATCGGCCCAGCAATCATTTGAGAACAACCCATGGCAATGACGAATGCAGTCACAGTTAATTGTGTTAAAGCCTTGGTCACACCAAAATGCAGACCCATAGCAGGCAAGGAGGGTAGATATACATCTGTGCTCATGCCACCTAAAGGTAGCATCAGATTGATGAGGATGGAGTAATAATATTTCCGTGACATTGTCAACCTTAGTTTATTTAATGTTTGTACTATTGGTTTAGTATAATAAGAATAGTAACCTCAGCAGCTTATGCTTTATTCTACATTATGTCCGATGCGTCGTCTCACAATAACTACTGAATATTTAAAATGGCCAAATAAAATATAGTTACGTTTAGCTTCAGCCTGATTATGCATATAGTCATGATTTATATATTTACTTTAACGATTTAAATGCTGTAAGTGCTTGTTCTCGTGATTTTGCTAAATTAACAATTGGCTCTGGATATGTGTTACCTAGTTTTACACCAGCTGAATGTAATATTTCGATGGATGCCTTCCAAGGAGCAAAAAGGTATTTATTGGGGAGATTAGTTAACTCAGGGACATATCGTTTAATGTATTCACCTGTGGGATCAAATTTTTCACTTTGTGTGATGGGATTAAAGATTCGAAAGTAAGGTGCAGCATCAGCTCCGCACCCGGCGACCCATTGCCAGCTGGCGCTATTAGCCGCTAAATCAGCATCGACCAGACAATCCCAAAACCATTTTTCACCCTCATGCCAATGCAGACGCAGATTTTTAACTAAAAATGAGCCAACAATCATGCGCACTCGATTATGCATATAACCGGTTTGCCAGAGTTCACGCATCCCAGCATCAATAATAGGGTAGCCTGTTAAGCCTTGTTGCCAGGCAGTTAATAATTTTTTATTCTTTTGCCAGGGGAATTTATTAAATTTATTTTGTAAATTTTTCTTTGGTAAGGAAGGGTAATGATAAAGAAGGCTATATGAAAATTCACGCCAAGCTAATTCGCTTAAAAAGCAATCGGTATTTTCATCTTGCGGTTGGGCTTTAATGGCATACCAAATTTGATTGGGGGAGATTTCACCCCAATGCAAATGAGGTGATAAACGTGAGGTATAGGCCTTAGCTGGAAAATTTCGACCTTCTTTATAATGCGACAGTCCATGTTTGATAAATCGTTGTAAACATTTTTTTGCCGCCTTTTCTCCAACAGACCAATTTTGCATCACTGCCTTGTCCCATGGGACGTGCGGTAACAATGCTAATTCATCTATGGTTAACGAGGTTGATGCGTCAGGTATAAGGTTTAGCTTGCGAGGTGCCTGAATTGGAGTTCGCGGTGGAATATGACCAAGACAACCTTGGCGGTAAAAAGGCGTGAATACCTTATAATTATCACCTTGCTTATTTTTAATTTCCCAGGGCTCCCATAATAGCGACGCATTATCAGAAATAATCGTAATGCCTTGTTGACGCAAGGTTTTTTTTATATGTTGGTCGCGTTTTATTTGCCATGGTTCATAGCAGCGGTTCCAATAGATCGCCTCAATATCATATTTTATGACCAGTTTCTTTAAAATAGTTAATGGATCACCCCGTTGAATAACTAGCTTGTTGTCTAGTTGCTCTTGTAACTTTTGTAACGAATGATGTAACCAACAACGACTGGCAGCCCCAAGTGTTTGATCGTCACAGTTGTAATCATCAAAGATAAACATTGGCATGACTGCTCCATGTTTTGCTGCAGCTGATAGGCTAGGATTATCAGTTAAACGTAAATCTCTGCGAAACCAATGGATTACATTTGCCATGTATTTTCTCACGTCCTGGTAAGGCTATTAATTTTATATACTGTTAATGAGTTTAAACTATAGGTTGAATATAATGCCAACGAATTAATTGCTCCCAGTGCGTCAATGAATTATTCCAACTAAGCCAAAAATCACGGAGGAGCCAAACGTAAAGAATTAAACTATAGTAAAATGCTAAATAATTCTCATGCCCATAGTTATTTTAAATCAATCATATGTTGTATATCAATATTATTAAGAAATTCACGGTCATGAGAGACAGCAATTATGGCACCTTGGTATAATTTTAGTGCCTTTTCGATTGCTTGAATAGTAGTGATATCTAAATGGTTTGTTGGTTCATCAAGGATAATTAACTGAGGTGGATGTATCGACATGAGACATATCGCCAAGCCCGCTCGTATCCTACCACCACCACTTAAATCCTTTACGCATTTTTCAGCATCTATATTTCTGAAATTAAATCTTGCGAGTGCTGAGTAGGCGTCAAATGGCTTGGAATCAGGGTTGAGTTTTAGGAAATTATCGATAATCGACAAATTATCATCTAAAAAGTTAATTGATTGATCCAGATAGGCAACATTATCAACACCAATAGTTATTTCACCGGAATTGGGGACCAAATATCCCCTGATGAGTTTGATTAGGGTTGATTTTCCACAGCCATTTGAACCTATTATCGCAGTACGATTAGGACCAGTTAGATGTAAATTGAAATCTTTGATCAATGGATGCTGCATATCATAGCTAAAATTTAGATTCTCTATCTTGACCACTGTCTTGTTGTTCGGTACTTCTGTTCCAGCAAGGCAAACATCAACTTTTTCATGGACTTCTAGTTTGGCATGGGCGGTTGATAATGCGGTATTAATCGTTTCTAGCTTGCGAGTGGCCTGTGTACGAATTCGACGGTTAGTTTTCTCACTACGCCCTTGCTGTGTTTTAAAAGCTATTTTGTCGTATGAGCCTTTAGCTTTAATTTGAGCAATTTTACCTTTTCGACCCTTGGCTTCATTTTGTTGATGGCGTTCCATTCTGGTCTGTATTGTTTGTTTTGCCTTTTTTAAAATTTCCTTTTGTGCTTGTAATTCCTGTTCTAACGCCTTTAATTTAATTGCTTTTTGTTCACTGTAAAAATCATAATTGCCACCATAAATATCTATACCTTTTGTTGTTATCTCAACTATTTGGTCACATTTGTTTAACAATGTTCTGTCATGACTAACAAGTAACATGCCTTTAGGTGAATTTTCGATATAATCATATAAAATAATTCGAGAGTTAGTATCAAGGTTATTTGTTGGTTCATCGAATAATACAAAGTCAGAGTTAAATATAAGGCTTTTGGCTAAGAGCACTTTTGTTTTTTGACCGCCACTAAGCTGATGAAATAATTTGGTCAAATCAATGGGCCATAAGTTAAATGCAGCTAAGGCTATTTCAATTCGATTGCTAATGTCCCAAAAATCAGCCATGATATCAAAATCACGTTCATTAGTACTACCATTATTTATTCGATCTAATGCAGCAAGCATAGGTGTAACATGAAGTGCATCACTGATTGTGGCTTGATCATCTATAGCAGTATGCGATTGTGGTACATTAATGACATTGCAAGGCCGTTGTATTATTCCACTGTCGGGGACAAGATCACCTAAAACTAGTTTTAGGAAGGTTGTTTTGCCAACACCATTATCGCCAACGATACCGTACTTCAGTTCTTCAAATGCTAAATTGATATTATTGAACTTAACTGAAGTCTGAGGTAAGTGGAATGTAATATTATTTAGGATAATTCGAGGTTTTGTAGTCATGCATAATCTCTTATTCAAAAAATAGAAGTTCGGCTGAGTTAGTGCCACGTGATAAGAGATTAATTGCGCATTATATTAGTACCTCAGATTTGAAAAGTTGTAACTGATAATAATCTTATCATATTCTCTATCAATTATGCAACACATTTTAGGTTTGATGTGCTAGAATTATATCAACCTGAAATAATATTTGCGTGCCTAACTAGGGTTATTTATATGTTTTTTATAACTATTTTGGAACTAATAAGATGATTAAATTGTCTGTTTTCCAGGATAAATGGGCGGCTACTTTTACTGAATTAAAAGCAGATCTTATGGCCCACGCTAGCGATATAATTGTCGATATCGAACATATTGGTTCAACGGCGATTAGTGGAGCTGAGGCAAAAGATATCATCGACGTTCAAATTGCAGTTAAATCATTTGAACAAATTAACGCGCTTCGATTAATATTAGAACCTATGCATTTTGAATATATTAGTACTATTATGCAAGACCATGTTCCCTTTCATGAATTCAATTATTTTAACCCTGATTGGGAAAAACGATTCTTTAAAGGTATTTACAAAGGCCAAGAGGTCAATGCCCATGTGCGATTGAAAACAAATCCAAATTGGCATTTTGCAATTAATTTTAGAGATTATTTAACTTCTAATGAACATGCTAGATACGCTTTTATGCAATTTAAGAAACGTTTGGCGCATTCACAAGTTAGTAGAGATAATTATTGCTTAATTAAGGATAGCGTTATTGATATTATATCGCTATTGTTTAATCAAGATGATGAGTAATTAAAATATGTACAGGCATGGTTAGACATTATGTGACTAAGCACTAACGGTTCGTTTTATACCAACATTCAATGTGGTATTAGTAATATAACGCTTTGTTACTATAATTTTTTTAAAATCATATTTATGTTAAACTGCTGATGCCTTTAATATTTATTATGTCATAGCATGATTAAAGTTTGGAAAAATATAACTTTCACTAAGTTCTATATTGCTTCCATTATTAGTAGCATTGGCACTTGGTTTGATATGTTCGCTTTACAATTAATATTTGTTAACGAACTACAAGCTACTCCAATTCTGCTAAGTACACTCATTTTTTTCGAGCTTTTTCCCGCTGTAATACTTGGAACATTCGTAGGTGGGCTAGCTGATAAATATAACAAGAAAAAGCTATTGATTTATACTGAATTCATTTCAGGTATATTTACAATAGCAATTTATCTGACTCATATGATCCCTATATTATTATCATTTATCCTAATACGTGCTTGTATTACAAGTATAAATATACCAGCAAATGTAGCTTATCTAAAATCAATTGTATCTGAAGAAGAATTATTGAAAGCATCTACTCACATAACAAGTATGTTCCAAATAGCTAGAGTTCTGGGCCCTATCACAGGCGCATTTTTGCTAATATTTTTCAATGCCAGATTGTGTATATTAATAAATGCATTCAGTTTTATTGTATCAGCAATAATTTTATGTAGCCTCCCAGCTGATAAAACATCTGTGCATGATAAGTCGAAGCAAAACTGGATTAAGGATACAGCAGCAGGCATAAAATATTTATGGCATAATCCAATCTTAAGGAAGCTTTTATTATTGGGATTTATCTGGTTTTTCAGCAGCTTAGTGAGACAGTCACAACTTGCGTTATTTTTAAAGCATCTCGAACCAGATAAAAAAAATATATTAGGCATTTACATGTCTATTGATGGGCTAGGTGCTGTTCTTTCAAGCATGTTACTCAATCGTTTAAACATTGCTATGGATGCATCATCTGCTTTTTTACTAGGCTTTATCCTAATTGCAAGTGGTATATTTATGCTTGCCTTTTATCAACCAGTCTATCCGATTTACTTTATTTGTCTATCTGCATGCACGGTAGGCTTAGGAACTGGAATATTATTAGTCAACTATAACTATATTCTCAAGAAATGCACACCTACTTAATTAATGGGTCGCGTGACTGGTTCAACAACTGCTATTAATAATTTAGCACTTTTGCTAGGCACCGTTAGCAGTGGGTTTTTAGTGACAAGTTTTGGAATTGTTAATGTTTATATTGCTTTAGGAATAATGGTCTTGATAATCGCAATTATATCTAAAATCCTGCTATCTGGGCCTATGCATGTTGATACCTCTAATTTCTGAATCTACCATTAATATAGCATCTTATTAGAAATTAATGAATGATTATTAAGATCATTGCTACTGCTACGAATAGGTTCTAGGGCCCATAGAGTGTGGTTCTTTTACGTGTTTATCACATATTTTATTTATGTGCTATATTTTATATATGAGCTATAGATTGACACAAATAATAATGGAGCTATTGCTATGTCTGTTAAATCGCTTAATGTCGCAAATGAACATCTTTCCTTGTCTGTCAATGAAATAAAACAACTTGGTAAATCGTTGGATGGAAGAATAGTCGTCTCAACTGATGATGATTATGATGAATTAAGAAAAATTTGGAATGGTATGATTGACCGGCGCCCGGCATTCATTGTGCACTGCAAAACAGTTGATGATATTATTAAAGTAGTAAAATTTTCTAAAAAACATAATCTATTAATTTCAGTGCGTGGTGCAGGTCATAATATTGCTGGAAGATCATTACAAGATAATGTTATGTTAATCGATTTAAGTGGAATGCGAAATGTTGAAGTTGATCCAAAAAATAAAATAGCGAAAGTACAACCTGGCGCAACCCTTGCAGATGTGGATAAGGTGACACAGGATTATGGTTTGGCAGTTCCGGTCGGTATAAATTCAACAACCGGTATTGCTGGTTTAACCCTAGGTGGTGGTTTTGGTTGGTTAAGTCGAAAGCTAGGCATGACTATAGATAATTTACTCGCAGTCGAGGTCGTGACACTAGATGGTCAAAAAATTCATTGTGATGAAAAACAACATGCAGATTTATTTTGGGCGATACGTGGAGGTGGTGGTAATTTTGCTATTGTTAGTGAATTCACATTCCATTTGCATGAAGTTGGTCCTGAGTTGATGGCGGGGCCAATTATATTTGATTTAAATGAAGCAGAGAAAATAATTAAAAACTACCGTAAATTTTGTCAACATAGTCCTGAAAATGTCTCCGTATGGATGCTGTTGAGACATGCGCCACCATTTCCATTTTTGGATAAACAATATCATGCTAAGCCGGTATTAATTTTTGTTTTTTGTTATTTAGGTGATTTGAAAGAAGGGCATGAATGGGCACAGAAATTGGCAACTATAGGCGATCCCATTGCTAATGCGATATCCCCACATAAATTTGTTGATTTTCAACAAGCCTTTGATCCATTGCTCACTCCAGGAGCCAGAAATTATTGGAAAACGCATAATTATACTGAGTTGAATGACGAATTGATTCAATTAATTGTTAAACAAGCTCATAAAATACCAAGTCAACAATCTGAAGTATTCTTTGCTCAGATGGGTGGAGCTACGAATCGAATTGGACAAAACGAAACAGCATACCCACATCGCGATGTTGAATTTATTATGAATGTCCATACACGTTGGGACGATGCTAATCAAGATAGAGTTTGTATTGAATGGGCTCGGCAATTATACAAATCGTGTTTACCTTATGCCTCTGGTGGGGGATATGTGAATTTTATTAGTGAAGGTGATGATAATTTAGAAACAGCATTTGCTAATAATATTGATAAATTAAAACAGATCAAGAGAAAATATGACCCAGATAATCGGTTAAGAACGAATTTGAATATAAAACCTGCTTAAAACGAATTAATTTATGACTAGATAATATAATGTTGCATATTTATAATATCTAATGTGTCAATATTTTGCTGAATACATAGTTTAAGCAGCTCCATGCATATCTTTGTACGCTCTAGCTGTTCGCTGAACGATTACTAAGCTACAAAATCATCAGTTTATCCTAGGTCATTTAATTACATCGGAATTAATAAAAAAGATTAAAAAATAAATGATTATAAAGTTAACTAGTTGACATTTTAGATAATAAAGCTTAACAATGTAAAAATATGCTATCACATACCTTATACACGTTTTTCATGGACGTTATGTGATAAAGATAGTAAAGGGAATATTAACGGTGACACGTGTTAAATATGAATATCATCATATGGGTATCCCAACAGATATCCCGCATGATGGTGAAAAATATAGCCCCACTTTCAAGATGTATACCACTCAAGGCCATAATGATTTTCGTATACAATGGCATCGCTTTGAAAAAGATTGTCCTTTGCATCCTCTCATTCAGACTGTTCCACATGTGGCCTTTAAAGTTGATCGTATCGATGAGGCAGTCAAAGGCAAAACGATATTACTCGAACCGTATCATCCATTTACAGGCTTTCGAGTAGCCATGATTGAAGTCGAGGGTGCGCCAGTTGAATTAATAGAAACAAATTTAACTGAAGACGAGATATGGAATGAAGCACATGAAGGTTCAATTATTTATCCAGAAAAAGCTAAATAAAATGGATAAATATGATACTTCATTTATTTAAACTAAAATTAATAATATTAATAATTGATTATAGGATGCGATGAATAACTATCTATTTAAAGATCGAATAGATGCAGGGCAACGACTTGCTGACAGATTAAAGCAGTATTCGGGTATGACAAATGCTCTTGTCTTGGCATTACCGCGTGGTGGTGTGCCCGTTGCCTATCAAATCGCATATAATTTAAAAATTCCCTTAGATATCTTTTTGGTGCGAAAACTCGGTGTCCCTGGTCAAGAAGAGCTTGCCATGGGAGCTATTGCCTCTGGCGGCGTACAAGTTCTCAATAATGATATTGTAGATATGTTAAATATTTCTGACCAAGATATTAAAACCGCAACTGAGAAAGAGCAGGGTGTTTTGAAAAACCGTGAACAACTCTATCGAGGTTCACGTGCTCCGTTGGTATTAACCAATAATACAGTTATTTTAGTTGATGATGGCATTGCAACCGGTGCAACTATGATTGTTGCTATAAAGGCTATCAGAAAATTAGGGTGTGACAAGATCATTGTGGCGGTACCTGTATGCCCAACAGAAACAATAAACCGAATAGCAACAATGGCAGATGAATTCATTTGCTTGGCAACACCTGAACCGTTTTATGCAATTGGTAATTGGTATTATGAATTTAGGCAAACCACAGATGATGAGGTAATTTCATTACTTGAGAATGACCCATAATATAAACGCATATTGAACTACCTTTATGGAGAATTACTTAAGCTGTAAATTTTATACGGCGCTGCTTTTCCTGACATAATTTGCCTCGCTTGTTTTGTCTAAAGTTTTACAAAACGATTTTTATATCTTCGTTTTAACCGATCAAGATCACAATTAGAATTAACTGGAATGATAAGCTGTTAAATTTACTTGTAAATCTGTCCTTTTATTGTAAAATTACCACTAATAATCCATGCACATATTAAAGTGCTAAAGCAATGAGACCTTTGCTAAACATTGAGCTTTAGATGCTTCTTTGAGAGAGTAATCCATTATGGAAAATAATAATAAAAATCCAAATAATTATATTACTTCACCCGTTGATGTTACTTCGAAAACTTTAATTCTAATCCTTATCATTGTTGTCCTGAGTTGCTGGGGCACTATGATTTGGGCTACTTATAAGACTTATCAACTTTCTCCGCCATTGCCTCAAAAAATTGTCGATAGTCATGGTCAAATACTCATGACTCAATCAGATATTATTGAGGGGAAAGCGGGATTTCAAAAAACAGACCTAATGGATTACGGTAGTCTTTATGGGATGGGCTCTTATTACGGCGAAGACTTTACAGCTAAATATCTAGTAGCTTTGGCTAAACAAACACAAGATCAATTAGCTCAAAGACAATTTGGCCAAACATTTGAACAGTTAAGTTCTTCACAGCAGGATATTATCCAATGGCACATGCGAAAGCAATTGCAACAGATAAACCTAACTCAAACGAAAGTAGTTCTACCTATGGCATTAACCAACGCGCTCGTTGATTTACAAAATACAATCAGTAAGGATTTATTGCAATATGATTTCAAAAGAGGATATACCAAAGCTTACAGTCTAACGCCTACGAAAGCAAAACTGGTGGCGGATTTCCTTATCTATACTTCTTTAACAACGGTCGCAAGGAGACCGAATACCCAGGTATCATGGACAAATAATTGGCCATATCAACCAAGCATTGGTAATGTCCCAACAACCGCTACCTTTATTTGGAGTTGGGTATCAATCATGTTCTTATTGTTGGGTATTGGTGTCGTTCTTGTTATATTTCGACTCTTCATTGAAGAAGACAAAGATACACATTTTGAAGCTATATTAAGTCACTTTAAGATGTTAATGCCAAGTCAAAAGGCAATTTGGAAATATATTGTTGTAGTTGGCTTGTTACTACTACTGCAAATATTCGCAGGTTCATTAATGGCGCATGATTATGCAGAACGTTCAAGTTTTTATGGCTTCAATTTAAATGCTTGGCTTCCCTTTGCTTTTCTTCGTGATGTTCATTTACAAACACCCATAGCATGGATTGGACTGGGATGGATAGGTTCTGCTTTATTTCTTGCCCCTATTATTGGTAGAAGAGAGGCTAAAGGTCAGAAATTTTTAGTTGATTTATTATTTTGGGTAACACTGGCTGTGGTTGTGAGTGCTTTAGTTGGTAACTATCTTGGGATCATGGGTTATTTACAGAAAAAATGGTTTTGGATTGGTAATCAAGGGCTCTCTTATATTGAGCTAGGTCGTCTGTGGCAAATTCTTTTTTTCGTCGGGTTATTGGGATGGTCAATGATTATGTTGCGCTCGTTATGGCCGACGCTGAAACAATTATTTCATGTCCGATCAATATTTAATTTATTTCGCCTTGAACATTTATTATGGTATAGCACACTAGGTATGGCGTTTATTTATGCTTTTGGAATGATTCCATTAACCAAAATAAATGCTTCATTTACTTTAACTGATTTCTGGCGCTGGTGGGTTGTACATCTTTGGGTTGAATGGGCTTTTGAATTATTTGCTGCTGCACTTTTGGGTTATTTCTTAATGGCAACAGGCTTAGTGTCGCGTCGATTAGCCGAGAGGGCCATACAATTTGAATGGATTTTAATATTAGGTTCTGGGATTCTTGGTACAGGTCATCATTTATTTTGGAATGGCACACCAGGACTGTGGATTCCGATTGGCAGTGTCTTTTCTTTTTTAGAAGTATTACCACTGTTTCTTTTAATTCTTGAAGCCATTGAGCAATATCGAAAAATAAATGGGCACAAGGAATTTAAATATCGATTAGCCTATATGTACATTCTCGGCTCCACTTTCTGGAATTTTGTGGGGGCAGGTGTTTTTGGCGGGCTAATCAATGCGCCATTAATTAATTATTATGAGCATGGTACCTTTCTAACATTAAACCATGCTCATACCGCGATGTTTGGTGCTTTTGGTTTGCTATCGTTAGGTCTAATTTACCTTTGTCTTCGGTTTATGGCAGGCGACAAAGTGCAATGGAGTGATCGTCTAGGTGTTTGGGCCTTTTGGTTGTATAACATTGGCATGATTTTATGGGTCTTACTTAATTTCTTTCCTGTTGGTTGGCCACAATTGATTGCTGTTTATGAACACGGATATGCTTATGCACGTAGTTTAGCATTTTATAATACAACACTATTATGGCAGTGGTTGCGCATGCCCGGTGATATTGTGTTTTCTATAGGTGCTATTTTGATGGCTTTTGATTTTATTATTAAATGCTTACCTTTTGCACCTAAGTATCTAAGACAGTTTACTAAAAACGATGGTTTTAGTTAGACATGTATAGGATTCCATTAAATACTCTGGATAAACAAGTTCAGTTCGGCAAATAGTTTATTAATATTGCACAGATAATAATACTATATTAGTTTTCTAAGAGTAAAGGTTCAGTAAAATAAATTACCGCAATTTAAATTCATCGTTACAGCTTAATCAAGTTATATTTTTGATGGCATCGAAAATGCCTTGCATAATTTGAATTGGACTTGGAGGGCAACCTAATACAACGCCATCAACAGGAAGAATATCACCAATACCATTTTCCACAGCATAACTGTTTTTAAAAATTCCGCCACAATGCGCACAATCACCAATGGCAACTACCCACTTCGGCTCTGGCATTGCTTCATATGTTTTGATGAGTGCTTCTCGCATATTTTTAGTGACCGGCCCTGTAACGAGTAATAAGTCTGCATGACGAGGACTGGCAACAAAATGTATCCCATAACGTTCTAAGTTATAAAATGGATTGCAAGTCGCATTAATTTCTAACTCACAGGCATTACAAGAACCGGCATCTACTAAACGAATAGCTAATGCGCGATTAAAGTGTTTTGCGATCGTTTTCTCAAGTGATTTTCCAACGGATTGAATATTAACATCCTCTTGAGCGACAAGACGTTCTGATTGACTACCCGTTTTTATGAGTTTTTTTGCAAACGCCAACATATTAACTATCCTGCCCACTGTAACTTAAGTTAAATGATTTATTAATGAGTGGAAAATCCGCAATGATATTGCCAATTATTGCATGTTCTAACGCTAACCAGTTCTGCCATGATGGATCATGAAAGTGACACCAACCAATGCGCTGATCCGACGTTAATTTTACCGCAACACTGATAGGCCCACGCCAACCTTCAACACAACCCATACCTAGTGGTGATTTTGTGGTGTTGACAACTTTATGTGAGAGGTGTTTGTTGCTTTGTTAATAAGCGCTTGATGAGCTCAATACTTTGCTTGGCTTCTTGAAAACGTACTGTTGCCCGTGCAGCGACATCACCTGTTGGTTCTGTGATCGGTATAAAATTAATTTCTGAGTAAAGCACATTTCGTTGGGATGATCGAACATCAATTGTCAGACCAGATGCCTTGGCTGTAATGCCTAATAATCCTAATGATAACGCACTTTCTTGGCTAGACTATACCTGTTGTATTTAAGCGATCCTGTAATCCATGATGTCGCTGATAAATGCTTTGCAGTGTTGATAATTCCGTTAATGTTGTATCCAGTGGTCTAATAGTTTGTTAATGCTATTATGACCCCATTTCGCTAGCGGCTTATTGGGTACAATGACATCCATCATATAACGATGGCCCGTTAATATTGCATTTTCCCTAACGAGTGTTTCTTTTAAAATTGAAAATTGCGACTGCAAGACTTGCAAAACCCGTATCATTGATAATGGCCCCTATATCCCCGATATGGTTAATAAGTCGTTCTCGCTCCAATAAAACGGTACGCATGATGCTGGTACCCATATCAATTTGACTATCTAATTGCTGTTCGCATGCAAGTGCAAAGGCGTAACTATAAGCTACCGTGCTGTCACCACTGACACGCCCAATCAGACGACTAGCCTCAGATAATGATTTTCCAATGAGTAATTGATGAATACCTTTATGCGTATAGCCTAAACGTTCTTCCAACTGTAATACCCGTTCACCAACAACAGAAAAACGAAAATGACCAGGTTCAATGATACCGGCATGTACCGGCCCAACCGGTACTTCATGCACGCCATCGCCAGATATTTTATTGAAATGATAGGCTGTGTTTGTACGACGGTTTGAGATTGTATTCGGATTCAAGATTCCTGTTTTAAAATGCCCATGGCTAAGCCAAGACCGCTTATCTTGGGTAGTTTTGTAGTGATTTTTGTTAAATCATAAATGGCTCTTTGTAGTCGATTGGCGACAGGGAAAATAACACTTAAATCAACGATCGCTGGTCGTTTTGGATTGAGTGGCGAACAAATACAAACCCAATGTGATTGATAGTAATACAAGACATACCAACAAGTCTTATTTGTGTTTTCTGGCGCAACCCATTCTGTAATCAATACGCCCTGATGGACTTTGATGTATTCAGCAATAGCGTATTGTTCTGAAATGTCTACAGATAGATACTGATCAGCAGCCTTATTCTGGAGTAATTGACGGAGTATTATTTGCCAATCGGTTTTCATGATAAGACTCCAGAAATCGCGTGAATAACGGGATTTAATAGCCAAATCGGTATTATCAGTCCTGCCATCATGAGGATGATTAAATGGATTGCTGTTGGCCAGTACGTGTGAGTCTTATTTTTTAGTGGTATAGTCGTGTTGCTTCCAGACTGACTCCAAAATAATGGCTGCATCTTCAATAAAATGGCAAGAAAGGCCAGTCCCAAGCCGATAAGCAAAGGAATAGCTAACAAAATGTTCGCTTTCAATGTTGCCAGGATTAATAAGAGTTTCGCTGATGAACAATCCTGACGGGGGTAATCCCAAAATGATAAATGTGCTTATCAATAATAACGTTGCAGAGGCAGGCATTTGACTAAAAAGTCCGTTGAGTTTACTTAGTATCTGTGTGTTTGATTGTTGCATGACATTACCACAACTGAAGAAGGCCGCAGTTTTACTCAGTGAATGCATAGCCATATGTAATAGAGCCACAAATAATGCCAATGGTGTACCCAAGCCAAAAGCAATACTAATCAAACTCATATGCTCAATAGATGAATAGGCAAAGAGACGTTTGAGTTGGCGCTGGCGAAATAAAGAAAGCGATGCAAAGAGTAATCCTACAAAGCCAAAGATAAGTAGTAAATGAGCGGGTAGTGTATGCAGATTGGTTCCTGAGAGCATCCATTTAAACCGCAGAATGGCAAATAGGGCAACATTTAACAGCAAGCCAGAAAGTAATGCCGATATGGGCGCCGGACCTTCCGCATGAGCATCAGGCAACCAATTATGCAGTGGCACAAACCCCACTTTCGTGCCATAACCGACAAACAGAAAGACAAAGCTAATGGCCAATATTCGTGTGGGTAAATGCGCTGCATTTGCAACCAGTTGTGTCCATAGTAACCCATGCCCACCTAAACCCTGAGTGTCCGCCCCAAAATATAAAATCACCGTGCCTAATAAGGCTAAACCAATGCCGACACCACAAAGGATCAAGTATTTCCAAGCAGCCTCTAACGCTGCTTTGGTGTGATAAAGGCCAACCAGTGCGACACTGGCAATGGTTGCTAATTCAATCGCAATCCACATCATGCTAATATTATTGCTTAAGAGTACAACCAACATACCCACTAAAAATAATTGATACCCCGTGTGATAAAAGCGATAAACTAACGGATGTAAATGCTGGTTGCTTTCATTAATTAAATAACTGATGGCATAAAAACTAGTGGTCATGCCAATAAAGCTATTAATCAACAAAAAGAAGCAGCCCAGCTTGTCGCAAATGAACCATTGATAAAAAAAGAAAACTGGTTCTTGCTGCTGATAAACATGCACTACCAATAACACAGTAAAAATAAAACTTAACGTACAAGCCATAGCACTGACTGTGCTTGCCCACGTTCGATTTGCGATACAAGGTAATAAAAACAACGAAACAACATTAGGTAATAAAACGAGCGCAATAAGATTCATAAACGTTCCTTGAGTTTTTCGACATGATGGACTTGAAAAGACCCATATTCGCGCTGAATGCGCATCAAAAATAAAGTGAAAATCATCACGCCCATTAACACATCAAAACTCATGCCTAATTCGATAAGCAAAGGGAAGCCAGTAGAGAGTGCGGCGGCCAAGATAAAAACACTATTTTCTAACACTAATAGACCGATGATTTGGGTTACAGTTTTACGCCTGACAATAACCATTAATAGCGCAATAAATGCATTGGCTAGGGATAGGGAAAATCCTGCAATACTAAGATGCGGTAAAGCGGTCGCCATCGTTTGACCGAGCATCAAGGCAAACAACACTAATATAGTCGCTAACATTAATAAGGTTGGTTTATTCAAAATGGGTTCAATGCGACCGGAAAGCTGTAGAAAGCGTGTTAATTTCCATAACAACCAGGGTAATACAATGACTTTAACAATCATTGTTATCGCAAAAGGAATCCAAAATGTCGTACTGGGTATTTGAATGGCTTTTGTTAATAAATATCCGGCCAATAAAATATTTTGTGCGATGAGTAATTTAATCACTGTCGTAATATGCGTTTGTACCACCATGAATGTGCTAAATAACAACATAATGCCAATTAAAAATAACAGCCAGTTACTCATCACATTGCAACTCCTGTCAATTGCGTTAATAGGATGCCTAATAACGCTAAAAACAATGCTAACCCTAAATATTCAGGAATACGAAATATGCGGATCTTGGCTTGCAAACTTTCAGCAAAAGCGAGCAATAATGTTAAGACTGATAATTTTATAACTGTAGTCACTAAACCTGTGATCAATGAACCCCATGATGCTTGTATTGCGAGTCCATAAGGGAAAAACAAACCGACGAAGAGTAATAAAAACAAGGTTAACTTGAGTGCATTACCCCATTCAATCAAGGCAAGATACCGCCCGGAATACTCTAATATCATCGCTTCATGAATCATCGTTAATTCTAAATGAGTACTTGGATTGTCAAACGGAAAGCGACCATTTTCTGCCAGCAAAACAACTACGAAGGCACACAATGAAAAAGCTAGTCCAGGATATAAGACGCTTTTATGGATTAACATAAGGCTGATATGGCCCAAGGTTAACCCTCTTGTCAACAACCCAAGGTTTAGCAGTACTAAAAGCAATATGGGCTCCACTAAACAAGCAACAAAGAGTTCTCGCCTTGCGCCTAATGAACCAAAGGCGCTACCAATGTCCATAGCAGCAAAAGCCATGATGATACGTGCTAAGGCAAAAATACCGACAATCACAATGACATCGAAGTAAGATGAAACGCCTCCTCGATACAGAAAAAATGGTACTACAAAAGCCAATGTGCTCAAGCAAGCTGAATAACTATAAGGCGCAAACCGAAAAAGCCAAGAGGCATTTTGTGCTACTACCGGTCTTTTATTTAATAACTTAAAAAAGACAAAGTATGGTTGAATAAGAGAAGTCGACGATCGATTCTGGCCCCAACATTTTAGCATTTTAAGCCAACCAAGTAATAAAGGCGCAATCGCAATCACCACCATTCCTTGGATGACATACAATACAATGGAAGTTAGGGTACTCATAGCCACAGCACCCCTATTAACAGAATCAACAGCGTGCATGCCACGTAACTGAGGTAAACAGCAATTTTGCCTTGCTGTATCCATCGCGTGAGTGCGACGATTCGAAAGACACTTTGTCTTAAAGGGTCATAAAATAAAGGCCAAACACGCTCTTTGATTTGGGCGCTGTAATGTGGATTGACGTCTGTTGCTTTGGGTAAGACAAGCTTCGTTTGAATGAGTTTGGTAAAAATAATTTTAAAGGGTTGTGAAAACCCTTCACTGGACTCTTGCATACGCGATGTCATAACATTAAATCCACAACCCCAAGGAATCTTTCTTTGTATGGATGGCATGATATAGTTTTTAATTAATAGGAAGATAAGAATTAATGCTACGAGCAAGACGAGGAAAAGAATGATTGGTGTAAAGTTATCATTATTTGTGCCTGCTTTTGACAATGTCAGACTGAAAAGTTGTGGCCAAGGCAATACAAATTGGGTAGATATGTCGTGTAATATCTTTTGCAGCGATGAAATAAAAGGCACAGGCCACAGTCCAATCGCTACACTCCAAACGGCGAGCCAAGCGAGGCTTAAACGTTCAAACCGGCTTGCTGGCTTGGCATGCACAAGCTGTGATTCCCTGGGCTGCCCTAAAAAAGCAATGCCAAAATATTTAACGACCACAAAACCTGCTAGAGCGAAAACCAACACACTGATGGCTACAATCACACTTAACAGGATGGCAAAGTTAAAATGTGTAATGGTGTTTTGGCTAAAGAAAATGCGTAGATACAACCATTCTGAAATAAAGCCACTAAATAGTGGCAACCCAGCCATAGATAAACAGCCTATTAACGTACAGCCACTGACCCAAGGCATTTTTTGAATGAGGCCACCTAATTTACCAAGGTTACGTTCACCGGTGGCATGCAAGATGGAACCAGTACTTAGAAACAGTAATGATTTAAAAATGCTATGACTCAAGCTGTGTAACAAAACGATCAATAATGCCACATCAGAAAGCCTGTATTGGTGATATTGATATAAAACAATGCTCAATCCCAAACAGACAACAATAAACCCAATATTCTCTATGGATGAGTAGGCTAATAACCGTTTTATATCAGTCTGCAAAGCAGCATGAATAACACCAATGAGCATGCTAAACAGTCCTACCACGATAAACACATATCCCCACCAAGCTTGCTGATATGGTAATAGCCAGTAAAAACTAAAGCGAATCAAACCGTAAATAGCCGTTTTAAGCATTACTCCACTCATTAGTGCTGAAATGGGACTTGGTGCAGCAGGATGCGCTTCAGGCAACCAAACATGGAGTGGGAATAAGCCAGCTTTAGCGCCAAAACCTATCAGCATTAAAATGAAAATAGTGTTGGCGGTACCATAAGAGAGCGATGTATGACTCAGCAAGAAAAAGGCACTGGCAATGAGTAAAAACCCTAAATGTGCAATTCCTAAGTACAACAGTCCTGCCTGGCGAATCGATGGATCTCCATGGTTAAATACAATTAAGAAATATGAGCTTAATGTCATGAGTTCCCAAGCAAATAAGAATGTAAAGGTATTGCCTGCTGTCAATACCAATAGCATGGCCAGCACAAAAAAAGAAAACGCAGATTGAATAAGTTTTTGCTGCCTTATCGTAAAGTGCTGGAAATATGTATACCCAAAACTACTAACCGCCAGAGTCGATATACTCAATAGTGTTACAAAGAAGCGCGACAAGGTATCGAATCGCAAAGTAAAAGATAAATATCGTGGTAAGAGGCTTGTCGTAAAAACTTGAGTCGAAGAGTGTGGGTAAAAAATTGTGACTAAAAGTGTCAATAAGGCTACAACAATCGAGAGATATCGACAGCTATTCAATAGTTGACGTTGTCCCGGGAGTGCTACTGAAAGACACCCTAAAGCCAACCATATTATTAAAACACTTTTGAGTAAGTCCATAAACCTTCACCCGAAAACGAGCCATATATCATAAACCGGTATACGGTATTTGTCTATGATTTTTCAGAATAGTTAGATGACTTTGGTCTTTTCAAACGTTTAATGGGATTATGATTTTGTTTGGCATGCCACAAATCCCAATCGCGTTGTAAATTAAGCCAAAATTCAGGCTCAGTACCAAAAGCATCGGCTAAACACAGTGCTGACGAAGCTGTCACACCACGGCGCATATTGACGATTTCATTTAAACGCGGGTAAGTCCAGCCAAAGTGTTCGGCAAGTTGTTTTTGTTGAATGCCATAAGGCTCTAAAAACTCTTTTAGCAACACCTCTCCAGGATGAGCAGGTTTAGGATTTTTAGGCATCATCACATTTCCTCTTAATCATAAATATAAGATCTTTTGATATAATAGATTACTTTACCTGATTCAGACGTACTTATAACCCCTTGTCTTTTTTTAGTTGCACATCCAGACTTCGCTTCTTTTTCGTGACGCGCACATCACCAAATTTCTTTTCATCCTATCAAGTCAATTATTGCTTTCCAAAAACCTAAATAACCTATTGACTTTGGCACAACAATTATCGGAATTAATTTCGCGAACAGTATTTTGCTGTTTTAAGATGGAATTAGCAAGGCAATTATAAAGCATGCCAAAATTAAATGTTTTTGGAATTTCACCATGAGAATAAAATTTACTCAAAAGTGAAAGCGTGACACGGTATCTAGTTATGAAACGTATGTTTTTGACTTTTTTTGAGGGAGAATTGCTAAAATTCAGAATAGAACTTATAATCGATTCTAGATTAATAAAAATTTTAGATTAGGAATAGCTATGAATGAAATGCCAAAATGCCCTAATTGCAAATCAGAATATACCTATACAGATGGCCACTTATTTATTTGTCCTGAATGCGCACATGAATGGACGGCTGCTTTGGAAACGGATGCATATACTGATGATCTAATTATCAAAGATAGTAATGGACAGCGATTGCATGATGGTGATTCAGTTGTTGTAATAAAAGATTTAAAAGTAAAAGGTTCTTCTTCTGTAATAAAAATGGGAACAAAAGTTAAAAATATTAAATTGGTTGAAGGCGATCATGACATTGATTGTAGAATCGATGGCATTGGTGCTATGAAATTAAAGTCAAAATTTGTTAGAAAATCCTGAACCTGAATCAACAAAAATATTTTCTAATTTTCTAGAATCCTAGAAACACGACTATAGCATAGTTGTAGAAATTATACCGACACTTTCCCTTGGTAATGACACTACTACAATCTAGACAATAAGGTCACTTTGATTTATACAGCAGATCTTGGCCATTTTTACATATTTATCTCGAATACCCTAAAAACAACATTTTTTAGAAAAGTGTGGACTAAAAATTACTTTCTAGTCCACACAATATTAGGATTTTTAAATTACCTTGATGCTAGTGAAGTTCTCGTTTTCCTAACAACTGCTTTGATACCTTTATAAGTGGCATGGTCAACAGTTTGAAGGCTACCACCTAAAATCGCACATGATACGGCACCTATTGCTGCGCCACCAAAGAATCCTACACCACTTCCTATAAGTGTTCCTGCAACTCCTCCTATGGCAGCGCCAGGAACTGCACCGACACCGTAGGCAGCGCTACCAATAGCACCGCCCACTGCAGTACCAGTAGCTGCACCCACCGCTCCTCCTGTAGCGGCACCAATTGCGGTTCCTGCTGCACAACCGCGTTTAGCACCTTTTTTAGCTCCGGATCTAAATTGATTAGAACCATTTTCTTTCACATCATTCCATGATTCTTTTACAAAAACATTTAAGTCTTGCTGAGCTAATTTAGTACCTGTTTGTAATATATTTTGGGTCTTTTTAAACATGACTATTTACTCCCATAAAAATTATTTCCTCTTAAAACTTAAATGAATAAGAATAATTTTTATTCTTGCCCTTATTTTGCAATAAATTTTAGATAGTGTTAATTGGGTTGGTTGCTATAGTAGTTAATACGGTATGTTGAGTTTAGTAGGTTAAGCTGATTTATCAGCCTCATAAATTTTGCAAGTCAAAGCTTTAATCATTAAGGAATTCATTTGCTTTTTATTTTAATATTGCACAATATTATCCTATTTTATTGTTTCAATAAAATTTTATAAATTATTATATTCAAGGGTCTTTGTTGAGAACAAATAAATAGAGGCCTTACAAAATGCAAAAGGTTTTAATTGCAAATGAGATGGTGAAATTATTTTAATAAATATGTGCTGTTAAACTTTCGATATTCAATGCAAGTAAAATTGACTAAATATTGTTTAGCATTGTGAGCAAGTCCTTAATATTTTCGTTAGTAGGAATGTTTTGTGAATAGCCACAGTTAATAGCTTTTTCTATTAATTCACCTTTGTTTAAACAATTAAATTTATTTTTCAGAATTTCAGTATAATATTCAACCGTTCTACTTGATATATTCAAGACCTTAGCAATCATTTTTGCAGACTTCCCTCTTATGAGAAAAAAAAGCACCTCTTGTTGTCGTTTTGAAAGTTTGATGTCGCCTCTACCTTTTCCTAAATAAAACTGTTTGTTAAATTCGGAAAATTCACCCTGATACATTAAAAGCTGAAATAGCTGATTCAGATCTGGATTAATTATTTCAACGGCATGACATAAAATTATGTCTTGGTTATATTCTTTGTCAAATTTTTTTATCTTGGTATGTAAAAATAAGAGGTTATTGTCTTTGTAGTCTTTGACTGGAATGATCGCACTATAGCTTCTATCCTCAATTGCATCGAGCTCATGTGCGCGATATAAATCTGCGAACTCAGACCAAGGCATGTTATTATCTGTTTTCCCAATGATGAGATCAGTGTTATCATGTCCTGAGTAGGCAATGAAGCCTTGATTACATTCAATAATTTTTGAGTCTAAATCCTTTTTAGCTGTTATACCAATTAATCTCTGATGGGAACTTATCATGAGGATCACTCCTCTGGTTCTTTTTATCTTGTATTTAATCAAAGAAACCTTAAGATACTATTATCAAATGAAAATTTTTTATATCGCTTGTTGATGATGTTGAATTTGAATGGGAACTATTTGATGGCAATATTGTAATAGCACATCAACATAGTACGGGGTCTGTGGAAGAAGCCCAAGTACGTAACTACACGAAATTTATAGTACTCTACAATTCTATAGGAAATATCCATCCTTTTAGCAATTATTTTTGATGATTGTCCTCTTTCCAAATAAAAAAGTAATTTTTTCTGCTGGCTTGATAATTTTATATACTAAAAAAATGCGGTTTTTTTGATTTTTATAAGCATTGCAATCTAATAGTTAACAAACTTATCAACTTCGAGATTAATAATTTCAACAGATGGTACAAAATACCTAGACATTGATTGTTAGTCGATTTATTTTTCATTAATTTAAACAGGTGATGCTACCTCCGTGCATCAGTAGCTAATGATAAAAATGCTCGTTTTTATTATTGTAAAAAATGAGGGCTCAGAGATAAACAAAAAAGAAACAGGAATAATCTTAACAGACAGACTTTAGTTTAACTGTAAGGGCATATGTGATAAACGTTCAAAAAGAAAATAATCTAGACATGTGGCAGTTCATCTCAGGTTTGATAGCAACTAGGCCTAAAAAAATTAGACTACCGTATTAAATACAGTAGCAGCTTTTTCTGTAATTATGATAATACTATAATGTTTAGTTAACTTCATAATACTTTGATTATATGGGGGCTTATCTATGGATAATCCAATAATTATATTAGCAGGAGAAACAGCAATTGGCTCAAATTTAGCTAATTTGTTATTAAATAGTAACCAACCTTTTTATGTTACTGAAAAATTAGCAGTTAATAGTAGTTTAAAGCATGTTTCAAATAATATTTACCATTATGACTTCTCTAGTGAGACTATCTGTGACCTTGATATTCATAAGTGTTCTTATAAAATATACTCTATCAAATAGTCAGTCATGTTAAGGTATAAATCTACGTAACCGTTATTCGTGTTTGCTTACAATAAATCTTGTCTTGGATGTGTCTAGTTGTCAATCGCATGTTACAATGATTTCAAGTCAATTAATTTCTATTATGTGTTACGTGAGCAAGTGAGCTAGCATATTATGCGTGTTTTCTAAATCATCCAATATACCTAACATACTGTTTTTTTGAATTATATTTTTCGCACCCTGATTAGTCTCTAATTGCACCGCCGTTCTAAAAAACATGTGCATATCTCTAGGGCTTCTTTTTTTCTCGCTGAGCATCAGAAAATGGATACATAAAATTATACCTGAGAGTTTGCCTGACAGACCCCAATTGATTATGTGATAGAGCATTTAAGTGCATTTTTGCTTTTGGGATACCACTTGTTTTGACAGCACGACAGAGATCAGCGTATTGTGCTTCACTAAGTCGGTTAAGATTATTTAAAACTAAACTCAAGAACTGTAGATTCCAGCTAGTTACGATATCGCAAAAAGTCGCCCAAAGTGGAATTACTCCAGGTGGTGCTGACGCTAACTCGGATAAGTTATTATCATCCAAAATGACGTGATCTGCTTTGCTGATTGCAATGGCGTGCCCAAATGCTAAAAGCGTAGTATGATTTAATTTCTGTAAACCATTAGTCTTTAATATGAGTTTGTGTGCACCACTTCAGTCTCATGAGCAAGGAACTCTGTTAGCAGAGCCGCACAATGGTCACTAATCTCTTGGTTTTGCTCGTTAAATTTTGGCAATTTTTGATCCTCCAATAGATATTTTTTAACTCGTCGAGACGGTTATAAATAGGGAGCTATGATATCATAGGTTTGTCCAAAAATAAAACTAATGATCTGAATGTGTCAAACCAAAAAGTTGTAATGAATTTTCAAATCAACAATTCAAAAAACAGTCCTGGCCCGTTGTTAACATTAAGAAATCAAGCACTGCTTTGATTGTGATTTTTCATTTCCATCGCCAATCTTAGAGTTGGCATTACCAGAACGACTGCTAGGATTAGCGGTGCTCGTGCTTGGTGCCGCAAAGCTTGCATTTCCGGGAGCAGTATTGGTTGGTGCTCTCTGTGGGGTACTCGATGAAGGTGACAAGCTCGATTGGTGAAGAGTACTTGGTCTAGACGGAACGCTTGTGTTTGAACCAGCAGCACCAAACTGTGTACTCTTGGGCGCAGTTACAGAAGGTGAGGCCAGTTGATGTTTACCCGCTGTTGAGTGATTTTCTGGAGCAATTAATTGATCAAACTGTGCCTTGGATACACTAGCCATTAAGCCAACTTTATGTTTGATGATGGCTGATAACGGGACCCTAATGCTGAATTCTTCCTCGGCAAGAACTGTCACAACAATACTCCCAGACTCTGGAATACTACCTGGTGCTAACAGATGCTCATCACATTGGCCTGAAACTAGACTTGCTTGATATTTAATTTTCTGAAAATCACTCGAGGTGATATTGATTGCTATACCATAACGCACTGCTTTTGTGCGATAAATGTTTTCACATAGCATCATTTCTGGGTCTCTTGCGCTATCTACAGCATTGATGCAAACTGTTTGTCCAGCGGCCGGCATGGGGGGCAAATGTACGGGTCTTGTATTTGCTGAGACCTTCCAAGAAGATGCGTGTGGTTGCGGACCAACCCCACCGACGTTTGAACAACTAGGGGTAGTTAAAGTGGATGCTGCTGGGCTAGAACGTTTTGGCGTAAGATCTTTAGAAGCCCTTAACTCGTCAAACAACTCTCTTGACGATACCTTAGCACTTAGTCCAATCTTATGTTTGACGATCTCTGCTAATGGTACCCTAACATTGAATTCTTGCCCTGGGGTGGTAGTAACAACAGACACAACAATACTCCCAGAGATAGGCACGCCACCAGGAGGTAACAGATACTCATCACATCGGCCTGATACTAGACTTGCCTGATGTTTAATTTTCTGAAAATCATAAGGTATTATGTTGATTGGAATACCGTCTCGCAACAGTCTCTCAAGTGGAAAATTTCCGGGGATCATCATCTCTTGGTCTGTTGGTTCTACAAAAAAGGTGAAAACCTCTATATTCGCCGGGCTAGGAGAGGACTCATGTGCTGAGCTAGCAGTAGATTGGAGCGAAGTCTCTGGTTGAGCAGAAGGCATTGATGCTGGTAATGCATATTGATTAACAACAAGTTTACCATTGCTGGTAACTATATGATGATCTTGCGTAAGTGTTGCCGACTGCTGAGGCAAAGCCGAGCTTGTCACTGATGCTGCAGGTTTCGTAAGTATTTTTCGATGTTTCTCAAGTGCTTCACGCTGTTCCTCAATCAGGGCCTCCATTTTATTAAGCCTTAGATATGTGCTGTAACATTGACGTGTGCGAACGTCTTCTAATGCTTTACGTCGTCGTTGTTGCTCTTTGGCTTCACTCTTACGTTCTCTCTCTGCCGCTTGCCGTTCGCGCTCTTTTTTTGCTGCTTCACGCTGACGGGCAGCCGCTGTCATACTCGATGATGAGGGAGAGCTTATATCGAAATTAAAGTCATCAAGCATACCAAGTAAATCATCAAGTTGGTCACCGAGATCAGCACCGAAGTCATCGATGTTATCGCCAAGCTCTAGACTGAATTCACTAAACGCGCAATCGAAATTGAGTCCACTACTAGGTGTCATGTCCATCTTATCTTTCAAGGCTTCGGCATCTAACTGTGGTGTAACAAGCTCAGCAAGTTGATCCATGGCTGCAAACCATGCTTTTGAGTGATACTCACGATCCTTGTGGAATTCTCTTGCCATGATACCCGTAGCAAGTGCTAGTGCATCGGATACTTGCAATAGCGTCCTCACAGTTGCATTCAATGCATCCCAAGCATCTTTTAGCTCTTCATAGACTTCATTACGTAGATTTGGCAGCTGATGGAAATGTGTTGGGGTTTGATGTTTATCAAGCCACTCGAGTAAAAATTCAGTTCTCTCAAGCAATTGAAGATAACCCTGTTGATTCAAAAAAGTTGAATCCAGCTTGGCTGCTTGCAGTAATGTGTAATAGTCATTGTCGTAGCGTGCGAAATTAAAGAATTCTTGTAGTACCTCGTATAACTCTAGCAATGATTTTGGCGCAATGCTTTTGTATTTTTCATTCAATGCCTTAAGTTGGGAGAGTTTAAAGTTTTCTCGTTGTGTGATAAGTGCCTTGAGTTTATCTGTGTCATGCAAATGTAAGAAATGCTTGAGTCTATCGACTTGCATTTTTTTGTGATCTGCTCGTACTTTTGCATCGTACAATTTATCGGGGTCAGTCACGACTTTAATTCTATTATTAAACAAGCTGTTAGCGAGACTGCGGATTTCATCTGCCATTTCTGATTTTTCAGAGGCTTTTGAATCATCTGCAGGCTGCATGATGGCATGGCATCGAAGCAA
The DNA here is from genome assembly GCA_963748135.1 of uncultured Gammaproteobacteria bacterium. Taxonomy (GTDB): domain Bacteria; phylum Pseudomonadota; class Gammaproteobacteria; order JBGSLN01; family JBGSLN01; genus CAVVHY01. Next base: position 4,701 of record CAVVHY010000009.1, on the reverse strand, counting down.
TAAAGGAAAAATAGTGCAAATATAGTCACGTACTATGTCTGCAAATGATGTGACTTCGCACTCTTCAACATATTGAACTTCAATATCACGTGTTGAGAATAAACAGGTAAATTCTGTAATTAAGTCGATTAACGCTTCGGAGGTGGTATCATCAATAACTGGCAATCTCTGCAGCAAGTCGAGTTGATTACGCAGTGCTCTAGTAAAATCTTGAAGAGCCCCGTCTGTACCAGCATTTTCGCCACTGACCTTTGTCAATGCATGCAGTAAAATATCCATCCGGAGTTTAAGGTTGGTATTTACCGCGTCATTTTTTGCTTTAGCCAGTAATTGCGCGTATTGATGATGGGTTTGACAGGTAGAAGTGAGGGTTTCAGTCATAACCTTTATCCAGGGTAGATCACCGGTGGTGTCTTTAAAGCCATCTAACTCACCGGATATTGTCATGATGATACTTGCTAAACCTTCGATAGAGGTATATTGCTCTGCTAATGCATTTAAGGTTTCTTGAGTTCGGGTGATGAGTTGATTGTTGGAGGCCTTTTTTGCTTCATCAATACGGATTTGTTTAAATGCGGTAATCTGCTCGTCAATCAAATTCAGATACTTATCACCTGTGAGCGTTTCGCTAGCCTGGTGTATCTTGAAAATCTCATAATATGTAAGCAAAGCACCGCTTAATTCACTTGTTAAATCAACATCAGCAGGTAAGGCAAAAAAGAATTTTGCAAGCCTTTTGAGCTTATCAATACTCTGCGCGCTAAAATCTTCTGGATCAAAGAATTGAATAACATCGATAGCAGTCTGCTTCACTTCATCAGCAGGGATGGCCTCAAAGTAGGTGGCAAAGAATTCACGAATCTCAGGTAGTTTTTTCTCGTTTTTAAATAAAATGTCAACTGTATGGAAAAATGAATCTGCTTGTTCATTGGTGATATACAGCTTTGCTAATGGGATTCTGCGCGATTTGTCTAATAAGCCAGGAGCAATACGATTAATGATAGTTGATACTGCTTGGCGACGGACATGTTTATCTTGGAGTGAGGCAAGCAAGTCTAATAGATTAAATTCATTGATGTGTAAAGCGATAAGTCTTGGGTCAAGAATGACTAATCTATCTAAAAATTCCTGTGATTGAAGACGATGATTAATATGATCAAAGTCAAATGGATTTCCGACTAAATAGCCTACTGCTTGATGCAGATTTTCATTATCATTTTCATCTTCACTGTCTTCACTACTATCGTTACTACTGCTACTGCTACTGCTACTGCTACTCTTTGTCGTTGTTGTTATTTTTCTTTGGGGGAGTATCTGCGTGGGCTAGTGTAACTTGCTCTCCCTCACTCGAGTTCAAACTAGCCAAGTAATGACGGACACTTTCAAATCGCTGGCTGAAGTCTCTTAAAACAGCATCAACGTCAACCTCAATGCTGTCATCCTCAAAAGGTGAAGCCATTTCGGTGCCACCATCTACACGTTGTAACACACGACAAAGAAAGGCAATAGGGGGTAAATCTGGATAACGTTTTCTATCTATGCTTTTATATCGACCGGCTAAAACTTTTTTAATAAATGCTAGGGCTTGTTCCTCATCATTCTGCAAGTGAACGCGAATAAAAGCTTCATAATAATCTTCTGGGTAACCACCACGTCGTAAAGTGAAGAGAAGTTTACAGGTTGCGAAGAATACATCAGAGAATGATGTATGCCCGGTGATTTTTTGGAGATATTCTAAAGCATTTAATTTTTCTTTTTGGCTAGGTTCTCTGACTTGGGTGGTTTCTCTTGTAGCCACTTGAGTTCTTTCTTGCACTTGAGTAACTTTTTTCTGAGAGGTTTTTGGACGTTCTCTAATCATTGTATGCATGCAAATCTCCTCACGGTTGTAATCAAGCAGTGTCCAGTATAGCGTCTGTATAAACAAGAGTCAATTGGTTGTGATTTTGTGTGTGGCGCCAAAATAGAAATATTTAAATTCATTGAAATGTTTTATAATACAAAGCGAATGCACTCAACTCTTGGCTATTGTTCGCCAAATGACTTTGAAGCGCAGTCCGACATAAAAAATGCGGTTTAAATAATTCTCCGGAAAAGCGGATCAAGATCAAACTATGAATATATGATGTTGGTCGGTGTCATTGGAGTGATGGTGTTGATTTGATGTATTCAACACTATTGAGATTATTTTTATTGAAGAAAGGATATCTATATGCTAGGAACTAAAAGACCCAGAGAAAATACAATAAATCATCCAGTTTATTCTATGTCTATTACAGATGTTGATAGTAGCATTTTCAATTCACAGCCATATTATACTTCTGTAAATAGATATTTGCACTTATCTAATGGAAATCACATAAATGATAGTGCCTGTTCTGCTTTAGAGTTATATGGTGCTCAAGCTTGTCGAGCTAATTGTATTGGGAGATTGCTTTTTACATTAGAGACATATCAAGCTAAGAATATTCCATTTCATGCAATATTGATTCTCAATGGACAACGAAATAATGAAGTCACTGTAGCGATATTATTTGATAAGGCTTCAGATGTAGAAGCTGAGCAATTTGTATTGAGGTTTGTTTGGTGGACACCCCAGAATCGCCATACTATATTCAAAGATGATATGAAGAGTATACTGGCAGCGCATATACCTGGTTTATATGACATCCCAGAGAAGTTATTTTCTCAATACTATGCCAAACAGTATCCTCACTTACTAAAAGATATGCCACCAGTAGCAGATTTTATTGCATCTAAAAGTAATATAGGCACACTTATTAGTCAATCACATATCTTGAGTAGCACTGATTTAGATGGTCTTGAATGTGTGTCAGAAAGGTTGAGTGAGGTTTTAAATTATCGAGTATACAAAGGCACAAGCTTATCGGACAACCTTAAAAGCATTGCGTATCAACAGGCTTTATATTTAAGACGTGAAGAAGGTTACGATTTTTCTCCATATAATGGCCGTGATACGGATGGTCTAACATTTTATTTTATTGTTACTCATGATAAAGCTTCTTGTGTAGGAAGTCTCATATTCAAGAAGATGGCTAATACGTGTAAACAAGTGACTAGTAACTGTTTGCAAACCTTTGAAGCATTTAATCAAATCAGAAGGCATAAAATACCATTTGAAATACAAGATCAATATAGTTTTTTTGAAAAGAAGGCTAGATCAGCAAAAGGAAAATACATGGCTGCTAAAAGAACTAGAGAAGCTGCAAATCATGGGTGTTATCTAGATATTTTTAGTATTCTTAGTGACAATAATAAAAGCCTCGAAGAAAGAAAACAAGAAAATCGCGCTCTCAATTATCAACAAGCCAAATTTGCCGCAGGCATGATTCTTGATGAACCCTCTTTGGATATACTCAATCATGAACAAATAATGGAGCTAAGAAGTGCATGGATACATCCATATTTCAGGCGTCAAGGAATATTGACAGCACTGTGGCCTAAATTAATTGAAAACTACCATATCTTTACTATTGACCAACCAAGTCGTGTAATGCATGCTTTCTTAGAGAAGCAAAATAGTCTAGGTTTAACGAATGATAATAGCCTATGTGCTTATAAACCTTAAATAACCGGCATTGTTTCCCAGCCCAAAAGATGTTAAACTTTTTACAAGTTTGAGCTATATCTAATCTATGATATCGATGTCTACATAAGAATATAAGGGGAGTAAAATGCCCTATAAATATAACCAAACTCGCCGCCATCACATTCCTAAAAGTGAAAGTCATGGAATAAATTGGTCAGCTTATAATCGTGGTTTAAAGCAACGTGGTAATCTTGCTTTGTGGTTATCTCCTGACGTGATTAAACATTGGTATGAAGCAGAGCGTGTCTATGATGGCACAGGCACACCCAACCTTTATAGTGATATGGCGATATTTGTGGTGCATGAAATTCGTCAAGTATTTAAGTTACTTTTATGTCAATGTGAAGGATTTGTTAATTCATTATTTGCGATGATGAAGATTCATTTAAGTTGCCCGAGGTTAAGTACGTTATCAAAACGATTAAAAGACTTAAAATTAAGCCGTCCCTATTATCGAATACATGGCAATAAAAAAGCTGTCAGGGCAATTGCAATTGATTCAAGTGATTTAAAATGTTATGGCCAGGACGAGTGGCACCAAGCGCATTTCGCGTTAAATAGTAAGAAAAGCTGGCGTAAACTGCATATTGTAGTTGATAATGACAATATAATTCAGACATGTGAATTAACCGATAGTCATACGCAAGATACAAGTGCTGTTGATAAACTAATTAAACCGATATCTGAAAACTTTCGTCATATAACAGCCGATGCCGCTTATGATGACAATCCGACGTATCATAAATTAACAAAACAACTTTCTACAGCGGATATTGTGATTGCACCGCAGAAAAATGCACGGGATGATAAAAAAAATGAATTTTATCGCAACCGAAACATTCGTGAGCGGACTTATTATGGTTGTATGGGTTGGCAGAAGCTGCGTAATTATGGTTGGCGTAATCGTTCGGAATTAAGTATTCAACGCTACAAACGTATCTTGGGAGAAAGGTTGCATGCCAGAGAATTTGAGCGTCAAGAACAAGAGGCTATTATTGGCTGCAGCGTTCTCAATAAAATGATGCTCATGACGATAGGCGAGATCCGTCAAGTGGCATGAAGTTAAGTAAATGAGCAGTTATGCTGCAGCT
>CAVVHY010000008.1:0-20718 GCA_963748135.1 uncultured Gammaproteobacteria bacterium | reverse complement strand
ATAAATTTTTAAAAACTGGCACAAAGTTCAACTTACTATTATAATATGAGTGGTTAAAGTTAGGTGTTTTATCAAGATGAAATTAAGAAATATGTTTATAAGCTACCCTGAAACGAAATGTTGGATTTAAAGTAGATAAACATGTAAATTTTTGATTTAGGGCGTATAGTAAAATGAAGCGTAAAAGAGAAAACTCCTTTGTATCGCAAAATATACAGAGCAGAGAATTAACAAATTTGGGGGCACTCCCGGATGAACTTTTTCTTAAAATCTTTAGTTTTTTCTCTTTTAAAACGCTTTCTCAAGTAGAATTAGTTTCGCGAAAGTTCCATAGTTTGTCGCGAGATGAGTCTTTATGGAAGTCATTAGTTCATAGAGAAATATCAATAAATCCACAATTGAGACCAAATCAAACCTATAAACAATATTATCAATTTGTTTATGTGAACCTTCTTCAACCCATGAAATTGTTATCAAATAAATATGATTTTTTAACAATGGGCAAATTTAAGGATCAAACGCCTGGAAATGTTGCAGTACACATGGGATATGATCTTGTTGTTAAAAAGTATTTTGAACAATGGTTGATGACTTCAGAACATGAAGTATCAGCTCAATTAATCGTTGGGCATTCTGTGCATATTTTTGAAAAGACGTTATTAAATGAAGTTCAAAATTTTGGCATTACAGTTGACCGAGAGTTTGCATTTAAACATAAAACGAAAACGTATTATATTTATCCAAATGAAGATAATATCGATGCTATTACGTTCGCAATAGCATTTGAGAAATTTAAATATAGGCACGGCTTAATGCAACGCGGATATTATTGGAAAACTCCTAAAGTTTATCAAGATATAATTGAAATGAGAGATCCCAAGGAAATAGCAGAAAAAATTATCCGAAATTTCAAGAGATCCTCTTGCTCATTGTAAGTGTATTTTAGTAATACATTCATAAATGTCAAATAAGCTCTGACAACATATTCGGAGAATTCGGTCATCTTTGAGGGTTGAGACTAAGTATTTTTAACGTAACCGTTCGGCGAAACACATCTACCATGCATTAATATAATCCGGCATGCTTAAGTTTCTTAAGATCAAGGAGACAAGTTATACCATTAAAATCGGAACGCCATGCCTATTGGCAATCGATAATAAACGAGCAACAGCAAAGTGGCTTATCGATATCTGCCTTCTGCCGAAAATTTGTTTTTATTTCGCAATCGCGCAGGGGATAAACTTAAGGCGCTTTATTACGAACAAAACTGTTTTACCTTGTGGTATCGTCGTTTAGAGCGCGGACGCTTTATTTTTCCAAAAGAAAAGTTAGGTCATATTGAATTATCTGCCGAACATTTTAAATAGTTGTTGGCAAGTGACAAGTATTCAAATTTAGGTGCGATGGCAGAAATAAATTACGAAAGTTTTTATTAATTTTTATCGTAATTTATAGTAATTTTTGTTATGCTATAACGCTTGAAAATGATAACAAACAAACTAGTAAAAGAGAATAATTTTTTAAAATCCCAACACGAAAAATCACTTGCTGAAATTCAAAAATTAAAACCCGACCCGCAACATTGGCAATCCAAATATGAGCACATGCTCGAGCAATTCAAATTGGCCCAGCTTCGTAAATTTGCACCTTCTTCAGAAAAGAACCCACTGCAACAAGATTTGTTTGATGAACCAGATATGGACGGTGTAATCTTCCCACGATTTAACGGACACATATTCCTTTGAATTTAACAAGCATATTCAAACTCATATGGTGCTTTATAGTCAATAGAAGAATGTAATCTTTTTTGATTATAATACACCTCAATGTATTCAAATATAATTTGCTTAGCACTTTCACGATTATAATAGTGTTGCTCATGGATCAACTCTACTTTTAGCGTATGAAAGAAACTCTCAGAAATAGCGTTATCCCAACAATTGCCACGTCGACTCATGCTGCCAATCAATTTATATTTTTTTATTAATTTTCTATAACGTTTAGAGCAGTATTGGCTACCACGATCTGTATGCATAATAACGCCCTTAGGAAATCTACGCTTAAATAACGCCATCATCAATGCATCACAAACTAAAGATTTTGTCATCCTTTTATTCATAGACCAACCAATCACTGCTCGTGAATGTAAATCAATAACAACAGCTAAATAAAGCCAACCTTCATCTGTACGCACATAACTAATATCACCCGCCCACTTTTGGTTAATACCGGTTGTTGTAAAATCACGGTTTAAAATATTTTCATATACAGGCAGTCTATGTTCTGAATCTGTGGTGACTTTAAATTTCTTCTTGGCAATTGCTTTTAAACCCATATGCTTCATCCGCCTTTCTATTCGTGTATGAGAAACTTCTTCATTTTGGGCTTGTGGTAGCTTTGTTATTCTAGGTGCACCATAATGCTGACGATGCTCATTAAAATAGTTTGTTATTTTTTTATCTAATTCCATGTTAGCTAGCTCCCTTCGGCTAGGGGTGTGATTTAGCCACGCATAATAACCGCTACGACTAACGTTTAAAACATCACACATTAATTGTAGTGAATAATTTTTACTGTGCTCCTTAATAAATCCGTACTTTACCCGAGCTCCTTGGCAAAGTAGGTGGCCGCCTTTTTTAGGATGGCTTTCTCTTGTTCAAGCCTTGCTAATTGTTTGTGGAGCCGCTTATTTTCTTCAATCACTTTGTTAACATTTACATTGTTAATAACACCATCTTCTGTGCTCACATTACATTGACCACTTTGCTTGGCTTTTCTAACCCAGGTATGTAAGGTACCTTTGGGGATCCCAAGTGACCTCGCTGCTTCACAAATACTTGTTGAGCTTAGTGCTAATTTTATAGACTCTTCTTTAAATTCATTTGTGTAATTTTTGGTATTTTTAGACATTTTCAGACAGCTCTTTGTTTGTTCATAAAGTTTAACAAATTAATGTCCGTTAATTTAGGGGAAGATTATTTTGTGCTTCCTCATTAACGCTGAGCAGTTCTCGTCGCCTCGCATTTTCAATATAATAGCGGGGGCATGAAACAAGATCAGTAATACCCTATTTGGCTATTGTGGAGAACCGTTGAAAATCAACTGAGATTTCTGCTGCAGAGAAAATTATAATCAATTTACGAAGTGCATTAATATTAATTGCATCATGGTCTGATTGTTGGAATATATTTTCATAAAGACAGTCAAAATAGTCTTGTGACGTGGTTGATGCGAGTGTGAATAACATGAAATGACCTCACTGTGAGCGCCCCATTATTCAAGTAACAATGGATAAAAATTTTAGAGGCCCCCTGAGCCTGAGTCAAGTTAAGATCCCCCGATCATCCTTTTCGAGGGCAAATCCCCAGAACATGTTTACGACTAACTTAAACGTGTCGCATCGAAACAAGGATCAACTTTAGCAAATGTATTCATTACAATGTGTGTTGCATTAGCAATAATATTATCTTGCCATTTCGCGGAACGCTTATTTTTTATTGTGTAAATCGCAAGCACAATGGGTTTACATGCAGGTGACCAAACTAATGCGATATCATTAGCAACACCATGGCTACCACTACCCGTTTTATCGGCAACTGCCCAACCTACTGGAACACCTGCACGTATTCGACGATAACCCGTCGTTGAATTTCTCATCCATTTAATTAACAGATGACGTTTTGGTTGTTTTAAAATATTTCCCAATGTTAATTTTTTTAAGCTCAAAGCCATCTCTTTAGGCGTCGATGAATCATCGCGGTTCATTGGATTTGAATTCAGATCAGGCTCATAATGTTTAATGTTATAAGTCTTATTATTAAGTCCATGAGCAAACTTGTTTATTGTAGCGTATCCACCAAGTTTCTTTGTAATAAGATTTATCGCTGTCGAGTCACCATATGTAATAGCAGCTTGCGCTAGTGCTTTGAGTGTCATGCCCGTTTGAACATGCTCACCCGTAACAGGATGCCAGAACACGAAATTCTTTTTTGAATAATGTATTTTTTCATTCAATAGTTTGTCATTAATGTCACTTTGTTTTAATAAAGCGCCAATAGCAATAATTCTATACGTACATTGCATTGGAAATAGAGTATTTGTACGATAGGCGATTATTTTATTACTATTGGTGTCGATCACATAAACACCAATTTTGCCATTAAATGTTTTTTCTAACTGAGCAAATTTTTTGTGCGTAGAGAGAATGCCACTATTTTGAGTGTCAGCGAAAGAGAATGATGTTATATTCATCAAAATAAAACAAAGTGTAAAATATTTCATGGTAACTTTCTCACAGGATTGTTATGTTACTAATACTAGCCACCATATTGGCAAATTGCACCATCATATGATAGATGATTACTTATCTCAATTTTGCATTTTGGCTGGTATGTTTTAATTCTACTTAATATAGATAAGAGAGGATTTTTTATCTTCTCATCCATAGCAACCTCTTTCAGGAGTAAGAGGTGATATACTCCCTCACAAATTGACTTTTCAAATGTTGAGGTTGTATAAGAATATTGATAGGCTACACAACAATTAACGTAAGTCGAATAAACACAGTCTGCACCTGCTTCACTTTTTAGATATTTATTTATACCTTCTGTTTTTTTGTATGAAGCATATTGCTCACGGCATTCAAATATTTTGTCAATTGTTATATTAATCAAATTAATAAATTGCTTTATGCCATCTTCCTCAGCTTTTTCATTTTGATTTCCAATTGTTGGCAAAGTGGGCACATTTATTAAATTCAAAAGTTCGAACCTAAATTGTTCAGCAATGTTGCTTAATTTTTTAGAAAGCTCAGGATTACCGCCAAAGAATGCAAGTGAGCGCCAAAACGTTTTCTTATAATGAAAGTGATTATAAAAAGCGGTTGCAACACGTTGTGCTAAAGATTGCGTTTCTGATTCTGTTGTCATGATAGAACTCCAGTTGCGATGTATCAAGATTTTGTATAACCAAAGTCTACTAAAGCTGTCATATCCATAATAGTGATGTTATGATTAATACTTGTTTCCAAAAAGTAAACACTATGACTGATTTAAAGCGTTTCGAATTATTCACAATTGTTGCAAAACTGGGCAGCCTTACTAAGGCAGCTAGCAGTTTAAGCATTAATAAAGCCGCGTTGAGTAAACAGATAAAAAAGCTCGAGCAAGAACTGAGTGTTGACCTTTTTTCTCGGAAAGGACAACGCTTGTCACTAACGCATGAAGGCGATGTTTTGCTACAACAATGTTTAAAATTACAACTTGAAATTGATAATACGCGAGCATTATGCAGTGAGTTCTTTTCTGCACCAAAAGGCGATTTACATGTCGTGATCCTGGACTATTTTGCCAAAAAATTTATTTATCCTCATTTGGCAGCATTTAAACAACAATATCCTGAGGTGAATTTATTTTTTGATGTGAGTGAGCGTATTCCAGATTTTGAAAATGAAGTTGCAGATCTTGCGGTAGGATTTTTTTTGGTTGCTCCAGAGAATTTGATTCAACGTCGTATGTATAGTACGCGTTACGTGATGTGTAGTGCAAAATCATATTTTGACAGCCATGGAATACCAGAAAAACTTGAGGATCTAATGAACCATATTTATATTGGCCATGCTTCACGCGATGAAATTTGTTCAACACATTTGCAACCAGGTTATCATCTCAAACTCAAACCGAGCATCATATTCAATAATGTATCTGGAATGATTGCCAGTGCTAAACTTGGTATTGGCATCGTGCAATTACCATTGTACTTGGTCGAAAATGAAATAACGAGCGGTCAGTTAATCGAGGTACTCACTGACTATCAATTGCAAGATGCACCAGTTTTTTATTTTTATCCAAAATATCGTCACTCACAACCAAAAGTACGTTGCTTTATTGACTTTTTTCTGGCGGATAAGAAATGAGATCTATCAGTACCAAACATCAAGGTTTTTCAAATTCGTATTATTTAATCTGATAATGGAATCGGCTAATGTATTGGTATGCACAAATGCATATCCAAGCTAATTACTAGTTGTTCATTTTTGTCTGAGTTTCCAAATAATTTTATTCTATGCATTACCATCTATGTTTTTGAATTTGATTTTACACCCGATGTCGGAAAAGCCAGGTGGCGATACTCATGGTAAACAGGGCCATGAGCGCTAACGGCCAATATTGCGAAAACAAATTATATATCCCATCACCTTCTAAAAATACACCACGAACAATAATGAGCAAATAACGCAAAGGATTAAGATACGTAAGATCTTGAACTGGCGGCGGCATATTGGCAATAGGTGTTGCAAAACCAGAAAGAATGATAGAGGGAACCATAAATAGGAAGACACCTAGTAACCCTTGTTGTTGGGTGATCGCAAGTGACGAAATCATAAGTCCTATCCCAGTCGCCGCAAGTAAGAAAACAAACATACCGATACCGAGGGCGAGTATACTGCCCACAAACGGAATATGAAACCACAGCACTGCCATAACAGCAATAAAAGCTCCCTCAAGACCACCAATAATAATGCCTGGAATCGACTTTCCAACAAGGATTGCGGGTGGTGTCATAGGGGTTACTAATAGCTGATCAAAGGTCCCTTGCTCTCGTTCACGGGCTATAGAAAGACCAGTGATGAGCAAGGTTTCAAGTAGTGTAAGCGTCGCTACAATCCCCGGAATAATAAACCAACGAGACAAGAGATTCGGGTTAAACCAGGCACGAACCTTTAGCTGTGCAGGTGGTTTTGACAAATTGTAGGTCTGTGCCCAATATTTATTGAAAGCGAAAACTATGTTATTAACATAATTTAATGCGATGGTCGCTGTATTTGAGTTGCGACCATCAATAATCAGTTGTATTTGTGCAGAGCGATTGGCAAGTAAATTACGGGTAAAGTCTTGGTTGATATTTAATACCATTAAAACTTTTTGATGATCAATAAGAGACTTGATTTGTTTTTCATCTTTAATGATCGCGACCTGTTGAAATGCAGGCGAACCTTCAAAACGCGCTACCAACTCGCGTGATGCAAAACCCGAATCCTTATTATAAATGGCGTAAGGAATATTATTGAGATCAAAGGTTGCGGCATATCCGAAAAGAAAAAGCTGGATGATAGGCGGGCCGATAATAGCAAAACGGCTTTTCTTGTCCCGGAGCAACGCTTGGAACTCTTTAATAACTAATGCTATGATGCGGGGCCACATATTATTTAAGCCTTTTGTGTGAACGTAAAAGTGTTACTATAAAAAAGAAAAGAGACATAAGGAACAGCGCGAAACTATTCCAGATTAAAATGTACCAGATGTTGCCCGCTAAAAAAATTGTCTGCAAAATATTAACAAAATAGCGGGCAGGAATAATATAAGTAATAATTCGAATAATGCTTGGCATAGAATGAATATCAAAAATAAATCCTGAGAGAATAAAAGCAGGTAGGAAAGTAACAATAACCGCAGTTTGGCTCGCCACGAATTGACTAGGGGCTATGGTGGAAATCAATAGACCCATACCTAACGCAGCAAGCAGAAATAAGGCAGAACAAGCTAATAGCAACCAGAAACTACCGACTAATGGCACAGCAAACAGCCAGACAGCTAAAGATACGGAGAGCAACATACCCCCCATCCCTAAAATAAAATACGGGACAAGTTTACCAACTAGGATTTCACCCATGGTGACAGGCGTTGCCATAAGCGCCTCCATCGTGCCACGCTCCCATTCTCTTGCGACCACCAGGGAAGTGAGCAAGGCACCAATAAGGGTCATAATAATGGCGATGAGACCTGGGACTAAATAATCGCGACTGCGCAATGCAGGATTAAACCAAATACGATTTTGATTGTTGGCGGGAATCGGTCACTGAAATCCCTACGCTTTGGCCATATTGTTGCAACCATTTTTGCCAAACACCTTGCAGATACCCTTCAAGAATGCGAGCATTATTGGCATTCACGCCATTAACGAGCACCCCTGCAGCGGCAGTATTATCTTGTAAAACCTGGCGACTGAAATCATTTCGCAACCAAAGAATGCCGTTCGCTTCGCGTGCCATGACCGCCTGTTTCGCGGATTCAATGTCAGGATATAACTTAGGTTTAAAAAATGGCGATTGTTTCAAGCCAGCAATAAAAGAATTGGTAACAGCAGTCGGTTGATCAACAACCATCGCAACGGGCATATGGCGAGCATCCAAGGATACGCCATAACCGAAGATAAAAAGTAAAACGACAGGCAAAATAAAGGCAATAGCAATTGCTGAGGGGTCGCGCACCACTTGGATAAATTCCTTGCGAATTAAACCGCGCAGCCTTTTAATCTTCATGATGTCTTTCCTATTTCGGATTCATGCTGCTGAATGAGACTAATAAAGGCTTCATTCATATTGGGTTTAGGATGTGCTTTATCACGCGCTTGTGCTCGAACCTCTTGCGGTGTGCCTCGAGCAAGGATTGTACCTAATGACATCAGTACCAGATGATCACAATATTCTGCCTCATCCATGAAATGCGTGGTAATAAGCACAGTAACCCCTCCTTCTGCCAAGCTATTGATCCGTTGCCAAAATTCACGTCGCGCTAAAGGATCAACGCCTGATGTAGGTTCATCTAAAAACAGGATAGGTGGTTCATGAAGTAGCGCGCAGGCCAACGCCAATCGTTGCTTAATACCTAGGGGTAAGGTGTCTACGTTGGAATATTGATACTGACTTAATTGAAATTCTTGCATTGCCAATGCAATACGTTGTTTCCTTTTTTTACCCCTTAAACCATAGGCAGCGGCAAAAAATTGCAGGTTTTGCACGGCATTAAGATTGCCATAAAGTGAAAATTTTTGTGAGACATAGCCAATACGTGCCCGTGCAGCGGCGGGGGCATGACGCATATCCACGCCGGCTACGCGCAAGCTACCAGAGGATGGTGGTAAAAGACCACACAACATGCGAAAGGTGGTGGTTTTCCCCGCGCCATTTGCCCCAAGTAAGCCAAATATTTCGCCTTTTTTAACATCGAAACTGATATTTTTCACTGCAACAAATGTGCCAAATCTGCGAGTTAGTTTTTCAATGTCGATAATCGTTTGTTCAGATGCATTAGGCATAGGGGCTTTGCTGGCAAAAATTTCTGGGGCTTGCTCGCGAGAGACTTTATTACCACCTAACAATTCAATAAATACATCATCAAAAGAAGGGGTTGCATTTTGCCAATCTTCATCCTGCTCAGGGTATGCTTGCGGATCAGTGCAGAGAACTCGGATACCCTCTGCGGTAATGCGGGCATCTATAACCTCAGCTCGATTATGCAACCGCTGTTGTAATTGACGCCGTGAGACTCCTGATTTTTCGCGTACGAGATAAGTTCTATTTACCAAAGGTGCTTTAAAGACATCAGGGGTATCCTTACGCAGTAATTCACCCTCATGCAAAAATATGACTTCGTCACACCGTTCCGCCTCATCGAAATAAGCAGTGCTAAGCAACACCGTACCACCACGCTTTTTAATATTCTGAATAATGTCCCAAAGTTCACGACGAGAGATGGGATCAACACCTACAGTTGGTTCGTCTAATAACAGGAGAGCTGGTGTTTGCAGTAAGGTACAGGCTAACCCTAACTTTTGTTTCATCCCGCCTGATAAAGCACCGGCGCGACGATTAACAAAAGACCTAAGGCCGGTTAGCGCCAAAAGCTCTTGTTGCCGAGTGTGGCTTTCTTGCATAGTCATGCGGTGAAGATCGGCATAGAGAGCAAAATTCTCTTTAACGGTTAGATCTTCATAGAGGCCAAAATGCTGCGGCATGTAACCTATATTAGTTTGAATAAGCGTGGCATTCTTTTTGGTGTCTTCACCAAAGACTAGGATATCGCCTTCATCAGGATGAAGTAAACCTGTTGCAAGTCGTATCAGCGTCGTTTTACCCGCTCCATCTGGGCCGAGTAAGCCGGTAATACAACCTTGAGTTAATGATAACGTCAGACCTTTTAGCGCTTGTATTTGCCTGTTGCCAGCGAAAAAAAACTTCGTCACATTGGTAAATTGGAGTGGCGAATCTTCCATTATTTAACTTCCACACGCTTGTGTGCCTACAGGTTGCGGCAAATTGTTTTTGAGGGGTATTTTGACTGTGACCGGCATGCCAAGGCGTAAATGATAATCAGGGTTGCAAGCATAAACCCTGACTTGATATACCAAATCGGTACGTAACTCTGTGGTCTCAACTGTCTTGGGCGTAAATTCAGCCTCTGGGGAAATAAAACCTATCCACCCGCGGAAACGCTTGTTTGGAAAAGAGTCACTTAATATCCACGCCTTCATGCCAAGTCGTACCAACCCTAAGGCTTTTTCAGGCAGATACGCACGTGCCCAAACAGGATTATCGAGTGCTAGCGTAAACACGGGATTTTGTGGTGTAACCATATCACCTTGCTCAAGGATCCGATTCTGTATAACACCACTTTGAGGCGCAAACAATTTGCTATCGGCAAGTTCTCGCTTAGCCAAGGCCAAAGCCGCCTTGTCTGCTTGTAGCGTATGTTGGGCGATCTTGACGGCAGCGGCCGCATCGTCAAGTTTCTGCTTGGATACAGCCTCTTGTTTAACTAAGGCACGATCACGTTTTAATGTGATTTGGCTATTTTTTAATGTTGCTTCCTGGGCCGCTACTTGTCCTCGATACTGTGCTACCGCATCATTAAAACGCACCGGGTCTAGTTTGGCCAATAGTTGGTTTTTATTGACGTGATCACCTTCCTGTACATACAGCTTGAGGATACGACCATTATCATAAAAGGCAACCTGTACTTGTCGAATATCAATGTTGCCATAAATAGTCAAGACATTGGCAGGTGTTTGCGATCGGAAAAATAAGTATGCGGCTATACCCACACAAATGGCTAATATTAGGATTAAGATAATGATTAGCAACACAGGTTTTTTTTTTACGATATCCATATTTTAATTCTAATTCCCGTAACAGTAGGATAATTCATTGATTTTACCTTAGTGAGGTGACAAAATAAATTCAAAAATCTCAGGCGCAAGCTGTCAATCAAGAGAGGGACATATTTAATATGGATAAGGCTATAATAATAAAAAGGAATTCTTATCTACTGCACCTCCGGCGGCGTCATCAATTTGTTTTAAAAAGAAATATTCTTTTTATAATTAGCCTCATATTTTCTATTATGCAAAGTGGCTGCGTTGTTGGCCCAGATTTTGTTACCCCACCGGCACCCAAAGCAACCACCTATACCTATCGCAAAGTTCCATCACATATGACGCCCGGTGGCAAAGAACCCGCACAGCGGTTAATCTCAAGTAAAGAAATTCCTAAGGCATGGTGGCGACTATTTCACTCTACCTCGCTCAATAGGATCGTGAATCAAGGTATAGCTAATAATCAGACCATAGTCACCGCAAAGGCCAAGCTGGCCCAGGCACAAGAAGCCATTATTATGGCAGAAGGTGCCTTCTATCCACAGATAGATGCTAGCTTGAGTGCGCAACGCGAAAAAGGCCCGCCTTTGGCCTTCGGTTTGACCTTTCTTGGTAGGGGTATTCCTACCTACAACCTTTATTCCCTGGGGCCAACAGTGAGTTTTTCCCCTGATGTCTTTGGTCTGACACATCGACAAGTTGAACAACAGGCAGCACTTGCTGAAAATCAGGCTTTTCAACTTGTCGCCGCACAACTTAGTGTAACTGGCAACATTGTGGCAGAAGCACTTACCATTGCATCCGTACGGCAACAAATACAAGCCACAAATGAAATCATAGCGGATGATGCAAAAAATCTGAGACTGGTGCGGAAACGATTAAAGGTTGGGACAGTAGATCGTTCAGACCTTTTACTGGCAGAAAACCAGCTCGATCAAGATCGAGCTAATCTGCCGCCCCTCAAGCAACAAATTGCTGCCGCAGAAGATGCCCTCGCAATCCTCGTGGGTAAATCTCCAGCTGGGTGGAAACCACCCCACTTTAAACTTAGCGAATTCACCCTACCCAAGAATTTGCCGCTGATCCTCCCTTCGAAACTTGTTGCAAGACGCCCTGATATCTTGGCCGCAGAGGCAGAACTTCATGCCAGCAGTGCCGCCATTGGCGTAGCAGTGGCAGAACTTTTTCCAAGTATTAATTTATCTGCATCGTTAACGCCAACGGCTTTGACGCCCGGCATGTTATTTCAGGCATCTAATTTAGCCTGGAATATGATTGCCGGTGCAACTGCCCCCATTTTCCACGGAGGTACCCTGCATGCACAAAAACGCGCAGCCGTGGATGCCTATCGTGCCTCTTTGGCCACTTATAGAGAGACTGTTCTGGAAGGCTTACGGCAAGTGGCAGATACGCTTCAAGCACTTAGTCATGATAGTGATTTGGTCAAGGAAGAACGTCGCGCGCTCGATGTTGCAAAGCGGTCCCTTGCGTTAACACGTGCTCAATTCACAGTTGGTACTGCTGATATGCTGCAATTGCTGGCTGCTCAACGTAACTACCATAAAGCACTTGTCAGTTATACTCGCGCAAATGCCCAACGTTATCTGGACAGTGCTGATCTCTTCGTTGCCTTAGGGGGGGGATGGGGCAAGCGCACCTCTAACTCTTGATTCATTAAACCACGATTGAGGTATCAATTGCCGAACATACTAAGTTTATATTCATGTAATATAGGACTTACGAAAAACGATGCTAGGCGAGGTTAGGAGCGAAAAAGCGCAGTTTATAAATAATAAATGAGCATTTTGAGCGAGTTTTTAACAAAGCATAGCGCGTTTTGCGTAAGTCCTATAATATATTTTTGCATTGAGCATAATAGAGCTATAGCATCAGACTCGAGTCTTGTGAGCAAAACTAAATTTAGTTTGTAGCAGAACACTTAAACCTAGAATCGGCAGTTGAAATCTATTACGAGCCCTTAATCGTCTGAATCTACAGGTGATTTTCACAAAATTTTTTTCACCGTACGGGTGAGTACTGCCTCAAAAAATTTTGCAAAAATCACCTGTACCTTCATTAGCTTACGCGCTCTCACTACGATTTCAACTGCCGATTCTAGGTTAAAGTAATTTCAAAGCTTATAAACTATCCCCGGTTATTTATCCTCGTCAGGATAAATAACCGAACCTTCATGAGATTCATTCGAAATCTCTTGTTCAGTTAAATCTACTGCTACTTAGACTTATCCTTCCTCGTTATCTTACTTCGCAGTATTCTCGCGTATGCTAATTTTAGCGATGGGTTGACTTATTCGATAAATAAGTTTTAGGGATTTTCTTATTACGAAAATATTGCCTATAATCCTTAATTCCATGTTGGAATAGATGTAACTTTATAAATCATGTAACTATAATAAAAAAGGATAGTATATGAAATTAAAAAATGTACTTATACTCTTGAGCAGTTTGGCATTTATATCTTGTGCTTATGCAAGTAAGCAAACTACGTCATTGAAAATTACCAGTCAACAAATGCTACAAAAGTTAACGCCTGAGCAATCTTTGGCAAAACTAAAAGCTGGTAATTTACGCTTTGTCAAAGCCAAAAAGCGCGCTCGAAACTATGCAGAACTTGCGAAAATTGCCAGCACGAAAGGTCAACATCCATTCGCTATCGTATTGAGTTGCATTGATTCGCGCAGCATACCTGATCTGATATTTGATCAAGGTCTTGGGAATATGTTCGTGGCACGAGATGCTGGGAATGTCGTAAGTCCGACGATATATGCTAGTATGTTGTTTGCTGTAAAAGTGACAGGGTCAAATTTAATTGTTGTGATGGGACATACTCAATGTGGTGCAGTACAAGCAGCTTGCGAAGGTAAGGCGAGTGGCTTTATTGGAGATTTATTAGCTAAGATTCAACCAGCTGTAAATGTCGTAGAACAGCAAACAAAATATAAAAATTGTCAATCTATGAAGCTAGTCAATAAAATTGCAAGACAAAATGTAATTACACAAATTAATGCGATACTCAAAAACGTGCCTGAGTTTGATAAATTAATCGCTGAAAAGAAACTTATGATTGTAGGCGCAATGCATGATATAAGAACGGGGAAAGTTGAGTTTTTCAATGAAAAAGGCAAATCCGTTTAATATTGTCCATCAAAATATGTTTTAGTTAAAGCTCCCAAGGTTTTGCTTGGGAGCTTTTAACATCTGATAAATTTCTCTATAAAGGTAATCGCACGGTTAAATACATCTTGTTCTTGAACCGCCAAACCGGAGACATAGAAAAGCCGATTTGTTAAACTAATGAGTTTGAAGTCCAATTCAAGATAAAAAAGCGGCTTAAATAATTCTCCGAAAAAGCGGATCAAGATCATTTCATGCAGCACACTCAATATGGGTAATAAGAAAATCTGTAAATTGAGCCGTAGTATAGATTTTTGTTTTATTCGTGGCGATATCTTGTGTAACAATACCTTTTGCAATGATGCATTTAATGGCATCCTCTATTATTCTGGCCTCGGTTTCCATACCAAATGAATGACGCAGCATCATAGCTGCAGATAATATTTGCGCGCATGGATTAGCGATACCTTTGCCTGCAATTTCTGGAGCTGAACCGCCAGAAGGCTCATAAAGGCCTAAACCTTGCTTATTCATGCTGGCAGATGGAATTAACCCTAATGATCCTGGTAATGCAGAAGCTAAATCTGAAATAATATCACCAAACATATTTTCGGTTATAATGATATCAAATTGTTGTGGATTTAAAATAATTTGCATCGCGCAATTGTCTACAAGCATATGTGTTAGCTCCACCTCTGGACAATCAGATGAAATTTCATCAACGATTTCTCGCCATAGTTTAGAAGTAGCCAAGACATTAGCCTTATCTACAGAGCATACCCTTTTCTTTCTGAAGGTAGCTGTTTTAAAAGCGGCATGTGCAATATGCTTAATTTGTTCCTCGTTATAAATGCATTCATCCAATGCGTATCGTTTACCTTGAATATTATATTGTGCATGTTCACCAAAATAAATACCACCAGTCAACTCGCGGAAAATAATAAAATCAATTTCCTTGCTAATTCTATTTTTTTGTAAAGGACACGACTCGACAAGTTCCGGATATACACAAATAGGACGAATATTAATTGATAAATTAAAATGTTTGCGTAATTTTAGGATACTATTTAATTCACAATTGATCCACTTTTCTAGATATTGTTGAGACACAGGCCCACCAACTGAACCAAAGAGTATAGCATCAGATAATTCACATATTTGCAAGGTCTCATCAGGACAATGCGAATGACAATGTTCATATGCCTGACCACCAATCCTTGCTTCGATAAATTCAAATTTATGATGAAATTTAATCGCTATACAAGTCAACACCCTTAATGCTGATGCCATTACTTCTGGACCAATACCATCCCCCGCCAATACGGCAATTTTTTTCTTCATCGTGTGGCCTCTAATAAATAATCAAGATCATCTTGACCCTTCAAGAAACATTCTTGTCTAAAAAGATCAAAATCAAAATAATAAGTTACGCCCTCTTCTGTTGATACACGCTGTCTAATTAAATCGATGATAAGGTTCAATGGCTGTTGATTTGCCTTTATCATCAGTAAATCTATAATTGATGGATTTAGTGTAATTAATAATAATCCATTTTTGGCTGCATTATTATAAAAAATATCTGAAAATGATTTTGCAATAACAACACGAATACCTGATTGAATAATCGACCAAACTGCATGTTCCCTGGAAGAACCACAACCAAAATTAAGCTTAGTTAAAAGGATTTCTGCATGTTTATAAGCTGGATTATTGAAAATAAAACTAGGCTCTTGCTCACGTAGGCGCTGAAACAAATGTTCGCTATAACCCTTTTTATCAGTCTTTGTTAAATATTGCGCAGGAATAATCATGTCGGTGTCGACATTATCCATATCAAGCGGGATCACCTGGCTTACTACACTTTCAAATACTTTCATCTTATAAATTCCTCTTACACAGAACAAATTCTACCTTTAATGGCACTAGCTGCTACTGTCGCAGGAGTTGCCAAGTGGGTAATACTACCGGGCCCTTGCCTACCTATAAAATTACGGTTTGATGTGCTAATGCAACGAGCGCCCGATGGCACTTTATCTTCGTTCATAGCTAAACACATAGAACAACCCGGCATGCGAAATTCAGCACCGGCGGCTTCAAAAATCTTATCTAGTCCTTCTCGTATCGCTTGTTGTTTAACTTGTTCTGAGCCTGGCACCACATACATGTGAACATGTGGCGCTATCTTCATCCCTTTCAATACCTGGGCGGCTAAACGTAAGTCCTCAATTCGGCCATTGGTACAACTACCTATAAAAGCCCAATCAATCTTGACACCTTTAATATTTTGTCCAGGTTTCAATTTGGTATAAGCATATGCTTGCTCTGCATGATCTAAAGCAGGAATGACCTCATGAATACCTACTGCTTGCTCTGGATTGATCCCCCAGGTAACCATGGGCATTAGCGAACTAATATCAATAATTATTCTTTTATCATACTTACAACCTATATCGCTGACTAATTGTTGCCATTCCTTCACAGCTTTATTCCATTTAACACCTTTAGGTGCATAATGGCGATTTTTTAAATATTGAAATGTTGTATTATCAGGCGCAATTAATCCTGCACGTGCCCCACATTCTATAGACATATTACATAAGGTCATTCTTGCTTCCATTGACATTGAGTTAATAACATCACCCTTATACTCAATAATATGCCCTTTGCCTCCGGCAACACCAATAGTCGCGATTAACTTCATAATAATATCTTTTGATGTGACATGTTTAGGTAACTGACCTTGAAATTCAACTAACATAGTCTTTGGTTTCCTTTGCAAAATAGCACCTGTTGCTAAGACATGTGCTACTTCGGACGTGCCAACGCCAAATGCTAATGCTCCAAAAGCTCCATGCGTTGAGGTATGGGAGTCGCCACAAACAATGGTTTCTCCTGGTAAGGTAAAACCTAATTCAGGCCCTATCACATGCACTATGCCTTGATGATCACTACCAAAATCATAAATTTTAATGCCAAATTCAGCTACGTTTTTTCGCAAAGTTTCAACTTGCAATCTTGCGTTAAGATCATTAATGATAGCGCGATTGTTTGTTGTTGGGACACTATGATCCAATGTTGAAATTATTCGTTCTGGATAACGCACTGTTAATCCACGCCTACGTAAATCATCAAATGCTTGCGCTGATGTGACTTCGTGCAAAAGCATTTTATCAATTTCCAACACCACCGGATGATTGACTTTCTGCTGAATGACGTGTCTACCCCAGATTTTATCTATAATATTTTTAGGCATCTTGCACTTCCTTTAGTCGGTAATGTATATCAACATAAGCTTGATTAACAGCATCAACATAAGCCTTAATAGCTGATACATTTATATCTGAATCAATTGCTTTTCCGATATAATTATGTTGGTTATCAACTGTGACAGTCACTGTCGAATTGCATTTTGCATTAACTGTGTGCCCTGAACATGCATTTGAGCGGTAATCAGCTATTTCAATTGAAGGAAAATAATTTTTTACTACTCGGTCTAATGCCGCGAGTGCGGAATTTTCACCTGTCTCCTGGACAACAAGCTCTATTTCTGTAAAAAATTTGCCAACGATTTTTAAGGTCGCATGAGCACAGTTATCTTTCGAATAATCAATACGATCTAGCCTTATCGGTGCTTGATAAGCTTTGTAAGCTTCAATAACTTCCTCATCAGTTATACCTTTGCGTCTATCTGAAAACTTCTCTTTAATAGCTTGGGCAATCATTGATTTTTCATCATTACTACAACAAAAACCATTGCGCTCAAGTATATCTTTGGCATGGTTACTGCCACTTAGTGGCCCAAAAACAAAGCTAATATTTTTACCTACCCGTTTAGGATCAAACGGTTGATAAACCATCGGATTTCTTAATATGGCATTTGTATGGCCGCCTGAGCTGTGCCGAGCAGCATTTTGACCTGTTATCGGCCAGTGAGCCTGTCTTGCTAACATCTTTTCAGCAATAAAATTAGAGATTTCATTGAGTTTTTCTAAATTAATTTTAGTAAAATAAGCATAGTCTGGATGCATATCTTGTCCGAATTGATCAATAAGCATAATGCATTGCTCCAATGCCGTATTACCCGCACGTTCACCAACGCCATTTATGCACCCTTCAATCTGTCGTACAGGCCCATTGACAACTGCTTCGATACTATTATCTAAAGCCAATCCTAAATCATTATGACAATGCACAGACCAAATGATATTACGTTCAGGAAATTCTTTTTCAAGAATTGCAGCATGCTTATTCATATTCAAAATAAAATAATCTTTTTCCCAACGCGAAGCTCCTCCAATAGTATCGGGACAATTGATAATGTTGGCACCAGCGCTTACTGCAGCCATGATTGCATCCGTTGTGAAGTCAAAATTAGTGTCCATGCGCGAATATCCTTCGGGACTAAATTCAACCTCATAGCCATTGGCTACAGCCATACCAATAAATCGATAGATATTCTCAATTATCTGCGAATAATTGCTTGCATATGCACCTAAGGATGCTTGCAGTAAATTGGGATCAACAGGTACATAGGTATGTAGCCTCGCTTTATGCAAAAATAACCTGGGTTGTAATGCCTTCATTGTTCGAATAATTTGTTCTTCACGAAGCTGACATAATGCAGCAATAGTCATTTTTGAATGACATTTAGCCATATGTTTTGCAATCGCGTGTACAATTTCAAAATCATGCTGGCTCGCGGCCGGAAATCCGGCTTCTAAGACATCGATACCTAATGCATCTGCATATTCAGCATAAATAAGATTATCTTTATATGACATGCCTGCACCAGGAGATTGTTGACCATCTCTTAGCGTTGTATCAAAGATATAAATTTGTTCTTGTGCTTTCATGCTGCCACCTTTCTATGATTGTTCGCATAAGTTAATGCAGCATCAAATTCAGGATATTTTCCACGTACTATATCATGATAGTATTGTTTGATTTTTTTAGTAATTGGTCCTATTGTTCCATCACCTATAACCCAATCATCAAGTGATCGAATCGTAGTTATTTCAACAGCAGTGCCACAAAAGAAGGCTTCATCTGATGAATAAATATCATCTGTAGTAAAATGTTTTTCTTCAATAGTAAATCCTTTTTGCTTTGCTATCTCTATAATTGTGTCGCGAGTAATACCCAATAAAATAGTTCCTTTAGGTGTTGTAATAATCCTTTTATTTTTAACGATAAAAATATTTCCAGTGCTTCCCTCTGTAACAAAACCCTCGGAGTCCAACAAAAGTGTTTCGTGATAATGGGTATTTTTAATGGCTAATCCTGCTAAGATACTGTTAACATAATGGCCACTGATTTTAGCGTCCGCAATTGTAGATTTGGGATGAATACGAATATAAGGGCTAGTAACAATATCTACTGCTTTTACAGGTAAGTAATCTCCCCAAGGCCAACAAGCAATAATAATATCTATCGGTAAATCTTCGGAGGGTGTCGCTTCATACTACCGTAGCCATAGTAAGCCAGTAGCCGAATATAGGCTTCTGAGCAGTTGTTTTTTTGTATGGTTTTAATGACTGCTTCACAAATTTCATCAATACTGAAATTAATTATCATTCCTAATTGTTGAGCGGAATAGAAAAAGCCGAGCAATATGCTCTTTCAACTTGAATACCGCAACCCCGTTTGAGGTTTGATAGCAGCGTAAGCCCTCAAACACCGCGGAACCGTAATGAAGCCCATGTGTTAATACATGGGTTTGTGCATCTTGCCATGGGATAATCGTTCCATTTTTCCAGATATATGCTGACTGATTCATGCTATCTCCGCGTTTTCTATAGGACAGTTCTTTCAAGTAAATAGATTAGCAAATTTTAATTAGCATAGGATTGCTAATATGCTATGAATCAGATACAATTTAATATTATTAATTATATATGTTATATTTTTTAGCATATTATGCCAATTTTAGCATAGATATTGGTTAAATAAGGTAAGACACAATGGATCGTATTGACAAGTTAATTCTAGAGCTACTGCAGGGAGTTGTAAATTAAGCAACCAAGAGTTGGCCGAAAAAGTATCACTTTCCCTTCCCCTTGCTTAAGGCGAGTAAAGCAACTCGAAGACGAAGGTTTGCATTGACAAATATGTGGCCTTACTTGCCCCTAAAAAGCTTCATTTAGAATTAACCATTATGGTTGCTGTGGGACTAAACAGTCATGACCCCAAAATTATGTCAAAATTTGAAAATACCATCAAAGAATTCCCTGAAGTGATACAATGCCACTTAATTGCAGGACAAGCTCAAGATTATATGCTTAAGGTAATCATACCAAGTTTAAATGATTATCAAATCTTTCTGCTTAACAAGTTAACTCAGATTGATGGGGTGAGAAATGTTGATTCAAGTTTCGTCTTGCGTAATATAGTCGATAAATCAGCCTTGCCATTAGACCACTTAAAATAACTAACGCCATACGCTAGTCGTCCGGAGCGAGGTAATGTGTAGTTTATACTCTTACTGGCTCAACAATAAAAATATAAACTCACTTTTCATTTTTTATGTTTTTTCATGTTTAACACACCAAGATGTCGCGTAAGGCGAACTATTGGTTACAATGCTTGAACTTTTATGTCATAGACTATGATAACAGTTAATAGTAAAATGAATTTCCATCAATATAGATATGAA
>CAVVHY010000007.1:0-13028 GCA_963748135.1 uncultured Gammaproteobacteria bacterium | reverse complement strand
GTAGCTGCAGCATAACTGCTCATTTACTTAACTTCATGCCACTTGACGGATCTCGCCTATCGTCATGAGCATCATTTTATTGAGAACGCTGCAGCCAATAATGGCCTCTTGTTCTTGACGCTCAAATTCTCTGGCATGCAACCTTTCTCCCAAGATACGTTTGTAGAGTTGAATACTTAATTCCGAACGATTACGCCAGCTATAATTACGCAGCTTCTGCCAACCCATACAACCATAACAGATCCGCTCACGAATGTTTCGGTTGCGATAAAATTCATTTCCTTTATCATCCCGTGCATTTTTCTGCGGTGCAATCACAATATCCGCTGTAGGAAATTGGTCTGTTAATTTATGATAAGTCGGATTTTCATCATAAGCGGCATCGGCTGTTATGTGACGAAAGTTTTCAGCTATCGGTTTAATTAGTTTATCAACAACACTTGTATCTTGCGTATGACTATTGGTTAATTCACATGTCTGAATCATATTGTCATTATCAACCACAATATGCAGTTTACGCCAGCTTTTCTTGCTATTTAACGCGTAATGCGCTTGGTGCCACTCGTCCTGACCATAACATTTCAAACCACTTGAATCAATGGCAATGGCCCTGACATCTTTTTTATTGCCATGTATTCGATAATAGGGACGGGTTAAGTTTAAGTGTTTTAACCGTTTTGATAACGTACTGAAACTCGGGCAACTTAAATCAATCTTCATCATCGCAAATAATGAATTAACAAATCCTTCACATTGACGTAAAGGTAACTTAAACACTTGACGAATTTCATGCACCACAAATATCGCCATATCACTATAAAGGTTGGGTGTGCCTGTGCCATCATAGATACGCTCTGCTTCATACCAATGTTTAATCACGTCAGGAGATAACCACAAAGCAAGATTACCACGTTGCTTTAAACCACGATTATAAGCTGACCAATTTATTCCATGACTTTCACTTTTAGGAATGTGATGGCGGCGAGTTTGGTTATATTTATAGGGCATTTTACTCCCCTTATATTCTTATGTAGACTTCGACATCATAAGGTTAGATATAGCTCAATTTTGTAAAGATTTTACCATTTTTTAGGCTATAAAACAACGCCAGACGAGGTATGGCGAATTGACTCATAAAAAATGTTACCGAAGGTAGGGCCTTGACCCAATCGTTGCCTCACAATAGATGTTACCGAACATTGAAGGATGCAAAATCATGGGTCAAGATGGAAAAAGGTCGTATTTAGAACAAATCTATGAGCGTTATCATAAGGCAAATCGTGCGACTAAATCAAAGATATTAGATGAATTCTGTGAGGTATGTGGATACCACAGAAAACATGCGCTAAGGCTATTAAAGCGGCGCCCAAGGCGACGCAAACTAGTTCAAAAGAGCAAGCCTGGTCGCAAACCACAATATCATCAGGATGCGATTCTCACGCCCCTTAAAGCCGTCTGGATGGCCTCTGATTATGTCTGCTCTAAGAAGCTTGTGGTCATGTTACCGCTATGGTTACCTCATTACGAAACACATTATTCACCTTTACAGGATAACAACCGTCAAAAACTATTGTCACTGAGTGCTTCAACAATCGACCGCTTGTTAAAACCTTATCGGGCAATGACTCGCAAACGATTCTCTACCACCAAGCCCGGCAAACTATTAAAAAATCAAATTCCTATAAAGACCCACCATTGGGATGTGTCCAAACCTGGGTTTGTTGAGGCAGATACGGTTGCACACTGTGGCAATAGTTTAGCTGGGGACTTTGCTTGGAGTTTGACATTAACCGATATAAAAAGCACGTGGACCGAAAACAGGGCTGTCTGGAATAAAGGGGCCGACAATATACTAAAAGCTATCAAAGATATTGAAAATAGGCTGCCATTCCCATTATTAGGGTTTGATTGTGATAATGGCACCGAATTCTTAAATTACCATCTGATCCGCTACTTTAGTGACCGCCCCAAAGAACGCATGATCCAGTTTACTCGCTCAAGACCTTACCATAAAGATGACAATGCTCATGTGGAACAGAAAAATTGGACGCATGTACGACAACTTTTTGGCTATGACCGCATCAATAACAAAACGCTTATAAGCAAAATGAATGATTTGTATAGTAACGAATGGTGCTTATATCAAAATTACTTCTGCCCAACCATGAAATTAATTAAAAAAGAAAAAATAAACTCAAAGTATAAGCGCTATTATGATGTTCCTAAAACTCCCTATCAGCGTTTGTTAGATGATGACAGTATTCCAAAGGACAAAAAACAGGAACTCATTGCGATTTATAACTCTTTAAATCCGTTCTCGCTGAAAGAGCAAATTGAGAACAAACTGAAGACGATTTTTAAGTATGTTAGAGTAACACCTAATGTGAGGCAACGAATCTAGTCTTCGGTAACATTTTATTATGACGCAACGGGATAGGAAGTCGCTGTTACGCAGGGATAAGGCACTAGGCTATACCGCACTGCATATTCCCGGGAATAATTTTGGGAGCAATGTATAGAACCCCATATTGATATTGAATTAACTGAACGGGCTAAGACGGCACGCAAGAAAAAATAGTTGAAACAACTTAACCTTATTTTAATTGGAGAGGTATTATTGTGGAATACACAGCAATACTAAAAGCACTCAATGAAGCCAGTGCATTTGATCTATATCGTTTACATGTGGCTATTGATAAAGAATTAGATAATCCTGAGCGTATTATGAATGTCAAAATATTTTTGCGCATTGGTATCGAAACAACTTATTTTTGTCATGAGGAAAATCGTTTAATCCCAGTTAAAGTGTTGGAATTAAAGCGCAGTTACGTTATTGTGAAAGATATTGAAAAGCCAAACTCCCGTGGATAAATACCCTACTACATGCTAAATATTAGCAATGCTGATACAAATATTTACGAGAATAAAAATAAATTAACTGCGAATAATTTGAGTGTTGGGGATATTGTGGGCTTTACCCATAATGGCAAAGATGTGGTTGGCATGATTCAAAGGCTCAATCAAAAAACGGTTAGCCTAATATCAACGACGGGCATGAAATGGCGCGCTGGTTATAGCTACCTCCAGCGTATACACGATGCCGAGGGAATTCGTGAAAAAATCATGGAGTTGGGTAAATCGTAGATTTTCAAATTTCGTTAAGAATAATCGGGCTGTAAGCCCTATAAATAAAGGATTTTACAAAAGCCAAGAGATTTTCTCTTGTCTTATTTTAGCATATATATCATAGAGTTACAGCTGCCTATGTCGCTTCTCTGGTGTTCCTGCATTCGGAACCGAATTGGCTGGATACTTTGAACATTGGTATCCTGGGATTAAAATAGGCGATGGCAAAAAAAGAGAAAATCCAAATCTAAAAAAAGCAGCTTAAATGCCCCGGAAAATTAGCCGCTCTCCTAGCTACATCATTACCAAACTAAAGTTTTTATTAAGTGGTAAATATTTTTGGTTACGAAGCGTTGGTTCTTCTGCTGCTGACCAGCTGATTCAAAATATTATTGGTTGTATCTCGCTTTACTATGGTATATTGCCATTTGATAAAGTGGTTGAAATGATTCTACCCCTCTATTTAATCCAAATAAGCTTTGTGGCATTGCTATCATTCCCTGGCAGCTTTATCACGAATTTACTAAAAAGATTAGAAGGCGGCAACATCACTGATGTAACTACAGACTTCAATCCTTTTAAATTCAAAGTGGATCGCTTAGAGCAGACAGAGAATGTAGCATTTTAAATGATAAGGCTAGCAATTCAGTTGCTAGCCTTGTTTCAAAAGCTTAATTAATAGACTTACATCATCGCTTAAACGGTACAGCTTAATTTCCTAACGAACTTTTTTTGCAACCGCCTCCCCAGCTACTATTGCTGGGTCATCACCTTCATCAAGCTTACCCCGAGCAATAAAAAATGAATGAATCTGCCCGGCTAATACATGTCTTGTTACCTCATTTCCAGCGGCTTCAAGTTTATTCATATAGGCTTCAAAATCACTACGCTGTCCGTCAAACTCAGCAATGATGCCAACATGCGGTGGCAAACCACCGAGATCTTTGCTAAAAAATGGTGAGAGAGTTGGATCATTACGCTTCACGTCTTCTGGTATGTATTGATCATACAACCAATCAATTGCTTCAGAGTTTAATAACACATCTTTTTCAGCATAACTATCATGGGTATGTGAAGAACGTGTTAAATCAGTTGCCGGACTGATTAATATGACTTGAGAAATAGGGAATGCCTTGGCATCACGGGCACGGATAGCCACCAAGGCGGCGAAATTACCACCAGAGCTATCGCCAGCGACAATCAATTTATTTTTATCAAAGCCATACTTTTCCGTATGTTCAGAAAAATATTTAGCTGCGGTGTAGGCATCATTAACACCAGCTGGAAATTTATTCTCCGGCGCCAATCGATAATCGACCAAAAATACCTTTGCCCCTGCCGCCTTTGCCAGTTTAGAACAAGGTGCATCGTGACAATCCAAATTAGCCACAAACCCCCCGCCATGGAAAAAGATAATTGCTGGGCCGTTAGTATCATCCTTTACATCATCTGGGACAAATTTACGAATAGGGATTGAATTATCATCAGGCCCTGAAATGGGATTGATATCTTCGATAGTAACACCTTCTGCATTAGTTGCGCGAAAGGCTTGAAAGCCTTTTACATTAGCACGATATTCTGGCATAGAAGTTTCAGCAAGTGGTTTAGGCGGATTCTTTTTCATATTTTCTTGAAGTTCTTCAATAAATGCTAATGTAGTTTTATTAGGTGTACCAACGCTTTTAAACATTTTCTATCTCTTTTAAATCAAACTCAAAAAGCTTCGTTTTATCGATCTTGCCATTAATTGTTAATGGCAATTTAGTCAATTTTATATATTTTACCGGGGCCATATATGTGGGCAAATAATAGCAGACAAAAGTATTTTCCTATTTCAAAATGAGTCTGAAGGGGAGTTTTAATCATGTTCTAGCCTTACAATCCTCATGAATTTGTTTAAACAAGATTTAACGCTGTTGCTGTAAGTAGTCAGCAGCCTCATTATCACTCATAGCGGACGCTATGTCATCCAGCATTTTAAAACACAAGCCATCTTTTAAATAAACCTCTGCATCAGGAAGAGACTTAAATTTCTCATAAGGGGTCATCATAAGTTTATATTCATATATTTTTTTCTGTTTGCCCTTTTTGTTTGCAACAAGCCTTGGAAACAAGCAAGGCCTATGATAATTGACATAGGTATTTAATAGATTTTGGTTAAACGTGTTTAATTGAGCCGCATACTGCTGAGGGATATGTGTATAACCAAAGACTTTTCTCACAATGGCCGCATTTTTTCCTTCTGCTAAAGCATTATCGTTAGAGTGCCTTGGCCTTGATTTTGTGAACTCAATGAGTAATTTGCCAAGCAGACAGGCGACTGTTTTATTGATGTATTCACAGTCATTGTCTGAATGGAAATTAATAATCTTAAATGGAAACGCAGCTAATAAAACTTCAAGTGCTGGAATTAAATATCGCTCCGATCTCTTTTCAACACTCACGACGACTTCAAATTGCGTAACCTCATCAACGGTATTAATGTGATAAACCCCTTTGCGCCCATCAATATCGCCTTGATGCCCCGTATCAATTCTTATGTAACCTGGTTTTCCATTTGCCTTAGGCCTACGCCGTTGACCAATAGGGGTTTTCTTACGGCTTTTCGTTTTATCATAATGACAGCGATATTTTTTATAGCCTGATGATTTACGTAGGTTATATATATGCGAAACCGAGATGTTGGATAAGCGTTCATAGGCTTCGTCCTTGAATCGATTGAATGCTCGCTCACAGAGTTTCTTTATCATCATACCATATGGCGTATCATGGCGCTTATCAAGCTCTGCCAACGTTTTAATGCCTTCTGTGGTATAAATCCTTTTAAAGTGTAAAAGTGTCATTACCAAGCGACTTTGTTGCATGAACACCTTCTAAGCTGTCAAGCTTGTCCTGAATTTTCTTTGTCTTTGGATGATCCTTACCGTGATACTCTTTTGCTAAATTTAGTGCTCTTTGGCAGTGATCCCTCGCAACATCATACTGTTTATCATCTCTGGCGCAACTCGCCATAGTAGATAGACACACGACTAAGTCTTTTTTCTCAAAGAAACTCACTATTTTATCTAAGATAAGCGATGCCGCTTTAAATTGTTTTCGCTGATGCAACTTAACTGCGATGCCATATAGCTTCTTGCAATTATCATTATTCTTATCGATTTTATTAATGCATGTTCCAAGTTTACGCAAATTAAACTCAAATTTTCCTTTATCACCTAATCCTGCATATGTTTCACAAGCATTTAAGCAAAATGTAATGGCTTCAAAAGGCTGATCTAGTTCACGATAACATGATGACATAGTGGAGTAACATGTGGCGAGTTCAGGTTTTTTGCTTTGTGCTTCATAAAATTGTGCGACAGTCGTTACTATCTTTAAAGCGAAAACGTATTGGTTCTCGCGATACTTTTGAAGTGCTATTTCATACAACTCATGAGGATTCTTTTTTCCTAACCAGAGGTAGGATTTAGGATTGACTGGTATTCCATTCTTGTCCATAAGCCGTGGCGTGGGTGAATCAGGATGGAGGAAATGCTCATGTCCATAACTGAATCCAATTGGTGAGTTAGCCGGAATATCTCTAGTCGTATAAACAATGTTATATACTCCGTCCCCAATACGGAACTTTGCCATTGCAACGTTTGCAGTCAATATACTTTTTTTGGTGGCTTCATTGGCAAATACCAAATCTGAAAAATCATCGACCTGTGTTATTTGGTTTGCAATAAATTCATCCACGTCGATGCCTCTTGATTCAGCTATTAGGCGACCTGATTCAGAATCCAAATCAATCCCCGATCTCAACTTAAAAGTTTCTATGAAATTTGCACGAAAACGCGCAGTTTCTGTTTTTTTATCAAATGGCAAATGTGGCATGAATCGTAATATGCCACCAATCTTCTCGGGGTCAACAGTAAGCCCCGAAGCGTACTTCATAGCGTAATTATGATGATGAGAGTCATCGACATAGCTGGTCACAGACCTTATTTCACCATGAAAAAATCCTATAACGATATTAGCCCGCAGGGCTTTTGTTGTCATCAAGGAATACCCGATTGGCTCATCAAGTTTAGCGACAATAAGACAATCCAATGGGTTTTCGCTGCGTTCTAGTACTTGCACGGGAGAGATATCCGATTTATTTTGTGCTTCTAATGCCAAAATGGATTCACCACCTTCTTTACAAAATAAATCTTCGGTATAGGTGATACCAAATTTTACTTCAAATTCTTCCTTAGTTAAGTATTTGATTTCAGTTGAGTCAGATAAGGGGCCATCACATACAGGGATATGTTCAAGACCTTTTACGCGAGTTCTAAACATAACTATAATCCTAGGTCATTTAATTTGTAGCTAAAGTTCACATCCGAAATATTAAGAAAGATGAATTCAGATTCTTAAGGATGAATAATCCTGGTAACTTATTGAAATATTGTCTAAAAATATCTATATAATTCATCGATATGCCTTATTGTCATATCCTTCAACACTTAAAATAAGGATAAATTCATTAAATCAGTTCAAATTATAACCTTTTTAGCCATGCCTGTCTAATAATATTTCAAGCAAAAGAGACTGGTTGTTATGGTTACTCGCATTCAAAAGGATACAACTCAAGGGTACTAGAGAAGCATATGTAGTAATTATCAATTAGGGGCATAACCATGCCATTCAAACATGCATCCCCATATCGTGGCAAATTTCCTCCCGCAAAGTACAAAACTAAAAACTGGCATTGGAAGCAACACAAATATCGAACTAAGCGGCAAGTAAATATTTAACTGCTTGATCCCAATCCTCATCCCAAGTATTGCTTGCTTTAGAGGCTCTAAGCTGAACAACAGGATGAGCGCCTTCATGTGTCCACTGCATTTTTTTATTGCGTTTCTGTTTATCATTAACAATATTATCGACAGCACCTTCAATGATACTGCTAGTAAAAGGTAATTTACGTTCCTTATAATCAGCATAATTAATGGTACAAGCATCATTATTTTTTAGATAGGCTTGCAATTTCATCAACTTTGGTAACTTCATTTTTCCACTTAATTCATTATATAACGAAGCCAGTTTATTTTGGCACTTATTAGAATCGCCGTGCCATAAACTCCATTTTGCTTTGTTCAGTTTCTCATGATATTCTTCCGGAAGCTCTTGCTCAGCATGCTTAAATGCTCTACCTATATAGCTCCATATCTAAAATAAAAATCACTTTTTTACAATGTTTTTTTAATAAGCTTGATGCACTCCAGCAATTCTTTGCACCATCTGCAAGCAAATAAACTAGTGTGTCATTTGTTAGCCCTTCTTGTCTTGCGGCATATAAAACCTGCTTTTTCATCGTCTGTAGCCGATCTGATTTTGCTGATGCAATACATGTGCTCATTGTTACTGTTCGAGAACGATTATTTGTCTCAATTAAATGTTTTGGTTGATAAAATTGACCCGCAAGAACCTCATAACTTCTTTTACCTTTTATATTTGTGGGAATATGGCCACCACCAATTTGACCTACCAAGGTTTTAGCTTTAATAACAGGTTTAATATTATGAGGCTGTGTTTTTAACTCACTTATTGCTTCCCCAAAGGTGCTCACTGTGCGGGCAATATGCATACGATTATTAACGGCTCTTACACACCCATTCTTCTTTTCCAAAGTTTCTTGTGCTTTCATATAACTCTGCTCTGAACCTACGTCACATTGCATTTTTAATAAATCTGGATGGGATGAAAAAGCAAAATAACCTTCTACTGTATACTTGCGTTTCCATCCACATTTGCAAAGCCTTCTAGCCATTTTTACTTTATGATCGGTATAAACACTATGAAACTGTGAAGGGTACTTGCCCGCTTTTTTGGTTTTTTTTCCGTACTCAGGGCAAATATCATCTTCATCTAATAATAAGAACTGTTGAGGGAGCAGCGAATCCAAAATAGCTTGTAAAATTTTTATTTGATGCTGTTGATCTAATCCCACTTCTCTTATATGTATAGGGGATTGGAGGGTAAAGCTATCGATCTCTTTTCGGGTTACAGTTTCATTACTTGGGATGTTGTAAGTTTCTACAACTACGCGAAAGCCCGTTTTCATGTTAATCTTCCTCACAAAATAAATGAGATAAGGCTATAGCATAAATTTAAAATAGCTCTAGGTTTGTGTTGCTTCCAGATGAACATGGTCATGATGATGAGTCAGTAAAATAGCCTTGGGCTTAGTGTGGGTTTGTTTAAGCATATTATCAATTGTGTGAAATTCCGAGGAAGGATCAATAAGTATCACCTCTTTAGATTGGTGGTTTTCGATAATATAACAATAATTTTTAATGTCGATCCATTGGGTTTTTAGTACATGGACTTTAAAATTGCTATTTGGCACAAATTTTTTCATGTTGTCGAACTTTTTACTACAATTAAGACTATACTACGACCAAGATGTTGGGACACTTGTTTTGAAAACAAAAAAGTACCCATGGTGGACCCTTAGCTTTAATACAAATTGTTATTAGTCTATAATCGACACCTTATCGTAAACAATAGAACAAAACAATGGCATTAATAAATAACAATTCACAACCCCCATTAATATTTTTATTTGCCGGACAAGGATCGCAACATTTTTTTATGGGGCTTGATTTATATCAACGGGATGCGTATTTCAAGCAATTTTTGTTAGAGGTAGATGACGAACTTGAGTGCCAATCAGGTTGGCGATTCATTCCGTATATGTATGATGCTTGTCATGCCAAGAGTATGCCGTTTAATGAATTACAGTATAGCCATATCGCAATCTTCGCGGTTGAATATGCCTTAGCAAAGACACTCATGGCTTATGGCTTAATGCCGACAAGCGTTTTAGGAGTAAGCATTGGTGAACTTGCGGCTATGGTGATAGCAGGTGTGTTGTCATTAGCAGCAGGTGTCTATGCCGTTGTAAGACAAAGCCATTGGGTTATGGCAAGCTGTCCGCCCGCGGCGATGTTGGCAATTTAGACGTCACCCAATGATTTTGAGCGAGAACCCATGTATCATAACACAACCTTAGCGGCTGTTAATTTTGATCAACATTTTATTGTGACAGGAGAATTAGCAGATATTGAAGCAATTGAACGGGGATTAATCAAAGAAACCTATCCACAAGTTTCAGTGCCTGAGGTAGGGGAGGAACCAACAGATTATCCAATGCATCTTTTAGAACCGGGGTGGATCAATGTTTTTGAACTGACTGCAGAAGATTATACTCGAACAAGTAGCTATCGTGCTGATGCAGCAAGAAAAGTGGAATTTTGCGCACATGCTACCTTAGAGGATTATTTAAAAGAGTTAAATATTGTTATTGATTTATTTGTACCCGAAAGCATGGCGTTGAACCGAACTGCACAGTTATGTGCGCGCACCAACCAATTCAACAGGACAACGTGTCGTTATACTGAGCCACAAATAAAAGAGATGGCAGCATATCGACATTGGCTGATCGGATATATTTCGGCTAATGATAAATTTGGTGAAAATGGCATAATTGGGTGTATGTTTTTTGAGGCGAATCATACTCAAAAGCAAATCTGGATTCGGAATTTTATTTTAAGTTGTCGTGTCTTTTCTCGGGGTATCGAAGACTCATGTTTAGCACATAATAGAGAATATTATGCTTAAAGGTTACACTGAGATTTATGCGGAATATATTGCCAGCAAGAAAAATTATAATGTCAAAAACTTTTATCTTGATAAAGGCTTTGAATTGTATAAAGAAAACTTAAAAGGCTTGGTTTATCGCTATCCATTAAGCACTACGGTAAATCAGGCTACATGGATAAAGATAAATGATAAAATTAAATAGGAGGAAATGGTATGCTAACATTAGATTATTTATTAGACACGATTACTCTATCACTGAATATAGAATCGGAAGAGTTAGATGCAATAGCTGATATTAATGAGACGTGGATGTTTGGCATTGAAAATAAGACAGTTGAGTTTGCTCCCTTTCAAATGATATATTACCAACACATCGCCAATCGAAAGTTACTAATCTTAACCGAAATCAAAGGTTATCACCGTGAATATATCTGGAGTTAAGCATGACAGATGGCTATCATGAGACAACAAATACAATGAGTAAACCCATTATTCTGCAACAAGTCGATAAGACTTTTATTATTACCTTGAATCGACCCGAGGCAAAAAACAGCTTATCAGCTGAATTAATCGAAGCCTTACGCAATGCCTTGGCAGAGGCGGCAAGCAATGCAAATATCCGTTGCATTGCTTTATTCGGCAATTCCGAGCATTTTTGCACCGGGATGGATTTCCAAGAAGCTATACAAACTCAGCATCAAACCGTAGCCGAACGTGAGACATGGAATGCACATTATATAGAATTATTAAATACCTTAAGTAATATTCCTAAGGTTACGATTGCCTGTATTGAGGGCGTAGTGGTGGCAGGAGGTATGGGCCTTGTCTCTGCCTGTGATCTTGTTATTGCTCATGAGGGTGCCCGTTTTAGTTTATCAGAGGCGTTATGGGGTTTATTACCAGCCATGGTTCTACCTTACATGATTCGACGCACAGGTTTTCAGCCTGCTTACCGTTTAACGCTAACAACGGAAAGCATAACTGCAACTGAGGCAGAAAGAATACATTTAGTTGATATTGTAAGCCATAATATCATGCAGGCGCTAAAGATTTATGAACGCCGCTGTTATCGATTAGCACAAGAAACATTGCTTGATTTTAAACGATATCTCCGCTCACTAGCACCCATTAGTGAGACAATTCAAACTAAGGCGATACAAGAGACCGCACGATTAGCCGCTGAACCTCGTATCCAGCAAAACATTACGAACTTTTTGCATCACCAACAATTTCCATGGGAATAAGGATGATTTGACATAAGCGCCGGACCTTTTTCAGGAATACCAAGCATTAATAATCAAAATGTGGCATTGTTTCCCAGCCCCAAAGATGTTAAACTTTTTACAATATTGAGCTATATTTAACCTATGATGTCGATGTCTACATAAGAATTAAGGGGAGTAAAATGCCCTATAAATATAACCAAACTCGCCGCCATCACATTCCTAAAAGTGAAAGTCATGGAATAAATTGGTCAGCTTATAATAGTGGTTTAGCAAGTTAAATGATCGCTACGTAATTCATTGTGTTCAAGTAGTCGAGAATCCTTGGCTATAAGAAGCAAAGTCCGTAAATAATGATAGCCATAAATTTATGGTACCAAGTAATTGTCTAATCGATCATTGTTTAGTGATAATTGCTGAAAACATATAGCCTGCGTTACGGATGGTTTTGATCAATTGCGGCGTTTTTGGATCATCCCTCAGTTTGAGGCGTAAACGACTTACTTGAATATCAATACTACGATCAAATACGCCTGCACTCCGATGACGAGTAAGATCAAGCAACATATCTCGACTGACAACACGATTTGGATGTTCAAGTAAGACCAGTAATAAATCATATTCACCAGAGGTCAGAATGACTTCAAGTTGTTCTGGATTAATTAGTTGACGAGTTGCAGTATCTAAGGTCCAGCCGGCGAACATAAGTTTAGAATTTCTTGGTGTGTTATTATCCTGTGCATCAGTCAAAGTTGGCATTGTTGCCCGTCGCAAAGCTGCTTTAATCCTTGCCAATAGTTCACGCGTGTTGAAGGGTTTAGTAATGTAATCATCGGCACCAAGCTCGATACCTATTATTTTTTCTGTTACTTCATTTACAGAAGTCAACATAATCATTGGTATATTGGATACTCTACGAACCTGTTTACAATAATTCTAGGCCATCATCTCCAGGCAGCATGAGATCTAAAATTAGCAAATCAAAGTTGTTGTTTTCTAGCTCAGATAATAGAGATTTGCCATGAGGCAGTGTATTAACGTTATAAC
>CAVVHY010000006.1:0-11911 GCA_963748135.1 uncultured Gammaproteobacteria bacterium | reverse complement strand
GATAGACGATATTATGGCAAAGTTTTCCAAACAATTTTGTCAAACTGAGTTTATAGCTAATAAATTTTGTTATATTTCCAAGACACTATCCAAACATACTGTAATAATCCAGGAAAATGATAAATCCGAAATTATACATGATGACAATTACACACAATGGTTTTATCAACAAAATCCCAAATTCAAACATGGTGAGCAAATGCTATGCATGGTTGCCTTCGATAATGAAAACTTTAAAGTCATTCGTAAAGCATTTTTGAAAAGGTTTTGGAACATGATTTCTATAGATACATTACACAAAAACAAAAAAACGACTATAGTTAATAGAGTAAAGCTATCAATTTATATTTTAATGATAACTTTAATTACCTACTTTCTTGTTAATAGCATAATTTTTGATTAACAAGAAAGTAATACAAAAATAATCTGAGAGTAATCCGTATGAAACAATTCAATTATAACAGAGCTATTTCCCGAAATATTGGCTGGTTAACTGAATGGGAACAAGAAATCATTAAGACTAAAACTGTAGCTATTGCTGGCTTAGGTGGGGCAGGTGGTTTTCATTTGCTTACCTTGATTCGTCTCGGGGTCACAAAATTCAAGATTGCCGATGGTGATGCCTTTGAGATTGAAAATTTTAATCGCCAGGCTGGGGCTAATATGACAAATTTAGGCACGAACAAAGCCGAAGCCATGCGCAAAGAAGCCTTAAATATTAACCCTGATGTTAAGATTGACATATACAATTTTGTGACCGAAGAAAATGTAACTGATTTTCTCAACGATGTAGATATCTATGTTGATGGCATTGACTTTTTTGCTGTTAGAGCTAGGATGTTACTCTTTAGAACCTGCGAAGCAAAAAAGATACCGATTATAACTGTTGCACCGATTGGGATGGGATGTACTTGCTTAATCTATAAGCCAGATGGTCGTATGACACTCACCGAATACTTTGATCTAAGAGAAGCTGATTCAGATGAAAAAAATACCTTAAAGTTTCTTACTGGATTGAGTCCAAAACTGTATCAAAAAAGATACCTGCAAGAGCAGAAACGTGTGGACTTTAATAATAAAAAAGGCCCGTCTTCCATTACGTCTTGTCAGCTTGGTGCAGGAATCATGGTCGGGGAATTTATCAAATTAATGCTAAATCGCGGCAAAGTGTATTCTGTGCCTTATTATCATCAATATGACGCCTACTTGAATAAACATAAGCTAGGCTATCTAGTGTTTGGCAACCGTAACCCAGCTCAAGTTTTAAAGCGATATGTTATCAAGCGTTTGACCTTGAAAGATAAAGAGAAAAATGTAGCATCCAGTGTGAATACCGCTAATAAACCAGTAACAAATAAGTCGGTTATCCATGAAATTCTAGACATGGCCAGATGGGCACCGAGTGGTGATAATACACAACCATGGCGATTTGAGATTAAAAATTCCAATCAAGTTCGAATTAATATTCTATCTGAAAAAGAATTCAATCTTTATGATTATGCTGGTGTACCAACCCTCTTTTCAATTGGCTGCTTGTTAGAAACCATACGAATTGCTGCAAGCAAATATCAATTACAAATGAAGTGGTCTTACCAACAAAACGATGGCCAGCAATTTGTGGATGTTACATTTAGCAAAGGCAAGCTTGAAACTGATCCACGAGTGAGTTTCATCACTCACCGTAGCGTCAACCGTACGCCATTACATACGGCAGCGATTGATGCTCAATCATTAGAAAAATTGGCGTCCTGTCTCGATTCAGATATAAAATTAAAAATCTACAATAAACTAACTGATCGGTGGCAGTTTGCCAAAATAAACAGCTTGGCAACTAAAATTCGGTTATCCATCCCAGAGACTTACGAAATTCATAAGG
The DNA here is from genome assembly GCA_963748135.1 of uncultured Gammaproteobacteria bacterium. Lineage (GTDB taxonomy): Bacteria > Pseudomonadota > Gammaproteobacteria > JBGSLN01 > JBGSLN01 > CAVVHY01. The sequence continues at coordinate 10,035 of CAVVHY010000006.1, read as the reverse complement.
CAATTCTGGCAGACCATAACTATGCTAAATATGGTGTGCCTATTACTTGCGTTGGAGCAAGTCCGCCGACACAAAAGCTAATGCGCTGGGCCATAAAATCCTGGCAGCGAATTGAGTTTATGAATAAATATCTTGCCGGCACTGCAACGCCACGATTAGAGATGGATATTGTGCCTGGTTTAAATTGTTTTGGTCATTTCACTTTTACCAAAGAAGACTTTGATGATAAGGATCACTTAGCAGCCATCAGGATTGGCATGAATATTCAACGTTTTTGGCTTACGGCCACGATGCTAGGGATTGCAATTCAACCGGCATTAGCGCCACAAATGTTCGCCTATTACGCCCGTAACAAAATTAACTTTAGTTCACATCCAAGTGCGTTGACATTGGCAACAAAACTTAATGAGAAATTAAGTGAAAAAGTAGCGCCAGAAAATTTATGTTTTGTTGGTCGCTTAGGTTGGCCAAAGATCCATTTAACTGAAAATCGAAGTGGTCGTCTAGATTTACATGATATGCTTAACCATTCAGATAAAATTAAAGCAACAAGTGATCATTTAGAAAAGGAATGATAGGTGACTCCTAAATTTAAACCTGTATGGTGGTTACCCAACGGACATTTGCAGACAATCTTAGCACCTGCATTTCCAATGCATCATAAGTCACTCATTAAGCCTCGAGAAACATGTGCTATCGATAGAGATATCTGCATCACTTGGTTTAACAAGGTGCATGATAACAACTCGGATAAACCAATTGTTGTGTTACTGCATGGTATTCTTGCCTCAATAGATGTGTTTTATATTAAAAATATATGTCATGATTTAATTAAGCATGATTACCCTGTGGTTTTTATCCATTATCGATCTGATACTGGCTTACGACCATTTTTCATAGATAATATTGAATGTAATGATTTGGAAGACTTGACCATAACGATTGATTCTATTATCCAAAACTACCCTAAAAATCCTATCTATGTTATAGGTTATTCATGGGGTGGGAATATCCTATTGCGTTACCTGAGTGATGAGAGAAACCAAAGACGTATTGCAAAATCAATTGCCGTCTCTGTACCTTTTGATCTTCGTCAGACAGCGACAAACTTACTTAGAAGGCCTAAACAAATTTATCATTATTTTATGGTCAAACAATTAAAAGCTAATCTTAAAAACGCTCTTAAAGATTGTGTTGGCCGACAAGCACTTAAAACGCGCTTAGCTAAAATAACAAATATCCAAGATTATGAGCGCGATGTATTAGCACCGATGTATGGTTATGCTGATATTAATTGTTATTATGATGATACCTTAGTGAATAAAAGTTTATTCAAAATCCAAGATGATGTACTTATCATACACTCACTTGACGATCCAATTGTTCCTGCTAGTACGATACCAAAGCCAAACGAATTATCATCTACAATTACGCTAGAACTGCATAAAACTGCAGGACATATTGGATTTATCTCAGGGAAACATCATTTATTGCCAACAAATTGGTTAGAATCCAGAATACTGACTTATTTGCAATCCTAAGTTCAAACTGATACCTTAAAAAACTATGTTATCACTTATTGTATGAGCTATTTAACAGAAACTATATTATGATTCACTTGGCAGATTATACTTGTCTCACCATTGTCATCCCCCACCGTTGTCATGCCGCCCCACCATTGTCATCCCCCACTCCGTTGTCATGCCGGCCATTACTGTAAGTTAGTGAGACGTAGTCGAACTTACTTACAGTTATGAGCCGGGATCCAGGAAATAGAACTTACCAATATGTTTACCCAGGAATTCCTGGATCCCGGATAATAACTGCAACTAAGCTCGCTCTGCTCGCAAAGTTGCAGTAATTTCCGGGATGACAGCAGCGGGGAAATAATAAGGTTTTAGGAAAAATTATAACATCGTTGATGACAACAAGTGTGAATAACAACGGTGGGTGAATGACATCATAGGCGGAACCACACCAGTGCAGACGACACCAGTGCAGACGACACCAGTGCAGACAACACCAGTGCAGACAACATCAGTGCAGACGACACCAGTGCAGACAACACCAGTGCAGACAACACCAGTGCAGACAACACCAGTGCAGACAACACCAGTGCAGACAACACCAGTGCAGACGACACCAGTGCAGACGACACCAGTGCAGACGACACCAGTGCAGACAACACCAGTGCAGACAACACCAGTGCAGACAACATCAGTGCACACGACAAAAAGAAAAATAACACCAATTAAAAAGGATTAATAAAAGCCGTGAAAATTTAGTTAATCAATAATTCATTATTATAGTGACCGTCTTTAACATTTGACAGACTGCTCAGCCAACAGATAGCATTTAATTCATTAAGTAATACTAACAAATATCATATATTTCTTAACATAGAGACGAGGGGAAGATTATGTTAAACCTGGTAAAAACACTCTTCGGACAAACAGAAAAAAAACCAGATGAAAACACGCCTTTGTTAAAAGAGAAGGGCAAAAATAATTTACCTTCAGGACCTTCATCTGACTTAAAAGCGAAAGACCAATATTTATCCAGCCAAATTAAGCAAACTGGCCTAGGCTTATAACTAATTGCTTTAGCATAATCACACAGGATAATCCTTAGTTATCTTTGCCAACTATGCGCTGCCTAACTACTTCAAACATGGCCACGCCTGCAGCCACTGATACATTCAAACTAGAGACACTGCCAGCCATAGGTAAGTAATAAATGTCATCACAGATATCCTGAGTCAAATGGCGCATACCTTTGCCTTCGGCGCCCAACACTAAGGCAATCGCACCTTTTAAATCTGCTTCATAAAGACTTTTGTTTGCCTTATCACTTAAACCATAAATCCAAATGCCTTTTTGTTGTAATAATTTTATAGTACGTGCAAGATTGGTGATTTGAAAAAATGGTATGGTTTCGGCAGCGCCCGAGGCAGTTTTTTGCGCTAGAGGTGTTAAACTGGCGGCACGGTCTTTAGGCACAATCACACAATCAACACCAGCAGCATCAGCACTGCGTAGACAAGCCCCTAAATTATGTGGGTCTTGTACCCCGTCTAAGATCAAGATAAATGCATTTTCAGGTAAACTTGGTAAAAAATCTTTTAACTCAGTTTCGGTTTTGGCAGTCAATGGTTTTACTTGTGCAACAATCCCTTGATGCACGGCAGAACCTAACCATTGCTGCAGTTTATCTTCGGTGATTGTCTCCACGGCAATGCCTTGCTGTTTGGCTGAATCAATCAAGGTTTGAATCCGCTGATCGGAACGCTTTTGGCTGATAAATAATTTTTTTATTCGATGTGGATTATGTTTCAAGGTTGCAGCGATGGTATTAATGCCAAAGAGATATTCTTGCTTCATGCCTGCACTCATCGCTAGTTTTTCTTACGTGGTTTTGTTGTGGTCCTGGATTTTTTCTTGGATTTAGGTTTTGCTCTAGTTCTAGTCTTGGTCTTGGCCTTAACCGTTGATTTAGTTTTTTTGTTCGTCTTAGATTTGGCCTTCTGCTTAGTCTTTGCTTTCCCTTCAGTCCTTGTTTTAGGTTTTGTTTTTACCTTCGCCTGCGTCTTCTCTGTTCGTTTTCGTCCAGCCTTTTGCGCTACTAATTCAAAATCAATTTCACGCTTTGCAAGGTCAACACGAACAACTTTTACTTGCACTGGGTCACCCAAGCGGTACATAGTTCGTGTACGTTCACCGATCATGCGATGTTTTACAGCATCATAATGATAATAATCATTCACTAATGCAGTGACATGGACTAAACCTTCGACATAAATATCTTTTAATTCCACAAAGATACCAAAGGGACAAACACTGGTAATAATGCCAGCAAACTCTTCGCCAACACGGTCTTGGATATATTCGCATTTCAACCAATCCATCACATCACGCGTTGCTTCATCAGCACGACGCTCGGTCATCGAGCAATGGGCACCCAGTTCAACCATATTATCGTGATCATAAAGGTATTTATGATTTGATTTATGTTGCAATTGATGTCTGATAGCACGGTGTACCAAGAGATCCGGATAACGACGAATCGGCGAAGTAAAGTGGGTATAACTATCATAGGCTAAACCGAAATGCCCGATATTGTCAGGGGTATAAACTGCTTGTGATAAAGAACGAAGTAACACGGTTTGAATCAAATGCGCATCCGGTCTATCAGTAATCTCATCTAATAAGCGGCAGTAATCTTTTGGTTTTGGATTATTCCCACCTCGCAATGTTAAACCAACTTCACCTAAAAATTTACGCACATCGGCCAATTTATCTTGGTTTGGCCCTTGATGCACACGATACAAACTCGGTAATTTATGGTGTAATAAAAAATTAGCCGCAGAGACATTGGCTAACAACATACATTCTTCAATTAAACGATGGGCATCATTACGTTCATAAGGGACTATCTGTTTAATCTTGCGTTCAGTATCAAAGATAACCTGGGTCTCCGTGGTATCAAACTCCAATGCCCCACGCTCCTCACGTCGAGCATGCAGTATTTCAAATAAGGCATATAACTGCTCGAGGTGCGAAATCAGATTTTGATAATGCTTGCGCATCACTTGATGCTGCTCAACTAACATTTTATAAACTTCGGTATAAGTCAAACGTGCATGCGAATGAATAACCGCTTCATAAAATTTATAATCTGCAATCTTGCCACTGGCAGTAATCGACATTTCACAAACCATCGCCAAACGATCCGTCTTTGGTTTTAAAGAACATAAACCATTCGATAAAATCTCTGGCAACATGGGGATGACCCGCCCTGGGAAATAAACAGAAGTCCCTCTGACATATGCCTCTTGGTCTAAACTGGTGTGCGGTTTGACATAATGGCTAACGTCGGCGATGGCAACAAATAGAGTAAATCGTCCTCGCTTACCAGGTTCACAATAAACCGCATCATCGAAGTCTTTGGCGTCTTCACCGTCGATGGTCACAAACGGCTTGGCGCGCAAATCAACACGCCCTTGTTTATCCTCGTCAGAAACCTCTTCTGATAACTGATCGATTTCATAGTGCAGTGCTTCAGGCCAAGTATGCGGCAAGCCATAGGAGCGCATCGCGACATCGATCTCCATCCCCGGGGCCATATGTTCACCCAACACTTCCATAACGCTACCAACCGCTTGCGAACGGCGGCTTGGCCAGGCAGTAATCGCCACCGTCACATATTGGCCAGACTGTGCCTGACCACGGGCATCTTTAGGGACAATAATATCTTGGGTGATATTCTTTTTTTCGGGGATCACAAAGCTAACCCCACCTTCAATGTAAAAACGCCCAACAATTTCTGTGGCATAACGCTCTAAGACTTCGACAATCTCGCCTTCACGGCGGCCTTTTCGATCCGTGCCGACCACCCGCGCCAAGACGCGATCACCGTCAAACACTTGGCGCATCTCGCCATTCGATAAAAATAAGTCTGTTTTACCATCTTCTGGAATGACAAAGCCAAAACCATCTTTATGACCAGATACGCGACCACGCACCAGGTCTAGCTTATCAGTAAGCCCATAACCACCCCGGCGGGTAAACACAATTTGACCATCCCGTTCCATGGCCCTGAGCCGACGCCGCATGGCATCACGCTCCGCGTCCTCAGTAATCTCAAAGGCTGCAAAGATATCGCCACGACGAACAGGTTTGCCACATTCGCGCAGATATTGCATGATGAATTCCCGACTGGGGATAGGATTTTGATATTTGGAGATCTCGCGATCAAGCTTTGGGTCTTTGTTTCTACGCCATTTTGCCATATAAATTCCGTTATTAACTTTCCTCTTGCAAGTATACTCGTTATCGTCTTATCATCGCTACATTAAATATATATATAATGTATACGGAGATTCAAGATGATAAATATAAATATAAGTATCAGACGATATTTGAACATAATAGCATTAATTGGCTGTGGTTTACTATTAACAGCCTGCAGATCCTTTGAATCTCCTATCTCCAGACAAGCCGAATGTGTCAATCTCCGCCACGAAATCGTGATGATTGAGAATAATCCCTATCAAAATAAGACCTTCACTTTACAGCGTCATTTAAACCAGATGCGTGAGCGTTATATCGCCTTAGGCTGCCAAGGCGTGCATGAACACTTAACTGGGACTTATAACCACAATAATCCCCAGCCAAACCCTAAGGCTAGTGCCAAATATAAACACCCCGATGGCAATTGACAGCTATCTAAGGTAAATGTAGAGTAGCCAAACTCAAATCTCGCCGAGGTGGTGGAATTGGTAGACACGCAAGCTTCAGGTGCTTGTGGGGGCAACCCCGTGAAGGTTCGAGTCCTTTCCTCGGCACCAGTTCAGAACTAGAAACTAGGGGCTAGAAACTAGGGGCTAGAAACTAGATACTAGATTAATTTCGAAACCCCCTCACCCGTTCGGAAGACGGATGACTGAAGACAGACAACAGAATAATTTTAGAGAGCCTCTCACCCCCAAGGGCTGAGAAATCTACTCATTTTTATCAAGACCACACTGTTCAAACGCTGTCATTCCGGGGGTTACTGCAACTTAGTGAGCGAAGCCGAACTTAGTTGCAGTTGCAACCCGGAATCCAGGAATGATAGCTTTTCATGATAAGATAACTTTGCAATTCCTGGATCCCGGATGATAACTGCAAGTAAGCTCACTTCGTTCGCAAACTTGCAGTAATCTCCGGGATGACATCGGCGGGAAAATAATAAAGTGTTAAGAAAAATTATAACATAGTAGATGGCCACGCTTTTAGGCAACTAAAAAAACCACTGCGTCACTATTTTTTTAACCACATTGATTTTAATACTAAATTTTTTCAAAAATGCACAGATTCCCCAGCCCTTGGGGGGTGAGAGGGGTTCTAATGCTAATTCAACCCCCTCATCTGATCTTTAATACACACACTAACACACACCACTACGCATTTTTACTCACTGTTAATTTTTACTTAAGATCTATATTGTATAATTTATCATAGTAAGAAAAATATCTACCAGCCATTCATTCTAGGCGACAACTGCCCATTTTGAAGTAGTTTTGTAGTTTTAGTAGCTTTGTAGCTTGAGTCCAGCTCTCTATCGTTCTCCAATATTGTACCAGTCTATATCCAGATCTAGCGAGGATGCTCTAGCACCAATTGTGAATTCGTTGGTTAATTCTATTCGTTTTCACCAAAACAACACATCAAACAACCAATTTGTTTAGCACAAGGCCCTGGTGGCAAGTCCAACTCACTTGCGACGTTTTACAGGCTTATCTTGAGTGTTACAAAGATGGTATAGATGTATGTTAAATCAAAGTTATAGTAATAATCCAACAGGTGAACTTGGTGAATTAGATCGCCAAGTATTAAATGCCATCGATTTCCTTATTGAAAAACCAAAGCTCGCAACCTTGAGATATGCCCTTACTAGCCTCCCATTTGTTGGTTTAGGCGATCGAAATAAAGAAGTTTTTGAAATCCTCACCACATTCATCATGATTGGCATAGCAAAACAAAAGATTGACCAAGAAACCCCGGAGAATGATGAACTACGTGAAGATGGCCCTGCACATGAAGAACAGGATACCAACCTAGAAAAACGAATTAATGTTTTAAAAGAATTGCGAGATCATCTTCATGCTAAAAGCGACGAAATATGTAGCAAAGACTTTAAGCCTGATGATAAGCAAATAGCAAGAGAATTTTTAGATAAAAGCTATCGAATATTTACGGTATTAAATGATGGCGGCTACGATGATCTTCAAGCTGGGATGCTCCATCAGCTGCGAGTAAAACTACACCGTTTTAACGAAAATCACGAATTAGAAACCCATAAGCGCATCGTCAATTTTAAAAAACAAGTTGTCCACGAAGAGGAAATGGACCCCAATAATAAAGATTGGTTTGCAGATAAATATAATAAAGCAAAACAAAAAACCACTCGACTTTTCAAAAAATATTTCAGCTATGATTTTACAGAAGACCTTGATTTTTCATTTGATGATAACAAATCAACACAAAAGGCAAAAACAGAAAAAGAGCTACGCGATCATTTTTATATAAAACGAAGACTTAGAAAACAGAAAAAACAAAGTCCTTTTGCACCACGTTATATCGTGGTTAACCCAGACTCTAACTTTGAGCAAGAGGCGCAAAACTGGAATTATGCTAATACTAAAATCCCTGAGGAGTATAAAAATTTACATGAAAACGGTCACTTTAATGATAAAGGACTAAATAAAAAATCAGCATCACTACAACCGACCACAAAGCCAAGCCTAGAAAAAACTGCTACGAGAAATAAAAAATGGTGGCTAGACTGGATGGCATTTATAGTCACTGGAATCATTGCGCTGGGCGAAGGTATCGCTGCCGCTGTATTAGCCCCTTTTACACTTCTCATCTCCTTACCCACAATAGGTCTTGCAGGCTTTTTAGTAAATTATTATTTGTTTAAACCATTTAGTAAATATACCTTCCGTAAATTTGGCTTAGGACGGTTATTTAAAGATGAGGATGGTAGAACTGTTTCCACTTTAAAGAAACTCTTAATTTCAGCTTTATCTATTGTATCCTTTGCCGGTGGCGCAGCATTTGGTTTCTTATCATTTCATACGGCAACCGTCGCCGTAGCCGGTTTATTTACAGCAGCGAGTTTTGCTTTTCCCCCCGCAGGTGTCGCCGTAATAGCAGCATTCATCGCTATCGCAACTGCGATTGCCTTAGGATGCGCCTTTTATGTCACGCTTGCTGATATCATCGCCAATGATGGAATCTCAAAAATCAAAAGCTTCTTCGTTGAGAATTACGAACTTAAGTATTGGCGCGAAGCAAACCTAAGCACCTGGATAAAACACATTGCAACATGCACCGTCATGAGCATCTTTATTGCTGCAGGTATTGGGATAACCGCGTTTGCGACTGTCGCTTCGTTTGGTTTGTATTATAAATCATGCCTAGGTTTTCTAACCGGCTCGGCAAAACTTGGAACTAAAGTTAGTAGTATACTTTCCTATGCCTCTATGAGCCTTGGAACGGGCGTCTTCAGTGTCTTTAATACTGTAAATAATATAGGTATTTTAAATCGCACTAGAAAGTTTATATCTAAAACTGGCATTACAATATATCGCGAAACAAAGAGTCTCATTAAGAACCCAAAGCAATATATATTTAATAAAGTAAAAAGTTTTGGCAACAAAGTTATGGACATGTGGAATGAACCACTTCGTTCTACGCAAAGTGCCGCAGCAACTACAAAACGAGCCGTCTTAGTCGCATCTGCCTTAGGTAATGGGTGGGGCCAAGGCACGGGCATGGGCAGCAAAGTCAGTATACATGATACACAAACTTTCTTCCCAGTCCCGCCGGGTACTTGCCATGTTGCAGACGTATCTGCCGGCGCATTTAATTCGGATTCGGCTAATATCATTGCAGCACTTAAAGAAACTGAGATACCATCAACTTCATTCAATAAAATTACTCGTGCATGTAAAAAGAAAGCAGAGTCTATGCTAGATAAGGGAAAAATAGAACTTTATGATCAAAGATCAAACTCATTCCCTGTTAAACCAACCCCTCAAAACAGAGATCTTCTCGCTCAAGCTATTGCTGAGGTACGAGCCATGGAAATAGATAAAAAGCTAAAAGCAATTTTTCCCGAGGATGATTCCGGCAAACAAGAACAACAAACAAAACAACATGCTCGAAGAGAAGCAATTATCAATAGGTTTAATTTGTTATATAATGCAAAAGGTAAGACGGAAATGTATACCGATGAGAGTCGTAATAACGGACTATCTTCATATGACTCAGATTCAAGTTTTCCGGATGACGAAGACATGGGCCCTTCAAATACTAAGTATCACCGCCTTTTCGAGGTTTCAGAAACATCGAAAAAGAATAAGGATAATTACGTTGCATCTAATAATACGAATAAAAACTCAAGTTTCTGGCAGCGCCTCTTGGGTAGGCGTAAGAAAGATGAACTTGTGATGGAGCCGCTCAGTAATAACAATGGTTCATCAGATGA
>CAVVHY010000005.1:0-73172 GCA_963748135.1 uncultured Gammaproteobacteria bacterium | reverse complement strand
CCTGCGCCGCCTTGGCCACCTTTACCGCCAAAGCCATTGGTGCCTCCGAAACCACCACCGCCACCGTTACCACCATCACCACCATCAGCGTAAGCAGCAGAATAACCATCACCACCGTCACCACCATCACCACCATCACCGCCATTACCACCATTACCGCCAGAACCACCGTTACCACCATGGCCCCCAATACCTGCGTCACCCGCTTGTAAACTTACCGCGATAGCAAGGTTATCAAAGCCACTGACACCATCCTGCGAGATATTTGCCAAGCTAGCAGTTGCAGCGCCGCCATCTTGTCCTATATTCCCAGCTAATCCTGGGGTCCCATTTTCACCATTTGTAGCATTCCCACCGTTTTGGCCATTTTCACCGTCTTCGCCATCAACGTCAGTTGGTTCAATACTACCATTACTACCATCTGCACCATCTGAACCATCTGCACCGCTTATGCCATTCGCACCATGCACACCATCTGCGCCCGGGCTGCCATTGCCGCCATCGCCGCCGATGGTATGAGAAACGAAGCTGATAGAATCATTATCATTACCACCGTCTTGGGTAAAACCATTAACCTCTGTTGCTGCATCCCCACCAGGCAGATCTATTTGCTTCTCGCCTCCTTGTGCCACAAGGGTAAGACTTAAATCGTCTAAACCTTCTTGCCCAAATTGAGACACATTGGTAATTTGCACTTTCGCAGCACCGGCTGGGCCGCCAATTGCAGTTAACTGATAATCAATTACGTCATCGCCCAAATTACCAGACATTTGAACATCAAATAAATCAACAGATGATTCAAGTGGTACCCCAGGGGACATAACACCAGCTTGATCTTGGTATAACGCAATCTGTAAAGTATCATCTCCAGATGAACCTGAAATAGGTGGAAAACCACCACCACTTAGGGTTGGGTTATTGGGATCTGAGGAAGTCTCATTAATACTGAAGTTTACCCCGTCTTGATCACCCAGATCGATTATGCCACCGCCTGACACGGCAATGGCATCATCATTTGCCGTGAGTCCGGCGACACCATCATTATCAATGATGATATTACCTGTTTTGAAATCCAGGAAATAATTCCCATCAAAGGCTGGTAGACTAATTGATGTCTCACTACCGTTTACGATAATCGTCTTAGTCTCTCTGCTACCATCAGAACCAAATTGTGCATCGTTAAGCACAATTGATGTGTCAGTGAAAATGCTACTGGTATCAATATAATCATTACCCTGGTAAAGATTAATATTGACCGCAGCGATATAAGCACCTGGTTGTGATTCCGTGCTAAGTATGACGGTATCATTGCCATCTCCGGTATCGACATTAAACATGGTATATCGCAAATCAACATCAGGAACCAAAGTCGCGGTAAAGGTATCATCTTGATCAGTAAGCATTACTTCTGCACTAACGACGTTATATATATTCACCCGACTGCCACCTTGTGAAGTATCTGTTAAATCCACGATAGCATCATGAAAATTATAAATATTTAATGTATCTACGAGGTTACCATTATTATAAACTGAAAGATCAGTGATCGAATGAAAGTTGCCGCCAATCGAAATAGTTTCAGGTTGCTTATTGTCATTGACGTTGGGATCATTCTCATCAAAAGAGCCATTGATAACCTCAAGTGCATCACCACTGATTTGATAAGATATAATGGCCTTATTTTTAAAGATACTTGATCCAGGGAGATCATATTGTCCCTGCAAAGCACCATCGCTATCAAAAACTGTTTGAAAATGCTTATACTTCAGAAATGGGCCCAGATCATGGATAGGTTTCATTGAAGCACTGATGAAGAAATTAGACGCATCTGTTAATTCTTGATTATGTGACATGTCACCGCCTCCTCAAGATAATCAGTATAGTATGTTTTAGTATAGTAAAGCGGCATATAGCTGTCCAACTTTTGCCCTAACTTATTAATTTTATAATAATTTATATATTGTTCTTCACGAAGATCAAGTGGCATGCGAAAAAGTGATGGAATTAGATCGATGGATTTATGGTTTGGATCAATTATTGGATCGAGTAGGAGATTTTTAGAGACCCCCTCACCTTAATCCTCTCCCCCAAGGGGGAGAGGAAACTTTGGACTCTCCCCTTCGGGGAGAATAGATAATAATAAGATTGGCCTTGCAAACATCTTTGGCCTTGAATTTATTTATAGCGTTTTGGGGGCTACCTTCTTGTTTCCTCTCCCCCTTGGGGGAGAGGGGAGGGTGAGGGGGCTAAGTGATCTATACATAATTTGGACAACATGGGTTGTCCTCAAATGCTTCCTCTATGATTTCACTTAAACACCATCGTTTAACTTTTTCTAAGTAGCGCTCTCTTATCGCTTCTAATGCAAGAAACACTAATGATAACACTCGCTTATGTTTAATTGAATTTGCTTGAAAATCACGATGTAAATTTTGTCTTTCAAGCCCCAAACCTATTAACCATAATAAAAATAATGCCAGCATACTTATCATTAATTGGATGCTTAATCGAATCGGATCTTTACTGCGGCTTTCTCTTAATCCTATTCCCCATCGTGGATCTTTTGTATCTCTAAATTCATGTTCTATCTTCATACGACCCTTATAAAAGTTCATAATAACCTTCGCCGGTACTTTTAATGAAGATGCAATCAGCCATGGTTTATTTCCAGCATTCTTATGTTCCTTTTCGCTTTTCCCATATTTTACCTTTCTTTGGCGTTGTTCCTTCACTTTCTTTGTCTTATAAAGATATAAGTGAGAAGCAAATGGCTTTTGTTTCCTTAACTTGACCGCGCCTATATATTTTGGTTCATCCGTCGCCAATTCATATAAGTCACTACAAGCCTGCCAATTGCTCTCTCCTTCTAGTGTGTAATGCATGTTTGTTAATAAACGTCCCACATAATCCCAACCTAAATCTATAACTTGCTTGAAAAAATCAACATGAAATCCTGCATCTGTAATTACACAAACTTTAAGTCCCGATGGTAATCGCGCCTTCAAGTTTTTTAAAAATTCTCCCTGTACCTGTTCATTGCCTAATAGCTCTTCCGGGTGAAGTTCCTCCCAAAGCACCAAACTTCTCCCTTTAACCACCACACTCGCTCGCAACAAATGATACCCATGCACAACAATGCTTGACCAATCCACTAACATGTTTATTTTCTTTCGTCTTAATAGCCATTGATTCATTGCCGTATAAATTGCTGCTCGCTCGGAATACAACTGTCCATTCCCTAGCAAATAATTTATCGCTTGTATTTTGCTTTTCGGTTTTATCCCTTTCTGCAAACGCCGTCCTAATGATGTCAAGCTCAGTTTTCCACCATGAATCACACTGTCTACTGCATTTAATAAAGACTCTTGACGTTTTGCATGGCTTATTGCTTGTGATTTCTTTAGGATTTTATGTAATAATTTTGTCGGTTGCATAGCGGTTCCTTATATAGAATATGAAAACTTTATTTGATCACGAATCGCTATGTAACTCAACTTCTTGTTTTAATTAATGTATTTATTCCTTAAAAATTTATAACTGTGCAATGTTTGTGTATATCACTTAGGTGAGGGGGTCTCTAAATAAAAAACCAAACCTAAAACTCCGCATTCCCCGGCGTTCTTGGATAGGGAGTCAAATCTCTGACATTGCCTAGACCAGTGATGTAACTTAACAAACGCTCAAAACCCAAACCAAAGCCTGCATGTGGCACGGTGCCATAACGTCTTAAATCAAGATACCAATTATACTCTTCTACCTTTAATCCCGCCTCGGTCATGCGCTTTTGCAACATATCTAAACGCTCTTCGCGTTGGCTGCCACCAATGATTTCGCCAATGCCTGGCGCCAAGACATCCATGGCGGCAACCGTGGTATCGTCATCATTTAAGCGCATATAAAATGCCTTAATGCCTTTGGGATAATTCATTACCACCACAGGTCGACCTAAATATTCTTCTGCAATATAGCGTTCGTGTTCAGTATGCAAATCAACACCAAAGCGCACTGGAAATTCAAATTTTTTATCGGCTTTTTCTAAGACTTTAATGGCATCAGCATAATCCATGATTTCAAATTTATCGCTAATCATTTTTTCCAACCGAGTGATACAATCCCTTTCGACACGCTGGGCAAAGAATTGCATATCATCATCGCAATTATCTAACACGTCTTTAAACACAAATTTCAATAAATTCTCAGCAAGTTTCGCGACATCATTTAAATCAGCAAAGGCAACCTCTGGTTCAACCATCCAAAACTCTGCTAAGTGACGACTGGTATTAGAATTTTCCGAACGAAACGTCGGACCAAAGGTATAAACTTTTGAGAGCGCCAAGGCATAAGTCTCTGCGCTTAATTGTCCAGACACCGTAAGATAAGTCTCTTGACCAAAGAAATCTTGACTAAAATCAACAGCGCCGTTATCTGTTTTCGGAATATTTACTAAATCCAAAGTACTAACCCGAAATAATTCGCCGGCCCCTTCGCAATCGCTAGTAGTAATGATGGGAGTCGGTAACCAAAAATAACCTGCCTCATTAAAAAAGCGATGAATCGCTTGCGCCGCGCAATTTCGAATACGCGCAACAGCCCCGATGGTATTGGTACGCGCACGTAGATGCGCAACCTCACGTAAATATTCCAGGGTATGATGTTTAGGTGAAATTGGATAAGAATCGGGGTCTTCAACTAAACCTATCACCTCAATATTCTCAGCCTGTATTTCGAATGCCTGGCCTTTGCCTTGCGAAGCAACTAATTTACCCGTACCTATAATAGAGCAGCCCGCAGTCAATTTTAAAATATCAGACTCATAATTCGGTAAATCATTAGGTACAACTAATTGAATAGGATTAAAGCATGAGCCATCATATAAATGAATAAAAGAAATCCCCGCCTTGGAATCGCGTCGAGTCCGCACCCAACCGCGTACCGTTACTTGGGTATCGGTATCCACTTTGCCGGTCAGTAATTCTTTTACTGAATGTACGTTCATGGTTACCCCTAAATATTAATTTAAATAAATTTAAATAACACTTATTCCCGCCACGTTAAATCCAACTCACGGGCCGCCTTAACATCATCTAAACGACGTACCGGCAAATTATACGGTGCGCCTTTCAATCTTTCCGGTTGTTCCTTGGCCTCTTGATAAATGGCAATCATCGCATCGACAAAGGCGTCTAAGGTCTCTTTGCTCTCGGTTTCAGTCGGCTCGATCAATAAACATTCTGGGATTAATAATGGAAAATAAGTCGTTGGCGCATGAAAACCATAATCTAATAAACGCTTAGCGATATCCATCGCATTAATACCTAATTCCTTTTCTTCTTTTTTAAGCGTCAAGATAAATTCATGGCTAGCGCGACGTTTTGCAAATGCCAAGGTATAACCCGCCTTGGCTAATTGCTGCATTAAATAATTGGCATTCAAGGTGGCAAACTCAGCCACTTCGATCAAACCTTGTCGACCTAATAAGCGAATATAGATATAGGCGCGCAATAAAATCCCGGCATTACCCATATAAGTAGATAAGCGCCCAATCGATTCAGGAAAATCTTTTTCGGTACTCCAACGATAGTGCTCACCTTCTTTGATCACAATCGGTGTTGGTACATAAGGCAACAAGCGTTTGCCAACAGCAACGGGCCCTGCACCCGGGCCGCCACCACCATGCGGTGTGGCAAAGGTCTTATGTAAATTCATGTGCATCACATCAAAGCCCATATCACCAGGTCTAACCTTACCTAGGATCGCATTGAGATTAGCGCCATCATAATAAAGCAAACCACCCGCTTGATGGACAATTTCGGCAATGGTCTTGATATGACGATCGAAAACACCGAGCGTCGAAGGATTAGTTAACATAATCCCTGCGGTATGTGGGCCAACCGCTGCCCGCAAGGCTTCGATATTGATATCACCATCAGCAGCCGTTGGGATTTCTTTTACTTTAAAACCACACATCACCGCAGAAGCTGGGTTAGTACCGTGAGCAGCATCAGGCACTAAGATTTCATTGCGCTCAAAATCCTTGCGCGCCTCATGATAAGCCTTAATCATCGCAACGCCAGCGAATTCACCTTGGGCTCCCGCCATCGGTGTTAAAGACACGCCAGCCATACCCGTTACTTCGATTAATATTCGTTGCAATTCATAAAGACAATACATAAAACCTTGGCTATTACTCTCTAAGGCATAAGGATGACGATTTAAAAAGCCATCTACCATTGCCAATTGATGCACCCCACGCGGATTGTATTTCATGGTACAAGACCCTAGCGGATAAAAATTGGTATCGATACCAAAATTTTTCTGTGACATCTTGGTGTAATGTCTAACGACTTGTAATTCAGATACTTCCGGCAGTTTTGGTGTCGAAGTCCGTAATAAATCGTCTGGGATATCGCCAACATAAGCCATTGTTTGAGGGACTTGCGCCTTTGCTTGCCGGCCGTGACTTGATAGTTCGAATATCAATTTATTTGCTAGTTCGGAGATCGCCATAATTTAAATTCCTACAATTATGATAATACAGTAGATGATGGTGAGTTAGCTGATTGGCCTTGCCCACTGGTCGATTTAGTCAGCACGGACTTTAATACCTGTTGATAATATTCAAGGTCTTGCTTAGTCTTGGTCTCAGTAGCACAAACCAAAAGACATTGACCAAGCTCAGGATAATCTTGACTCAAATCATAGCCCCCTTGAATGCCGTGAGCGGCCAATTCGTGCAGCACTTCTTTCACAGGCCGCGGTAAACGCAAGACCAATTCATGGAAAACTGGCGCCCTAAATACTTGTTCCACGCCCTCGAGTTCTGTTAATTGTTTTGCTAATTGCAAAGTATTTTGATGACTGAGTCCTGCAATATTACGCAAGCCTTCGGGGCCCATTAAACACATATAGATAGTTGCTGCGGTGACGAGCAAACCTTGATTGGTACAGATATTTGAAGTCGCCTTAGAACGTCGGATATGCTGCTCGCGTGCTTGCAACGTCAAGGTAAAACCTGGATGACCGTCTAAATCAACAGTACGCCCGACTAAACGGCCAGGGAGTTGGCGTACATGATTTTGTTTACATGCCATAAAACCAACATAAGGACCACCTGAAGCCAACGGCACACCTAACGGTTGCCCTTCACCACAGGCAATATCGACCCCATTTTGACCCCAAGCGCCAGGCTCTTTTAATAAAGCCATAGCCATTGGATTCACACAAGCAACCGTCATCACTTGGCGCGCTTCGGCCCAATTCACCAAGGCATCTACATCTTCCAGGACACCAAAGAAATTAGGTTGCGGGATCACCAGCGCGGCAATCTCTTGATCATTATATTGCGCTAAGGCTTCAACTTGGGTACGACCCATTTCAGTGCAATACGGGACATCGATAATCTCCACCCCCTGCTGTTTGACAATTGCATCGACCACACTTCGATACTGCGGATGCAGGCTAGTCGGGATTAACACCCGTTTAGATTGTAATTTTCGCTGACAGCGGATCGCCATCAGGATTGCCTCGGCCAGTGCCGATGCGCCGTCATAGAGTGAGGCATTGGCAATGTCTAAGCCCATCAAACTTGCCATCATGGTTTGATATTCATAAAGCAGTTGTAGACTACCCTGGCTAGCCTCTGCTTGATAGGGGGTATACGCGGTCATGAATTCCCCGCGGCTGGTAATTTGCCAAACCGCCGCCGGGATGTGATGCTCATACGCCCCAGCACCAATAAAACATAACCCCGCCTTATCTTTTTCTGCCAAGGCTTTAAATTCACGGTTGGCCTCGAGCTCGGTAATAGCCTCTGGGACAATAGCGCTATCAAGCTTTTCTAAACGCAAATTTTTGGGTATTTCATCGAATAGATCATCAATTTGATTAACGCCGATCGCAGCCAACATGGCTTGAATATCATCAGGAGTGTGGGGTGTAAATGCCATAATAATCCTCGGTTTTAAAAATCTACACTAGCAAGGTTTAGGTCGAGCAAAAGCTATTAAATAGCCTGAAATGCCCGTAAACAATGCGTGACGAGTATAACTGACACAAATACGAATTGCCATAGTTTGATTTAGAAACCCCCTCACCCTCCCCTCTCCCCCAAGGGGGCGAGGGAACTGGGGAGCTCTCGCCCTTCGGGCGAGAGCAGATATTATTTTTTGGCCTGCAAAATTGTAATGGCTATAGCAATATTATGGGCTTATAAAAATAAAAACATCTCCCCCGCAGGGGGAGAAACAGTAGAATCCCTCGCCCCCTTGGGGGAGAGGGGAGGGTGAGGGGGTTTCTAAATTATACCCCCATCGTTCATCTTTGGCATTTGGGGCAAATACCATAGATATTCAATGCGTGGTCTGTCATTTCGAAGCCATGATGAATTGCGATATGCTGTTGTCGATTTTCAATCACTTCATCAACAAATTCAGCTACTCGTCCACATCGTACACAAACCAAATGATCATGATGTTCACCCTGATCCAATTCAAAGATGGCATGATCACCCTCAAAATTATGACGCTTGACTAGACCCGCGCTCTCAAACTGGGTCAACACGCGATAGATGGTGGCCACGCTAATTTCTTCACCGGATTCGAGTAGACTGCGATAAATATCTTCTGCGCTCATATGGTGGTCGGTCGCGTTCTCCAAGATTGTCAAAATCTTTAACCGCGGCGTTGTCACCTTCAAGCCCGCTCTTCGCAAATCTTGATTACTCATATAAACCCCTTATCAATATACATTTTATATGATATCCTGCTTGGCATATTTTTTGGATTAATTGTATTGTCACAAAGATTACCATGCAAACGATAATAAAAACCTTATTAAGTCTTTCGCTTAGCCTAATGTTAGTAGGCTGCACCTATGTCCACCCCTATGAACCATGGATCAGCCAGGGTAACATCCTGACCGTCAAAAATGTCAATAGAATAAATACCGGCATGTCTAAGCAAAAGGTGCTTGTCGTATTAGGAACACCGGTTTACACCGATACCTTCCGCAATAATCGTTGGACTTATATTTATTATGTCAGTAGAGGCCCGCGAATGTATCACTATAAAAAGCTACAAGTTTACTTTAGCAGCAACCGAGTGGTGCATATTGAAAAGAATATTCCCGTACCACCGCCCAGTCGATTTTTCTCATTGCGATAATGGATTATTATTTTTTATGTAATAAAGACCCTATTCTATTAGCGCTTATTTGTCTGCGCACGCTCGCGCCGCGCCTGTTTGGGGTCAATCTTCAGTGGCCGATAAATTTCAACTCGGTCACCTGATTGAACAACATCATGCAATTTTACCCGCTTACTAAAAATCCCAACCACATTACCTTGTAAATCAAGCTCTGGAAACTGTTGTAATAGGCCGCTTGCGGTAATCACATCCGCCACAGTGCTGCCGCTTGTTATCACTACTGGTATTAAGACTTGCTCCTGCTCACTGGCATATGCGACTTCAACCGTTATCATTACCATTACCATAGACCTCTTGGGCACGCTTAACGAATGAGTCGACCAAAGTATTTGCGACTTGATGAAAAACAGGGCCAAAGGCCATACTTATCAAACGCCCGGCAAATTCGAATTCTAAATCTAAGATAACTTTACATGCCTCATCGCCCAAAGGTTCAAAGCGCCAAAAGCCTTCCAGGTTCTGAAACGGGCCTTCGATTAAGCGCACTTCGATCATCTTATTATGTTGTAAACGATTACACGTGGTAAACGATTTTTGAAAACCATGCCATGATAAAACCAAAGTGGCATGAACCTCATCTTCATTACGGGAATGAACTGTGGCATCATCACACCAAGGCAAGAATTGCGGATAATCTTCAATCCGATTGACTAACTCATACATTTGCTTTTGCGAATACGGCACCATCGCACTGCGATTAATCTCTGGCATGATACACCTTCATATTTGGGTCTAGTACACCATACACTGATATGGATGGGGTACTAGTTGAATAATCCTAAAATCCGTAGTTGAAATGATATTTGAAGTGTAACAGATTGATTTAGATGGCGTATTAAAAATTTTTGTGGTCACCTTGCTGGTGATGAAAAAATTTTTAAATAGCCAGATGAATCAAAATGTTGCACTTCAAATTCGTTTCAACTGCGGATTTTAGGATAATATACAAATTAATGCAGTGCGCATAGTAACAAATCTAGCGGCCACGAGACAATGTTAACCGTGCAAAAGATTGGCATTTTCGCTTTACTCACCGTCAGTATGCTAAACTACAATATAAAAAGACTATACATTTTTATAATATTTCCATACAACATTACCAATTTGATACAGTGCGCAATTAAAGCCCAGAGACTAATAGAAAGATACTATGAAAAAACAAAGCAATAAGCAAGGTAATAAGCAAAACAATACTCAAGCGAATAAGAATAAAAAGAAGCGCAATCCCTCTACTATAGCAAAACCAACCAATGCCGAGGTAGCTATTTATGAAGGTCAAAATTATGACAGAGTATTCCATGCATTCATCAGCAAGGTAGGCACTTGGCTTTCTCCAACAGCCTGTGTGCTAGCCTACGTAGATTGGTTAACTTACTTAAATATCTCCCCTGCAAAAAGATATGCTTTAATCAACAACGCCATTAAAAAAGCAGCCCTATTTACTATCTTTCTTAAAACCGATTGTACCAATAGTTCATGTAAACCTTGCATTTCACTTCGGCAAAATGATCATCGCTTCCGGAGTGAAATGTGGAAACAATTTCCATTTAACATTTATTCGCAGGGTTTTTTATTAATCGAACAATGGTGGGATGAGGCGACCAAAAACTTACATGGGGTTTCACAACATCATCAAAATATGGTGAACTTTATGTCGCGCCAACTCCTTGACATGTACTCACCATCCATATTTCCTTGGACAAATCCTGAGGTAATCAATAAAACTATCGAACAAGGTGGATTTAATTTCATATCAGGATTTAATAATTACATCGAAGATGTAATGAGAAAGATAAATAATAAACCACCCAAAGGCAGTGAAAAATATAAAGTTGGTGTTAATATAGCTATTACCCCCGGCAAAGTGATTTATCGCAATCGTTTGATTGAACTTATTCAATATACACCGACAACTTCAAGTGTATATGCAGAACCAATCTTGATAGTTCCCGCGTGGATCATGAAATATTATATTTTGGATCTTTCTGCTGATAACTCAATGGTAAAATATCTAGTTGCCAAGGGACATACGGTATTTATGATTTCCTGGAAAAACCCTGACACAAATGATAGAAATCTCGCGCTTTCAGATTATGTCAAATATGGCGTATTAGATGCGTTAAAAACTATAAAGAAGATAGTTCCCAAACAAAAAGTTCACAGTGTAGGGTATTGTATTGGTGGGACCCTGCTAATGATTGCCGCAGCAAAATTGGCGAAAAGTAGAAATAGCATTTTAAAAACCATTACTTTATTTGCTGCTGAAATTGATTTTAGAGACGCAGGTGAACTGCGATTATTCATCGATGAAAACCAAATCACATTCCTTGAAGATATTATGTGGGAAAAAGGTTATTTAGATGGTGCACAGATGGCAGGCGCATTTAGTATGTTACGTTCTATCGACTTAATTTGGTCTAAAGTGGTGCGTGATTATTTAGTGGGTGAAAGACAGCCAGTAAATGATTTAATGGCATGGGACTATGATACAACCAGGCTACCTTATAAAATGCACTCCGAATATTTGCGAAGCCTATTTTTAAATAATGACCTCGTTGAAGGTCGATTTAAAATCGATAATGAGGCTATATCTTTGCCAGATATTAGTGTGCCAATTTTTGTAGTCAGCACAATCAAAGACCACGTAGCTCCATGGAAATCAGTCTATAAGATTCACTATTTTACTGACACAAAGATTACCTTTGTATTAACCAATGCTGGTCACAACACTGGCATTGTTAATGAACCAGGCGAACCTGGTCGAAGTTATCAAATGCTCACGCATGGAAGACACGATAAGCATTATGCTCCAGATACTTGGCAGCAAAAAGCCCCGCAGTTTGATGGCTCCTGGTGGCCTGCTTGGGAAAGTTGGATAACGGATTATTCTTCAACGACAAAGACTAGACTGCCACCGATGGGTAATCCTCAAAAAGGTGTAACCATACTCTGTGATGCACCAGGGACATATGTTTTTCAAAAATAATAAAACTAAGTTTTATATTTAGTTTGGGGAAATGCATTGACATTGAATACAAATCAAAAAATAGGCTTGTCAAATGTAGAAGCAAAGAAACGCCTGGCCAAATATGGTGAAAACACAATTCAAGAACAGAAAACAAGTAATCTTGTTAAATTACTTTCGTTTTTTTGGGGCCCAATTCCATGGATGATTAAAGTTGCAGTTATATTATCCGGAATATTACAAAGGTGGGAAGACTTTTTTATCATTTGTCTTATGTTGCTACTAAATGCTGGTGTAGGGTTTTGGCAACAACATAAGGCAGATAATGCAATTGCCGACTTAAAAGAAAAATTAGCGCTAAATGCCCGAGTCTTACGAGAAGGCAAATGGATGACTATTTCAGCATCAGGTTTAGTTCCTGGTGATATTGTTTTAATCAAATTAGGTAATATTATACCTGCAGATATAAAGTACTCTCAGGTGAATACCTTACAGTGGATCAATCGACACTCGCTGGAGAATCTTTGCCAGTTGAAAAAAAGGTTGGAGAGGACGTTTATTCAGGATCCATCGTTCGACTTGGTGAAATGGTAGGCGTTGTTTCGGCTACAGGGATGGATACCTATTTTGGTAAAACCGCCAAGTTAGTTCGAAACAGCCAAAACAACATCCCATTTTTAAAAAGGCCGTATCTAAAGATTGGAAATTTCCTTATTATAACTACCTTAATATTAGTTATAATCATCTTAAGTGTTGCTATATATCGGCATGAACATTTCTTACATTCGTTACTATTCGCCCTTATATTAACAATCGCAGCAATCCCCGTTGCCTTACCTGCTGTACTAACTGTGACTATGGCAGTTGGTGCATTAAGACTTGCCAAAATGAAGGCTATTGTCTCAAAATTATCTTCAATTGAAGAAATGGCAGGTATGGATATCTTATGTTCGGATAAAACCGGGACTCTTACAGAAAATAAATTAACAATGCGTGAACCTGTGTGTGTTAAAGCAGAAACTAATGAAGAAGTATTAACTGCCGCTGCATTGGCTTCTGAACAGGATTCAGAAGATGTTATTGATCAAGCCATATTAAGTTCTTTACCGAAAACTGTAGATTTAACTCCCTATAACCTTATAAAATATATGCCTTTTGATCCAGTAGCTAAGCGCGCAGAGGCAACGATACAATCAAATAGTCAAAAATTTATGGTCTCAAAAGGTGCGCCCCAAGTCATACTTAATTTAGTGCAGCAACCTGAGCTAGAGGACTTAGTAATGAGTCGGGTTGAAGCATTGGCAAAAGATGGCTATCGAGCACTAGGTGTAGCCAGAAAAGATGATAGTGGTCACTGGCAATATCTTGGGTTGATTGCCTTATTTGATCCACCAAGAGAAGATACTAAAAAAACAATAGCGTCAGCCCAAGCTATGGGACTTGATATCAAGATGTTAACGGGAGATCATGGCGCAATTGCACATGAAATCGCTGAGAAAATTGGTCTAGGAACGAAGATTGTGTCTGCTGCTAAAATCTTTGAACATGGCACCCCGGAACTTAGGCAACTAGAAACTATTGATGGCTTTTCTGAAGTATTTCCAGAACATAAATTTAATATCGTTAACATCCTGCAGTCAAATGATCACATTGTGGGTATGACAGGTGATGGGGTTAATGACGCTCCTGCTTTAAAACAAGCTAACGTTGGAATTGCAGTTGGCGGGGCAACGGATGCCGCGCGCTCAGCGGCCGACTTAGTACTCACCGATCGTGGGCTTTCTGTAATTACCAATGCTATTGAAGAAGCAAGAAGAATATTTGAACGTATGAATAGTTACGCAACCTTTAGAATTGCAGAAACACTACGCGTATTATTCTTTATTTCAATTAGCATTATAGTTTTTAATTTTTATCCTGTGACTGCCGTCATGATTGTTTTATTAGCAATCTTAAATGATTTTCCAATTATGATGATAGCTTATGATAATGTCCCTATCGCTAAATTTCCCGTACGATGGAATATGCATCGAGTCCTGCTTATAAGTAGCGCGTTAGGTTTTACCGGTGTTATTTTTACATTTCTCTTATTTTACATTGCAAAAATTTATTTTAATTTATCATTTACTGAAATTCAAACCTTCATGTTTTTAAAATTATTAGTTGCTGGGCATCTTACTATTTATATCACCCGTAATTCCGGCACCATATGGCAACGACCATGGCCTAATTGGAAGTTATTCTGTACCATTGAATCAACACAGGTCCTGGGCACACTTGCTGCTGTTTATGGTTGGTTTATTGCACCGATTGGCTGGAAATATGCTTTGTTGATTTGGGCATATGCACTAGGTGAGATGCTTATCTGTAGTGGTGTAAAATTATTATTATATAAAACTGTAATTACTAAGGAACACTATAGTTGATGACCAAATTGATTCTTAATCAAAACCACTGGCAAACATTGAACTATATAACTCAAAAATAAAGGAGAAAAATTATGGGACGTGTAGCAGGAAAGATTGCAATGATCACAGGTGGTCGTAGAGGTATAGGTCGCGCAACAGCAGAATTACTTGCTAAGGAAGGTGCTAAAGTCGTTATCACTGATCGCAAACAAGAAGGATCTGATGAAGTGATAGAGACGATTCAAAAAGCCGGTGGCGAAGCAATTTTTATACTTCAAGACGTCGCCAAAGAAGAAGATTGGCAAAATACAATATCCAAGGTCATAGAACATTACGGGAAATTAGACATCCTGGTAAATAATGCCGGTGTGGGTGCTGGAAAAAATGTCGAGAATATGACCCTGGAGGACTGGCGCTGGGTGATGAGCATCAACCTGGATGGCGTTTTTCTTGGAATAAAATATGCGATTAAAGTAATGAAAAAAGATCAAAATACGAAGCCCAAAAGTAATTCTGATGAAAGTCGCTCAATCATCAATCTTGCTTCTATAGAAGGACTCGTGGGTGATAGAAGACTTGCTGCCTATGACGCAAGTAAAGGTGCAGTAAGAATGCTGACCAAATCAGCTGCTTTGCATTGCGCCAAATCAGGTTATAATATCCGCATTAATAGCGTGTGTCCTGGTTTTCTTAACACTAAAATGGTGAGCGGCTTTCTTGGTTCACAAGAAAATCCAAAAGATGCAGAAGCAAAATTAATTGCAATGCATCCTATTGGTCATTTGGGAGAACCTTTAGATGCTGCATATGCCATACTATATCTCGCTTCAGACGAATCCAAATTTGTCACGGGCAGTGATCTCTGTGGTTGATGGTGGCTATACCGCAAGATAGCATTTTATAATACTCTCTTGGGTTAGCTACAGAAATAAGTAATAAATATTCCTTGCTGCTGCTTATTGAAATTGGGTTTAGTGCATGAAGGAATAATAAATAAGGAGTGAACAATGCTAGAAAACCATTACCTTGATGACTTGTTTCATCCCAAAGGAATTGCAGTTATTGGCGCCAGCAATCGGGAACAATCTGTCGGCTACAAGGTATTGAGCAACCTTATCAAGAGTAAATTTCCTGGTGGATTATTTCCAGTCAACCCTAAACACGCAAACATTTTGGATAAGACATGTTATCCCTCTATCGAAAAAGTTCGTGAGGAAGTTGATCTTGCCGTGATTACAACGCCAGCCAGATTCATCCCTCAAATCATAGATGACTGTGGTAAACAAGGGATAAAATCAGCCGTTATCATTTCTGCAGGCTTTAGTGAGATTGGGCCTGAGGGTAAGGCATTAGAACAAGCCGTATTAGAGACCGCTGAAAAACACAACCTTCATTTTATCGGGCCTAATTGTCTTGGTATTATTAGACCCGAAGCGAATCTTAATGCAACCTTTGATGACAATTATGCCATGCCCGGAAATATCGCCTTAGTATCACAATCAGGTGCAATTTGTGCCGCTATTTTAGATTGGGCACAAGATCAAGAAATTGGCTTTTCATCCATAATTTCGATTGGGAATAGTGCTGATTTTGATTTCGGTGAATTATTGGAATATTTATCAATGGATCCTACCACCAAAAGTATTTTGCTTTACATCGAAGGGATACATAAACCAAGGCGATTTATGAGTGGCTTAAGGGCCGCAGCTAGAATAAAACCTGTAATCGTAATTAAAGCCGGTCGCCACACAACAGGCATTCGAGCAGCACATTCACATACTGGCGCATTGGTGGGTGATGATGATGTTTTTTCAGCTGCACTTGATCGCTGCGGCGCCATCAGGGTTATGAGTATAGAACAATTGTTTACCGCCGCTGAAGTGTTAGCTAAACCTTATCATAGCCAAGGAAATAATTTAACCATTATTACTAACGGTGGTGGTGCAGGTGTCATGGCATCCGACGTTGCTACAGATTTAAATATTGAATTGCCTGAACTTAGCAAAAAAACAATGACAGACTTAGATACAATTTTACCCCCACAATGGTCACATCATAATCCAATTGATATCTTGGGAGATGCAACACCTAAACGCTATCACGATGTTGTTGCGACCTGTTTGCAGGATGAGAATAATGATGCCTTATTAACGATACTTGTACCAGTCGCAATGTCACAACCGCATGAGGTAGCAAAAGAGATTTGTAGTTTCGCAAAAGAATCACCAAAACCATTGATTACATGTTGGATGGGTGGAGACAAATCTAAATCATC
The DNA here is from genome assembly GCA_963748135.1 of uncultured Gammaproteobacteria bacterium. Lineage (GTDB taxonomy): Bacteria > Pseudomonadota > Gammaproteobacteria > JBGSLN01 > JBGSLN01 > CAVVHY01. Next base: position 56,321 of record CAVVHY010000005.1, on the reverse strand, counting down.
TAAGAAATTGTTTGCTGCACATCAAATTCCTTGCTATTCCACACCAGAATTAGCAGTTCTGGCCTTTTCATATTTAGCTAATTATCATTTTAATCAACAACTACTTTTAGAATCTCCTAGCCCATTATTATGTTCTAAGGAATCAGATATTGATGGTGCTGAATTAATTATTAATGCGGCACTCGCAGAGAATAGGCTAATACTCTCTATGACAGAATCAAAGGCCATTCTTCATGCCATGGGCATCCCAGTGTCACAAACCATTAATGCCCATACAGCAAATGAAGCACTGATTGCAGCTGAATCTTTAGGCTATCCTGTGGTTATGAAAATTGCATCACCTGATATTACCCATAAACAAGATGTTAACGGCGTCAAATTAAATATCCAAAACGGAAAAGAAGTAAGGCCCGCATTTAATGCCATGATTGCTAAAGTAAAGGCTAATAAACCTGAGGCAACAATTTCAGGTGTGACAATTGAACCAATGTATAAGGGCTCAAATTATCGAGAGGTTATGGTAGGAATGGTTCGTGATAAAGTATTTGGCCCAATTATAAGTTTTGGTATGGGTGGTTCCCTTGTAGAAGTCATAAAAGATCGCGCAATTGGCTTACCACCATTGAACCATTTTTTAGTTCGACAAATGATTGCCAAAACAAAGGCAAAACAAATCCTGGCCGCTTTTCGTGGCAAACCTGCTGTTAATACTGATGCCTTGATTGATGTCCTCATTCGGATTTCAGATCTGGTTAGCGAATTACCACAACTGCAAGAATTAGATATTAATCCTTTACTCATTGATGAACAAGGTGCCGTAGTAATTGATGCTCGTATTGTCGTATCTCATTCGCCACTTGCTCGAGGTGATTATAGTCATATGGCTATACATCCATATCCCAGACGACTTATATCACAATGGCAAACACCAAAGGGCATACCAATCACCCTCAGGCCGATTCGACCTGAAGATGCGATGGCAGAGCAAGAATTTGTTCGGAATCTTTCGTCGGAGGCAAAATATTTTCGTTTTATGCATGAAGTCAAAGAATTAACGCCAGAAACCTTAGTCCGTTTTACCCAAATCGATTATCAAACTGAATTTGCTTTTGTGGCAACAGTTAATAAAGATAATAAAGAAACCATTATTGGTGTTTCACGATATTATACCCAAGCCGATAGGAACTCCTGTGAATTCGCCCTAGTTGTTGCAGACAATTGGCAAAAACAAGGTATAGGTTCTCGATTAATGCAGGCTTTAATTGCAGCAGCAAAGGCCCAAAGGATTAAAACCATGTCCGGACAAATTTTGGCTGAGAACGTGAATATGCTTGGTCTGGCCGAAAGTTTAGGTTTTACAATTTGCCATACGGATGATGCAACAATCAAATTAGCAGTAAAGCATCTTTTTGATTAACTTTTAATATGAAGATAAAGCAAAGCGAGGGTTCATAAAGCCGAACTTATGGATTAGTCATTATAGCAAATTGCTTTAACAGCCTAGATTCAATGTTAACCGTGCAAAAGAATTGCATTTTAGATATACTCCCGGCTATGAGCAAGAAAGACCAGAACAAAACCAAAGGCAGCGGCACCATCGCAATCAACCGCAAGGCGCGACACGATTATTTTATCGAAGAGCGTATCGAGGCGGGGCTTGTGCTGATGGGTTGGGAAGTCAAAAGTATCCGTGCCGGTCGAACCCAAATGTCAGAGGCGCATATCATTGTGCGCAAGGGTGAGGCATGGCTACTCAATGCCCATATTTCACCACTCGATTCTGCATCGACGCACGTCAATCCAGAACCGACGCGCACGCGAAAATTACTACTCCACAAAAAAGAATTGAATAAATTGATCGGTAGCATCGACCGTAAAGGTTATACCGTGGTGCCCTTAGCCATGTATTGGAAGGCTGGCAAGGTTAAGCTAGAGATAGGCCTTGCCAAGGGTAAAAAGAAATATGATAAGCGTGCTGACTTGAAAGAGCGCGATTGGCAACGACAAAAGCAGCGGTTGCTGAAGCAACGCTAGAGAATGTTTTCAAAATGCAAAGGCAAGTTAAGTAATAAAACACTTGCATTATATTTGCTCTTTGGTAAGATTTAAACCACTAGCATTGACATAGTTAGCGACTTTTTAATCCACTTCTGCAATGCAAAAATGAATGCAGCTATATCAGTGAAGCTTAAACACTATGGGAACACGAAATGAAAAAAGCAGCGCCTTCTTTATTTTCACCAAACGTATTATTCAAATCTAATTTTGGATTGAATGACAACAATCTTGATGCTCTGATTAAAGAATTGCAGCAAAAGCCTGGCGTCACCAAGCTGGTTGTATCTGGTAATAATTTAACGGGTACTGGTTTAGCTAAATTGATTCAAGCCTTACCTACAAATATTGTCGCACTCGATGCTAGTGATAATAATATAACTGATACTGATGTTGACCGACTGGATGGGCCTTTAGTAAATTCAATGTTAACAGAATTAAATTTATCAGATAATAAAACCCTTTCGAATAAAAGCTTGCCAACAATCCAAAAATGGCAAACACAATATAGAATCGAGGTCAAAGTATATCGCACTAACATAGCAACACAAGAATCGAACGGGGATCAATACGAGAGTCCGAAAGCGCCTGTAAATTCGCCAAAAAGTGATGCCGACAAACTAGCAACACTACGAGCCAGAGCTACAATACTAGCTGCGCAACCCAATGAAGACAAACCTGTTGAGACAGAGGTTCCCTGCATGTCTTTTAATTCACCAAGCAAAAGTTTTAGCCCCTAAACGCCGTTTTTTTGCTTAATGTAATTCTGAGCTTTTAGTGCTCGCAGATTCAATGTAAGCTATCGGTGTCTTGTCGTCTTTATCCTTTATTGTATTATCAGCACCACATTCAAGTAACCATTTCACAACCTCTGTATGAGATTTTTCACAAGCCAAATGTAATGCTGTCTTTTTACTTGTAGCACCCTGTCCATTGATATCCGCATATTTTGTCAAATACTTAACGTCTTCTAGGCCACCTCGATGCGCAGCCCTCCGTAATGCCAAATCAATATTACTGCCAGCCTTGTAAGTTTTAAGCATAGCTTTAAGACGATCTGGATATTCAATAGCGATTCCTTCTCTATGCTGCATCGCAACGATTTGTCTTCCAATTTTATTTAAATGTGCAGGATTGATATCTTGACTGACAAACGCTTCAGTATATGCGTCGAGGATATGCATATATTTGGTTATTACATCATTACAATATTGTCGTTTGAATGCTTCATTATGTTTAACTAACGTTTCATATTGTGGATACTGAGAAACATCACGAGTGATTTTATTAATGAAAGTCACCCCTCGATCAAGCCGTTTGTACACATCTACAATCTCTTTTGGCCTTAGTGTCGCTTCAATACCTGTTTTAGTTATTGTAGCTAACGTCTCTGGTTTGTAATCTTTAGTCCCCATAAACAAACCAAAACTTGTAACGCATTCCCATATGACTAACATTTCTTGCAATTTACTGGAGTCACGAGTATTCAGAAAAATCTTTTCACTTAAACCATGTCTTTCATAAAAGTGTGCAACCTCTTCATGGTCTGATATAGCTTGGGCAACATTTACTTTTGTTAATGGTAACTCACCTAGTTTTTTGAACAATAAACTTTGACCATGAGCTGCCGTATCAGCATCAACGCCCAATAAACTTGCGGTCTCGGATAATGTTTGCATGTGATCTTCCAAGCGGAATATACCCATATTTTCTATCTCAAAAGCTGCAGTTTTTACAATCATAATACAGGCGTCTTCAATTGAACTAACCCGACTCATATCGATACCAACATTGTTCCAGTTTCGTGAATTTCTTTGCCCTGCTGGTGGTCGAACTGCAACATACTCAGTATGTTTTAATGGTAATAAGTATGAGCCGGATTTGGTATAAGCAGGTATTTTAAGTTTACTAGACTGCTTAACTCTTCCTTTAGCATCATCAAGGATAATACTTTTCACCATATCTGGCCCCGATAATTCTATCGTCCTATCCTTAGTATTGAAGCCACCATAAGCCAAGGTTATTTGGTCAAGGTCTGTCGTAGGTCGTAGTCTATTCCGTGTTTCCTCAGCAAATTGAAGCATGATTGGATTACCTTTGGTGCAAATAAAGCTATCGTTACCTAATGTAGAACTTGCCAATATCTCTTGCTGTTGTTCTTCGGTTAATCTTGAAAAATTTGAATTCTGAAGTTCAAACTCAGGTAACTTAGCAGATGCATCCAGCGTTTGTTGTGAAAGATGATCCACATACAACATATGCGCTTTACACACCTTGTCAAAGTTTGCATATTTTATCTTGGATAAAAACTCCATGGTATCGCTGCCTGGCATTACATCTGTTGAATCAATATAGACACCACCATATTTATATAAAATCCGATATCGTAAAATATCACTTGATAAACCATAATTTGGATCCAAACGATCGATAGCATAATCTACATCGTCGCCTTTGGTTTCACATATCCCACTCTCTCGAATATTCCTAATTTCAAATAAGCTATCAAACTCAACTGATAATGCTTCACCATGGCGGCTTGCAAATGCAATCATTAACCGCTTTTTATAATCAGCCACAACGTCATCATAAGTAGTCGTCATTGGTAATGTGTTAGGGTCAATCCAGAGTGTTACCTTAAAGCCGGGATTTAGATAAGACCAATTAACTAGATTTACAATTCCATCATTTGGCAAAGACTTAGCTCCCCCTGCCCAAATAGCATGAATTGTCTTGGGAAGAAATCGTTCTGGCGGTACCTCATGTTCTGTATGTTTTGTCTCTAACATTTCTGTGTCTTTGTAGCATTATTTATGTTCTCATATATTAAGAGTAGCTCATATTTATTGAAGTCATAATTTTAACGGCCCCGAGACGAGGAATGTGTTTAATCTATAATATAAACAATAAGATAGTATCCCTCTCAGATTTAGCGGTATATAACACCTTCACATCCCTGGCTGAATAATGTATAATTAAAATGTACTTGTGGAAACCTGGGGGCGACTAGGTTTCGACGTGGGTGATGAAACCCGAGGTGCATGCCGAGGATGTAGCTTACCTCGTAAATCATGCTGCACGGCAATATAACTGCCAACGACGAAGTCGCTTTAGCAGCTTAATAAAACTAAGCTAGCTAACCACTAACTGGATGTGCTTATGCGTTCAGAGTTTAGTGGTCATAATACATAAGCTCGCATCAAAGCCTGCCCTAGGTGTAGATGTTAAAACTTTAAGGGATCGCTGTTTACCTCCTGCCTTATCGGACAGTAAATGGTTAATATAAAGATAAGGCTAAGCATGTAGTACCAAAGGCGTAGGATCTGCGGACGCGGGTTCGATTCCCGCCGCCTCCACCATATAATCTATTGATTTATATAGATTTTCATTCGCACCCGTCCTATTGCGGTACCATAGCGGTACCATTCGCAGACTACGCAGAACAATTAATGACAACATACAACTAGCCATAATCACTAGCTAACTCATTAATAATATTTGCATCATGATCATTGGAATATGTGTGTTCTCAATTCCTCCAAAAATCTTGAAAGAGACATAACCATTGTTTTAGACCCAAGCGAAAATTCATCTTCGCCAGGGTAAACAACAAATTTATGTTTCACTTTTAAATCTTCACAAGCAGTATGAAAACCTTTTTTGACAGACGGTATACGACTGGATTTAATTTCAATTGCCCAGTAATCCCCAAGTCCAAACTCCAGTAACAAATCGATTTCGGCTCCGGCAGAGGTACGATAAAAAAACGGGTAAATATTGGTTGGCAAATTAGATAGAATATTTTCGATAACAAAGCCTTCCCAGCTTTTTCCTAAAATAGGATGTCCAAGCAATTTCTCGTACTCTGGTATCTGCAGCAATGTATGAAGAACAGCACTGTCTCTGACGTAAGTTCTAGGAGATTTCACCAAACGTTTTTTTATATTTCCATGCCACGGCACCAATCTACGAACAAGTAATAGATCTACCATGAGATCAAGATAACGGCTGACTGTAACACTCTCTACACCCAGTGAACTTGCTAGTTTTGACGCATTGAGTAACTCACCTTGCACATGGGCCAGCATCGTCCAAAAACGCATGAGCGTTGTAGCAGGAATGCGAGGACCTAATTGCGGAATATCACGCTCAAGATAAGTGCGAATAAAATTCTGACGCCAAACGTTGCTTTCATGATCATCTATAGCTCCATAGCTATCTGGAAATCCACCTCGCACCCAAAGACTTTGCAAAGGCTTTCCATAAGGCTCTTCGGTTTCAAACGGATTGAGTCCGGTCAACTCAGAATAATAAATACGCCCAGCAAGACTTTCAGAGCTTTGTTTGAGTAATTCATTGGATGCGGAACCGAGAACCAAAAAGCGGCCGTTCCCACGTCCTTCACGGCGCCTTGCATCAATAACCCCTCGTAGAGACATGAATAAATCGGGATAATGTTGAATTTCATCGAGAATAACCAGCTTATCAGCATGGAGGTTTAAATAGTGAGCAGGATCTTTCAGCTTCTGAAGATCTTCAGGATTCTCAAGATCGAGATAAATAGACGGTTGGTGCTTGGCTATTTCAAGCGCAAGTGTGGTTTTCCCGATCTACCGTGGTCCAAGTATGGCAACCACCGGCATCTGATTTAAGTATGTTATAACTTTTTGGTTGAGCTCTCGCTTATACATGCTAGCAAATTTAACATTTTATGTTAAATTTGCAAGGAAAATAGTTGGGTATAATTAAATGGAACCTATTTTACTTGTATTATTACCAATAAACGTCAAACTCGTATGAATCTTAGTGGTTTTTTGCGCAACACTGATCTTGATCCTAAAATCCGTATAACTATGAAGTTCAGGATAACACAATCATCGACCGAGCGATCTAATTTTGCTTACAATAGTATTTTAAATTTCGAAATCTTGATGACTGATGATGTTCATTACTTTCAAAGTGTAAACTGAGAAAGCTTTCAAAATTGTTATAAAGTAATAAGGTTTTATTAAATGAAGCATTGAACATATCATCATCAGCTAAAAATAAAACTAACGGGTTACAAATGATGATACAAAACAAAATGATTGTGAAAATGGAGTTTGAATATTTGCTATTCATGATAGTTCTCCTCTTTAGATATCTTTTTATTCAAAGAGGTTTCCTACATCACCATTTGTATTATACCATATATAAGCTTTATGGGTTTGACTTTAATTAAACAGTTTTAAATAAGTTAGGCTGACTACCTTAGAACCAAAATTAAAAAATATTATTTATTTGAAACATAGTGTGATACTAATACCCTTGTTATTCTATTTATATTCTCATGGGTATCGTAAGGACCGGGTATATATTTTGGTTTGCCATCTATGCCAAATCTAAACTCCAAAGACTCATCTATCTCAATATCTTTTAATATCTTTTTGTACTTAGCAAAGTCAGGATGAGGATTAAAGCTAAATTGCTTTGCATAGGCTACTGCTTTACGGATTAATGTATTGGCATAAACTGGCTCCACGCGTTTTAACTCACCATCTGTTTCCTCGATATCTGCTAACATGTCTTCATAATCTTCCATATTAGCTTTACGAACTAAGCAGTCCTTAACACCTAAGCAAAATATGTCAACAAGAAAAATACCTATGGCGATGTCGTTTTCATTGCGTTTGCGTGAAATAATGACTTGACTCAGCCCCCTCTCCCATAAATATATTGGAACCCAACATTCATAAATTGGCCAATTGCCATAGTTGACCGCCTCTGATGAAATAAATTTGGAGACATTTGCTTTTCGCTTTTTATTTCTTTTTTCACGTTTCCGTTGTATAGCTTTTTTTGATAACGCCATAAGGTTAATCCCCTCGCAATTATAGCCCAATTATAATCAGCCCAACTTTGTTAAGTCAAAACCCTGAACATCAAATTTTATCACACTTTCATGACATTAATTCTAAACCTTCGTCTTCTACCCAGGCTAAAATAAAGCGCTTATGGGCTTCATTAAGACGAATATACCAGCTATCGTCAAGACCTAAATATTTCACCGTATCTTTAAAGCGCCTAAACGCCCCTTTACCTTGCAGTGCAATAGCTAGTTTTTCTCTCGTATGTTGATCCTCTTGTTGCTCAGCAAAATCCATCATCAGATCATATTCATTAAAATCATCTGATGGCACTACTATAAAATCCTCTGGCCTTTCCATATATCGCTTTGCAACTTTTAAATAATCTTCCATACTTGTATCATTATTATCATCATCTTCATCTTCAGCAGCGCAAAGTATATCATCTATCAACATGGTTACTTCACCGGATTGCAAATCTACAACCCATTCAACCATATCACTTCCCAGTTGCATTGCCTCAAGCAGATCATCTAGTTTTACTTTGGTCATTTATAAGCTCCACTGTTTTACGCTATGAACAAATTATTGTAAACAAGTCTTAGAGCCATGTAAATTATTGTAATAATTGATTTCAATAATCGCAACATAGATGCTACTCAAAAGGGTCAAAGCTTGGCTTAATATATTTAGCTTAACTTAAAGAGTGATGCCATTGCCCTGAATTACATATTTATAAGCCATTGCGGGCAAAAGCAGATGACTCAGCTAGTTGCTGCATTCTTTGTTCACTTTTGCTAATGACTTCGTCATATATTTTAAGTGCCTCTTCCCTGCCTAAGCTAACATTGTATACACTATTATGTGAGTTATTTTCGAAAATATTGGTGTTATAACTAATATTATGTTGTACTAATAGGTTAATAAATTTTATATGCGCGGCTTGAAGGACGTTAAAAGTACCTGATATGACATTGCCTTGTGTTGCAGTGTCTACAACACGTAATTTACCTGTAACTGCCTTATTATATGTTAATCCTACAAAATTCTCATTTAACATTTCACAGACTTTAGCTAGCTTTTCTGCATCACTCACTTGACTTGTATTTACTGAGTTCTCTGTAGCTGACTGCTCTACTTGATCGCGGTGATTAAACATGTATTTCTCCTAAAACGAATGATTGTGCAATTTTTATATTATCATTATCTTGCGAAATCGCCTTACCAGAACAGGCCATTATTTGTGTTATTTTAGGACACACCTGATTGCGACGGAATTTTTGAGCCCAGAAGCCTGTGACAATTGCTGAATAGGTAAGAATCAAGCTTTGAGCCCCCTGCTCATGCAAAAGCATGAACATCACCCAAATGGTAAAAAATAACCTACTTCATTCAAACTGCTTATTATATTCTTCACGACTCAGTCGGTATAATACATGCAATACCAATGGGTGATCCTTTGGTAAACGCGGATGGTAAAAATCATCGGCTGGATTATGCTGCATACCTAACCTTTCCATGACACGTATGGAGCGAATATTTTGGGTCGTGGTGAAAGAGACAATCTCAGGTAATTGGTAATCATTAAACCCTAGTGCCAACATCCTCTTTGCAGCCTCAGTGGCGTAACCTTTGCCCCAATATGCATATCCAAGACGCCAACCAACTTCAACACAGGGTGTAAAATGGCTTTTGAAGCTAGGACGGTTCAGACCAACAAACCCCATCAAATCACCATTTTGTTTGTGTTCGCAGGCAAATAGCCCAAAGCCATCCCGTTCAATACTCGCATTGAAACTTTCCATCAATGCTTGTACTTCAGCCCTAGACAATTTCTTTGGGATAAATTCCATCACCCGCGAATTTTGATTGATTTGGGTAAAAGGCTCTAAGTCTTGTGCTTGCCAAGGTCTTAATATCAATCGTTCGGTTTGGATGGTATGCATTAGCACCTCGTCAATTCGTTTCAAATCTTAAATATCTGTGATATAACAACATTTATCATAAAACTATATCTATATCTTCGAGGAGACACATTATGCGACGAAGAAGCCTATTTAGCAATGCCCTCATCTTGCTTGTGTTTTGTGTTGTTAATATCGCAACTGCACAAGCAGCCACGCCGGTAACCTCTGTGACATCTGCCAATTGCCCAACACTAACTTGCGTTAGGCAACACATCGATAATATCGATCAGCAAATTGTTAAGCTCTTGGGTCAGCGCTTAGCATATGTCAAACGTGCTGGTGAATTAAAAGCACAGCAAAAGTCAATCCACGATCAAGCCCGCGAAGATACGATATTGCAAACCGTGGCGCAGCAAGCAAAGGCTAATGGTTACCCTAGTGAAATTGCAGTCAATGTGTTTAAGACTATATTGGCGCAAGCAAATATTTATGAGCGGCGGATCAATAAAAATTGTTTACCCCATAACATGCAAAATACTATCAGATCTTCGATGGGCCCTTCCAGACAATTACGACGACCTGGATAATCAAATAGACCGACTAGGCGTTGGTATCGATGATGCGTTAGTTTGCTGTTGATCAGTAATATTCTTTTCATCAGTAAGTTGTTGGTATACTACAAAGAGATTATTTCCGCTAATTTCAAATTCAAGCCGGTTTTTAGGCTCATTAGTCATACAGCCTTGCAGCGCCGAATTTTGTTCTAATGTCTTTTTAAATGCATCTATGTCTTTACCCGCTCCTCGAAGCTGCCCATCTACCTTCCATTCTTCGTTATTTATTTTAGAAACACTTAAGCAACCTGTCATGGATTGCTTAGTTTCCCTAAATGAATTAAATTGCTCATTTAGTTTCTTAGCAACGTTAGTAGCAACATTTAGTTGAGTAAGACCTTTGTTCTCAATCCCAAAACGCAGATCTAATGCGACAACATCATCACCTGACATGCCAAATTTATAGCAAAAATCGCCACTTTGTGAATCTTCTCCAAATTGAGTTATTGCAAAACCATATTTACCAAATGCTTTGTCATATAACGCTAACTTTTCAGGGTTCATTGAGAAATGAAACTTAACAGATGTGCCATCGCTACAAACTTGCCATCTATCCTGAAAGCCTTCGTCGTCCTTTTCATGCAAGGTAGCTAATATTTCATTTAGTTTTTTAACGACTCGATTTGCTGGACTATTTTCAATAGCGACTATTTTGTATTTTTCAGCAAAGCGTTGACAGGTCTTAAAATTTAATTTGACATGATATTCTTTTTTATTTGCTTGGCTTCCATCTTTAGAATTTGCTATCTCTTTACCTTCTCCAAGGCTAAGCTCATCTTCTTTAAATCTAGCTTTAATTTCTTCAATCTTATTATTGCCTATTACAAACGTACCATGAACTTCACATCCTCTTTTGTTATGAAATGTTGGGTACCATTTACCTTCTATTGAATAGCGTTTAGTATTTTTCATAAACTCTAAAGCTAGATTTAACTTCTCAGCAACTCTTTTTACTAATGCTACTCTAACATGAGCGGTTACTTTTGATGATTCAGAATCCGCTTGCTTGAACATGTCATACTCCTATTAAAAATATCTGCATTCAAAATAATTGACATGATATTAACACCTTGATTTGAGTATCTCCCTACGGAATCTGGTTAATTAACCTGTTGATTTAGGACAAAGATTTGTAATAGTCACGGTACTGTCATATCAAGATTCAACACCGATATCAGCGACTAATTGACTATGCTGTAACTTTTCTCTGATATTGCAACATTTCTCCAGATGTCATCAACTATGTTATAATTTTCCCTAAAACCTTGTAATCCTCCAATCGAGGTCATCCACCCACCGCCGTCATCCCAGCCATTACTGCAAGTTGGTGAGACGTAGTCGAACTTACTTGCAGTTATGAGCCGGGATCCAGGAAACAGAACTTTCAACTATGTATACGCAGCAATTTCTGGATCCCGGATAATAACTGCAACTAAGCTCGCCTTGCTCGCAAAGTTGCAGTAATTTCCGGGATGACGGCGGTAGGGGAATGACGGCGGGGGAGTAATGACAAGGCTTTAAGAAAAATCATAACATAGTTGATGACATCTGGAGAAAAATTGTAGCGTATGGAAAAATTACAACATAGACTATTACATCTACCACATAGTTTATAACATCCATGGTGATTACATCATGGTGATAACATTGCCACGAACAACATAAGTTTAGATAATATTGAGGTGGCTTGCTAGTTTAAGGATTTATCATAATTTGATGAGACTTTTTATTTAATATAGCTGCGGCACAAATAATTCACTTAAAGTCTTCCATTTACATAAATATTTGTTACAATAGCCCGCTATGAAAATCAACCCATATGTACAAGTTAAAAAATCCGGCATCCATAATCGAGGAGTGTTCGCAAAGACTGACATCCCGAAAGACACGCCGATCATTCAGTATGTCGGTGATAAGCTCACATACAAAGAGGCCGATAAGCGTGCGGACGCGCGTCAAGACAGTCATATCTATTTATTTACCTTAAATAGCCGCTATATTATTGATGGTGATGTTAGTTATAACCCTGCTAAGTACATCAATCATTCTTGTGACCCAAATTGTTATGTCGATATCATAAAAAATGAGATTTGGATTTACGCCCTGCGCGACATAAAAAAAGGTGAAGAATTAGGTTATGACTATGGCTTCCAACGGCCTGATTGGCATGAACATCCATGTCGTTGTGGCGCCAAGAATTGTTTTGGCTTTATTGTCGATAGTACACATTGGGCAAGCATCCGTAAAACCAAGCGCTATCAGCGCTTAAGAAATAAAAGCTGATAGCGCTATTTTAAAATAGTTGTCTATAAGATAAAGTCTGTTGCACTCAAATCTGCTGATTGCACGCCTAGTAAGGTGACTTGATCATCTACCGAACCACCTAATTGCGCCAAATCAATCACTGCATTGCCATCGCCATTATCACTGATTGCTGCAGTTAATGCAGCTTGTGGGTCTGGCAAGAGGCCTAGTTGAAATGCCTGTAAATCGACTTGGTCTCCGTCTGCTTGGCTAAAGTCAACAATTGTATCTTGACCATTATCCACATTCGTAAAGACGAAGGTGTCGGCACCACTATCACCGGCAACGCGGTCATTTTCACCAGTAGATTGACTACGCAAGGTATCATCACCTGCACCACCAGAAAATAATACGCCCTCACCATTTATAGCAGTAGACAATGTGACATCATCATTACCATCACCAGCATTAGTCATGTTGTCAAAGCTATAAAGCATATTGAAAGTTAGTACGGTATTCAAAGTACTATTAAAGTTAACCGTATCATTGCCATCGGTAAATAGCGTAGGAGCCTCAAGCACAGCAAGATTAGCAGCGTCTAATGGGTCAACACCCATAAAGGTAACACTACTACCATCTGAACTTAGGGTAAGCTGTAGGTTACCACTACCGTCATCACCAACACTGAAGAATGGATTAGCAACTGTCGGGTCGTTACCAAGTAAATTTATGTCAGGGATATTAATAAATAATACATCGTTTGTTAAATCGAAACCATTTACAACATTATCACCATAGCCCTCACGTAATATAACGAAATCAGCTGCAGTTGGATTAGCAAAAATAGTGTCACTACCAGCCTCAGGATTTAAAAAACTAATATTTGCTGCACTCTGCAATATATCATTACCATCATTGGCATTTATTACAGAGATTATGCTTGCTTGAGTGACTATTTCATCTGACCCGTCGGAACCCGTAACATATTCTATTCCTATACCGCCACCATCTTTCACTAGGTATGCCACTGATTCAACATCTATGAGCACAGTATTAATTGTTATATTCGGTGAATTAAAATCACCATAATCAACAACACCTGAATCTTTATTTTGATTGAAATATTCGCCTATTTGATGCCCTGGAAGAGCTGCCTGTCCAAGGGCTCCCAAGGCGGCGGCTAATCCATATTCAATCGCCGTCGGGTCAAACACAACTAAATCCACACCAGCACCACCGTCTATGATATCTGCATCGGCATATTGTGATGGTTCAGTAAAGATAATTACATCATCGCCACCTGCTGCATGAACCTCATCAGTTCCGCCACCGGGGTAGATGATGTTATCAGTATCATTACCGAATAAGACATTATTGTTATCATCACCTTGAATGATTTGACCGACATCAGCTGTAATCATGAATGATTGCGCATCACTGGTGTCATCGCCACCGTTGGCGGTACCACCATCATCTTGCAGGCTAACATCAATATTGACTGTACCCACAAAACTACTCTGCAATTCATAATTTAAATCACCTGTTGCAGCATCAATCGTTGGTAAGGCAACAAACGCAGCATCATTATCCGTGCTGACCAAAAACATTAGGCTTTGGTCTGACTCATTTGCCGGGCCTGCTGAAATATCACTGGCCCACATCGATACGGATTGTGCACCGACACCAGCGATTACCATTTGGTCATCGCCAATAACAAAAGACGGTGCATCATTCACCGCTGCAATGGCTATAGTTGCCAATCCTGAATTTGATAATAAACCTTCATCATCACTGACTTGATAACTAAAGCTCATATCACCATTAAAATCGGCATCCGGTTGGAAGATCCATGGATTGAGATCATCGCCTGCTTGCACTAAGGTACCGTTGACCACACTACCCGCAGCAATGATGATAGCTAAATTGTTTTTATCACTAATATCCACATCATCGGCATTAATTAATGCGAGTAAGTCATCATTACTAATACTATAGGCTTGATCTTCTAAGCCATTCGCATTGGCAGCTGCCGCGACTGTTGGCGCATCATTTGCACCCAGAATCGTGACGGTAACTGTGGCACTATCACTGCCACCAAAACCATCTTCAACTGAATAGCTAAACACATCTTGTGCCATTTCCCCACTGCCTAATGATTCAAATTGGCCATTGGGGTCATAGGTCACACTATCATTATCCGCATTCACTATAACTGAGCCTAGCGTACCTGTCGTATCAATACTCGCGATTTCGACATCATCACCATCAACATCCGTATCATTCGCAGTTAAATCAATATTAATAGCTGGGCCATCTTCATTGGCATTGGCGGCATCATCATTTGCAACCGGATCGGTGTTAATTACATTAATATTAATATTTTCAAAATTACGCGCGACAAGATTAATGCCGTAATTGCTAAAGTCAACTGTCTTACCAGCATTATTAAAATAGTCGATGAGATCTTGACCTGAACGATCAAGATTTAAAGTATTTACCAGATAATCTGCAGTAACCGTGAGTTCTAAGGTATCGGTGCCGGAACCACCATCATAATAATCAAAATAACCCTGATTATTATCAATATTATAAAGCGCTAAGTCATCACCTGATCCAGCTAATACAATATCATTGCCAGATCCCCCTATTAGGATATCATTACCAGAATTACCAATGATTAAGTCATTATCATCACCGCCATCTACGTAGTCATTGCCTGAGCCTGCGATAAGCAAGTCATAGCCAGAACCACCATAGATGATGTCATCACCGCTACCGGCAATCACTGTATCATCACCGGCACCGGCATCAATATAATCATCGCCGCTGCCACTAACAACAATATCATCACCATCGCCAGAGACAATTACATCATTACCACTAAGAGAAATTATGACATCATCACCATCACCTGAGACAATCATATCGTCGCCAAATGATCCTATCGTAATACTCATGTCAGTTCTCCTTCCTATTAACTAGGACAACTTAACTCTTAATTTGTTGATTTTTATTCGTTTCTTTTTTGGAATTCTTTAAGAGGGAATTTAGTTAGTTATTACATTTATAGTAATAACTTTAACCTATTAGTATTATAGACTTGGCAATATAAAACACAAGTAATATGCACTCAAAAACTCTTGTTTTTATTGTTAATTGAGGACATTTTTCATTTTTTAAATTGTTATTAAAAAACAAAAAAATATATAGCGTTATTGTCTTTTTCGGCCAGTTTAGATCAGATCATGAGGCCCAACTACCATGTAAACCATGTGGGACACGTTGTGGTATTTGAATTATCGCGATGGGATCTGCTTCGACATTGCGAGCATCGAGAATAAATAGGCTTGAAGTATGCTTAGAACAGGAATAGACATAAATTAAAATATAACCATCATCTTCTGATGTCGCATCGGGCTTGGCGACAAATTGTGGTTCATCGAGTTCAATATCATCACCAAAATCTTTTACTTGTGATGTATTAGCAATATTATCATATTTTATTAAACGTCGGCTGATAATATCATCATCAAAATCAAGCATATAAATAAATTGATGCTTTTGCCCAATATAATCTTCATTGATGCGTGGAAATTCACAATTGTTAGTTGATAACTTATGACGCTCGACTTGATCAGTCTTTAGATCGATAATCATGCGATCAAGATAGGCATAATAATTTTCTTGTTCAGCGAGTTCAAAGCTCTTTGCTCGCATATATTCGACGATAATTTTATTATCTAATTCATAAGCATTTGCAAAATGATAAACCCAGAAACTAGCTATAGAAACTTGTGTCATCAGCTGGCCATCAGCACGGCTGATCACTATTGCCTTAGAACCCAATTCTGGTTGCCATTGGAATAATTGATTAAACTCTTCTTGTAAGAACGCATTGCCATTTATGATTGCTGGACAATCCAGGATTACAATATAATTTTTAGTAATCACAAAATCATGGATAACCGTTATATTTTCTTTATCGATATTAAATTCTTTGCTAAGTTCACCATCTTTTCCAAATACGACAATATTAATACTGTTAGTAAAACCATAATTAACAGCAATCATTTCACCGTTAGCTGGATCAATGCGCGCATGGGCATTTATCTTCAGCCCCGTTTCATCCCAGACACCTAAAGTATTTAAGTCTTTATCGAGCTCATAGTTTTCAGCACTTGCCTCAAGTGCGGCGATAAACTTATTGGCATGATAGATTACTTTAATAAATGCACCATTGCGCCGTTGTTCATCAGGATAGACGGTTAGTAATTTAGGATCAGGCGCAATAGGTAAGGCAACACCTGGATAAATAGCCTTGTCTACTGCTTTTTCATTTTGATAAGCCTTAGTTTGTATATAACGATTGCGATAGCCAGCATTGCCATTTTTAAAATAAATGGCATGCACCATGCCATCTCCATCGAAGGGGAAACTATAGGTGATGGGATCAAAGGCTGGATTAGCACCATTACGTAAATAAATACCATTTAAATCATTGGGAATTTGACCAACGACTTCCAATTCAGCGCAATCAATCTCTTTATGAATCGGAGCGAAATTATCTTCGAGAAAAGGTGTATTAACTTTAGGGAGCGCTTTAAGCTTATTACGGTAATGATGACCAATATACCAATCCGGATATTTTTGATTCATATAAGCGCCGATTAATATAAGTATTATCGATATATTACTCGCAATCATGCCATGCCAATCAAAATAGATATGCGCAAGGGATATTAATGTTGCCAAGGTCATCAATAATGACCAACCCAAGGTCATATGCTGATTGATTGTTTTAAAGATCAATGCCTCATGTACTTCTTTAGGTGCCACTTCTTTAGCATATTGCAATGTAAATGGTTTATTGATGATAAGCGAAATCCACATAATTGCAGTTAAAGCACTGTTAGACCAAGCGCTGGGATGCGCATATAATTTTGGCATATCACTCCCAGAGAAGGTTGATATCAATGTTAAGAAAAAGAATATAAATCCACCCCAGTCTAAGACAAATCCTTTTTTTAATCGTTTGCGAGAGACAACACCGATCCAAACAACAAGTAATCCCGAGGCATACATTGGCCCTACAGTGTGTACCAAATATGAAAATACAATCCAGGGCAGGAAATCTAAAACAAAGTTAAGCATTTTTATCTATCGCCTCTAGTTGTTTGATCGTCTTGTTAATCCAGGTTAAACTAGCTTTAGTTAATACGATATCATAAGCTAGAGGCATGTATCGCACAACCATATTTGTTATTTTTTGAATAGCCGTGTAATAAGATAGATAGCTAAGGGAACAATGATCCCCGGTGCAATCTCATAAATGGCGGATGCAATTGCGTAACGCCCAAAAATGACAGTGTTCAAGCATGAATAAAAACGAATTTCAGCAACAAAAATTAAAAGCCTGGCTAATCTGGCTGATTGCTGTTAGCTATTTCTTTTTTGATTATGTGCAACAAGTCGCACCTAGTGCGATGGACCCAGCCCTTATCAAAACCTTTTCGCTTAATGCCATTGAAGTCGGTGCCATCGCCTCGAGTTATTATTTTTCCTATGCCATTATGCAAATCCCTATTGGATTTATGGTTGATTATTTTGGGCCAAAGCGACCACTCAGTATCGCTGCCATATTAGCCTCTCTATTGCTATTCTTATTTTCCCAAAGCATCAATACAGAGATGGCTATTATCACCAGATTTTTATTAGGTGGCGTCACCGCATTTTCATTTGTATCATGCTTAAAATTGGCAACTAATTGGTTTCCACAAATCATGCTTGGGCGAATGTCTGGATTAACAAATACCATCGCCATGATAGGCGCGATGACAGCAGAGACACCGCTAAGCATACTAATTAGTAATTTTGGTTGGCGCCATAGTATGATGTTATTGGCGCTCTTTTTCTTAATCGTTGCTTGCCTAATCATTTTCTTCGTACATGATAAACCCAAACCAAAACAAGCCATACAGCAAACAACAAAACGCAAACATACACTTGCTCTAAAAACAGAATTGCAACATGTAAAATTATTATTAACCGATAGAGAATCTTGGTTCAACGGCGTTTATGCCGCGTGCATCAATGTACCTTTCGCTGCCTTCGCTGCACTATGGGGTGTCCCCTTTCTAGAACAGACATATCAATTAACCACAAGTAAAGCCACAGCAATGGTTTCACTAGTATTTTTTGGCGCAATCTTTGGCAGCGTATTTTGGGGTTGGTTATCAGACTGGTTGCAATTAAGGCGCGCGCCCATGATAACAGCCGCTTGCTTGTCTATATTGTTTATGGGACTTATTTTATATCTCCCCAAAATGCCCATGCCGGTCTTGAATATCTGCCTATTTGGGCTTGGCTTAGCTGCCAGTGGTAATATCCTGGCTTATGCCTTAGGTATTGATTTAGCCCCTGGCCGAAGTGCTGGTTTTTCTTTAGGCTTTGTCAATACCTGGTTAATCGGTGGTGCTGCCTTATCTCAATTTATCGTTAGTAGTTTAATTCAAGTCATCCATAAATACTCTGCGACCCCAGTTGCCTCTCAATATACAGCAAAAGAATTCGCTTTGGCCTTATCATTCGTAACACTATGCCTTATAATCGCAGCCACCATTTTAATTTTCGTCAGAGAGACTTATTGTCAACATCAACAAGACAAGGTCTTAGCTCAGCATTAGCTTTCATCTACCTTATGATTGCGAAATGGAATTATTTATTATGTTTAACGATTCTGAAAAAGATAACCTATCATGCAAAACTATCATTCAAAAACTATAACAACCAATGACGGTGCCATCTTACAGTATTATGAAAATAAATTATCCAAAGACAACCACCAAACACTGGTTATGATCCCCGGTGGTGCAGTTGCAGCGAATGCCTTCAAATATCAAATGGCAGCCTTTGACAAGCATTATCATAGCATCGCCATCAATATGCGCGGTCATGGCGAGTCAGAGGATCCAGGTTATGGTTATCGCATTTCACGACTAGCGAAAGATTTACATGATTTTTTAATACAACAAGATTTACAAGATGTTGTTTTACTCGGTCATTCACTTGGTTGTTCAGTCATTTGGTCATATTGTGAATTATTTAAATCAGAACGGTTACAAAAAATCATCTTAGTCGATGAACCACCGGTGTTATTAGCAAATCCAATTTGGGCAGAGAAAGAGTGCACCCAATATGGCGCAGTCATGACCAAGGATTCTATCTTCGATTTTACCAATCAACTTAGAACCGTAGGTGGCGAACAAGCGTTAAAACAATTAATTGACACTGCTACCACACCGAATTGTAGTGCCGAGATTAAAGAATATATTTTAAAGGGTATGTTACAAATGCCATTAGCACGAATCGCTGATCTTTATTTTAATAATATGTGCCAAGACTGGCGTGCGGTGATCCCAATGATTAATATCCCAACACTCATCTTTGGCGGTCGCGGTAGCTCTATCCCCTGGCAGTCACAAGTCTTTATCCATGAACAAATTCATAACTCTCAACTTGAGATATTTGGTGCCGAGGAAGGCGGCAGTCATTTTATGTTTCTTGAAAATCCTGATAAATTTAATCGGCTGGTAAAGGAATTTATTGACAAGGTTTAGACTAACTTTTAAAGCATTCCAAATTATGTACATTAAACTAGAAATAATCCTAATTAGACATACTTTCCAAATCTTGCTGTATAAATATGGAGTAAGCTCCTAAATTTCTTTCAAAATATGGAATTATGTCCTATAATCCTATAGTCAACACTAGATCTTAACTGCCGATTCTAGGATTACATGCTCATGGCTACTATATATAAACGCTATCTAAATCTAGCACTCCCTCAAGGGCAATCAGCCTTCTTATGGGGCGCTCGTAAAACAGGGAAATCCACTTACCTAGCTAAGCATTTCCCTAATAGCTTTTATTATAACCTATTAAAAACTAATGAATTTTTCCGATTGCTTCGGCAACCACACTTATTACGCGAAGATGTTGCGGCGCTAACTAAAGAACAGTTAAAACATCCAATAATCATTGATG
The DNA here is from genome assembly GCA_963748135.1 of uncultured Gammaproteobacteria bacterium. GTDB lineage: Bacteria > Pseudomonadota > Gammaproteobacteria > JBGSLN01 > JBGSLN01 > CAVVHY01. The sequence goes on along the minus strand of CAVVHY010000005.1, from coordinate 35,612 downwards.
AAGTACAGAAAATTCCTGAATTACTCGATGAGGTGCACCTGCTTATAGAAACCACGCCGGCTTATTTTATACTCTGCGGTTCAAGCGCGCGAAAACTTAAGCGAGTGGGTGTGAATCTCCTAGGTGGGCGGGCTTGGCGTTATGAATTTTATCCGCTTGTATATCCCGAGATAACGGATTTTGATCTGCTTCATGCATTAAACCATGGCTTAATACCTTCCCATTATCTAACTATGCATTGGAACAAGACTATCAAGGCGTATGTGCAAGACTATCTCAAAGAAGAAATTAAAGAAGAAGGATTGGTACGCAATTTGCGTGCATTTGCCGAATTCTTAGAAGCAGCAGCGTTTTCGAATGGTGAACTCATCAATTATAAAAATATTGCCGCTGATTGTGGTGTTGATGCCAAGACAGTCAAAGAATATTATCAGATCCTGGTTGATACCCTATTAGGATATTATCTCTATCCTTACACTAGGAAATCTAAACGTAGTAATATAACGTCAACACCTAAATTTTATTTATTTGACGTCGGTGTAGTAAATCATTTGATGAAACGCACAATAGGTGCTTTAAAAGGAAACATTGCTGGCAATGCATTCGAACATTACATTCTTATGGAATTAATAGGTCATCGTGGCTTGTGTGATTTAGAGCATCAGATCTGTTTTTGGCGAACGGCAAATGGTTTGGAGGTTGATTTCATATTAGGTCATGCCGAGGTTGCGATTGAGGTAAAAGTAAGTTCTGATATTAAGCGTACAGATATTAAAGGTTTGCTTGCTTTTCAAGAAGAGTATCAACCTAAACGTTGTATTGTAGTATGCACGACTGAACGTAAACGTTTACTCACTATAAATGGTAAGCAAAAAGTCGAAATTTTACCCTGGCAAGATTTTTTAAATGAATTATGGCAAGGTAAAATTATGAGTTAAGCATAATTTTTTAACTACGTTTTTGCCCACAGTAATTAGTGACGATAATCTAAAATAAAACCAGTTATTTTGGCCCATAATTAACGCCGTGCAAAGCACCATCACTTTGTATATTGACTTCTCGGCCAGCCAATCGCACATGGCTGATAATCATGTTTGCAGCGAAACGATAATCTTTCTTAAGCATGGCTTCAGCAAAATCGTTCACCTCAGAAAATTTATTTTCGCGAAAGAGATAAGCGCCAAAACTTGCTTTATATTCATCGACAATTGCCTTCGCTTGCAAAAGTGTATGATAATGCTTTCTCGCTTGATGGCCTCTAAAAAAGCTTTGGATCGTGGTGGCTTTTTTACTTCGATCATTCAAGTTGTTTGCCTCATCTGCCAATTCGTTGCAGATTTTAAGACAAGCTTGATAGCCCTCAGGGAATTTTTCTTGATATTTTTCAGCGATTTCTTTGACCTGTGTTAATAGCTTTGAAATATCGGCTTCCAGAATTTTAGTGATTTTTGCCATGTCACTTTTATATTTACCGGCCTTAACTTGACCTAGTAAATATTTAGCCTCTGCGATAGCATGATTTCGCGAGAGGAAATCTTTTAACTCAGTACACACGCCAGTTTGTTTAGCATAATTTTTATTATAACCAAGATGGCTAATAACAAAATTTTGACTTAAGGCCTGACTTAAATCATTATAAAACTGAAGTGCAGGTTCCGCTCTCTCAATATTCCAACACGTTTCAATGTACAAATGCTGTAATGGTCCATTTTTCTTAATCATGTCCAAAAGCAGAAATGAGCCTTGATTGAGCCTCGTTTCGTAAAGATTAAGAAATTCTAATGGTAAATTATCATTAATATATGCATTGGCAATAGTTTCAAAGCCAGCAAGTTGTTGCCAACGGAAACTACGATCATTCGAACTTAAAATTAAGTGCGTAATCTTGATATTTGCTAACGCATTTCCAAGCGCTGCAATACTTTCAAATTTATTCCATTTCAAATCAAGCATAGTAATATTACTATCCTTGAGATACCTAGCAATTACAGCCAAATCATCAGATTTTAACTTCATATTTTGTAAACGCAAAGTTTTCAAAGATGATGGTAAATTTGCCATAAATGCTTCTAATTGCACAGGTGTAAACGGAAGGCTACCGCCACCATTAATGCTCAACTCCCTTAGTTTAGAATCCATGATATAGTTAACCGGTGGTAACAATGATTCGCTTAATTGACCATAATTATTATCATAGATGAGCCTGTAGACCATGGGATTATTCGCAATGAATTGACCCAAATTTTCGCATTCGTTTTGATTCAAATTGCACCCAGCTACTCGAATTGAGAGTGGTCGCAAAATCTTTAATTTGGCAAGTTCTGAGAGCGCTGGTTCTAGCAATCCTGCTGGAGAGTTATCCCTATATGACAATAATGAAAATTTATCTAAAGGCCACTCAGGTATTCGTACAATTAGTTTTTTCATCTGAGTCTGTCTCAATTGTGCAGCTTTTTCTCTTTCTTCCGCTGTTTGTTGTGCACTATTGTCTTGATATACATTTAAAGCAAATGCTTTCACTGGCAGATGATGTAAAACAGGTTCAACGTATACAAGGGGTGGAAAGTTCTCTAGCATGGAAAATTGATCAAACTCTCTCTTACCTAAAGCCACATCAAAGATCTGTTGCCACTTGCGCATGGCGGCAGAGACTTGGCCCTCTGAAAATTGAATATTCGTGTATGACATATATGGGATTAACAAAGTCAACCGTTGCAACTCAGCAAGATTAAGTGTAGTAGGAATAGTTAAGGTTTCAGATTGCGGTTTGAATAAGCGTACCCCTAACTTTCGCTCCAAGCGCGCAAGATTTGCAAAAAACACTGCGCGGTTACCGTTGCGTTCTGATTGTTGGTTTTTGGGTAAAAAGTGTTTCCAGAGAGAATCTAGCTCTTTATAGAGTACGGAAAATCTATACGACCCACAGGTAGCTAAACTTACCGCGACCATTAAATCCATTTGCATGATATGGACAAGCAACTCTGATGGCAAGTTACTGAGAGGCGAAGGTTGCTTAGGATCATAAATATAATCTATTGCTGGACTTTTGGTTGCAGATGGACCTTCTGCGGCAAACAGCTCGGACGTATTCAACATGGTAAGCTCCTGGATATAGTGATGGATCAACTATACCATGGAGTGTTAATTTTGTCCATAACTATGCTTTATCATGACTACGCTCTATCAGACTATGCGCTATCTGCAACCTGTTTTGAGAACAAACGTAAGTCTTATCACACGGTCACGCGCAAAGACTTTCAAAGCAGTAACGCTACTATCATTCATCCCATATTTCAGCAACTTTGTACGGTGAATTTTCATTGGTAAAGATACTGCCATCGACATAACGAAAATTATTATCTAACTTGGCAATCGCAGCCATATCATCTTGATCCAATTGTAGCTTAGCTGCCGCCAAGTTTTGTTGCAATCGTTCTGGATTTGATGATTTTGGGATAACAGATAACCCTCTTTGAACTTGCCATGCCAACGCCACTTGTGCTGCAGTGGCTTGATGCTTTTCAGCAATGTTTATTAACACAGGGTTTTCAATGACTGACGGTTCATTGTCACGCTTCATCGTTTCGGGTCGTCCAGCAGAACCTAATGGTGAATAAGCTGTCATATGAATATTATTTTGCTTACAAAAAGTTAGTAATTCATTTTGCGCAAAATAAGGTTGACATTCAACTTGATTGACTGCCGGGGGAATCTTGGCATAATCGAACATTTCAGTCAGCTTTTTAGCTGAAAAATTTGATACACCGATAGTACGCACCAAGCCTTGAGCAACCAATTCTTCCATCGCTTGCCAAGTCTGATGTATTGGTATTTCATCCAAGGTTAAATAATCAGAACCATCAGCAGGAAACTCCAAACCCACCTCCGTCTTAAATGCCACTGGCCAATGAATTAAATATAAATCAAGATAATCGAGTTGCAAATCATGTAGACTATTTTTCAAGGCCGGCAAGACTTGTTCGGGTTGGTGATAACTATTCCATAATTTTGAAGTGATAAATAGTTCATCGCGCTTCACCACATTGCTTTGTACTACATTATGAAACGCTTTACCTACGGCCTTTTCATTAAGATAGATAGCGGCACAATCAATATGGCGATAACCATTCTCAATGGCAAACTTGACGGCGTCACTTACCACATCGTCGGGCGCATTCCAGGTGCCGAGTCCAATTGCTGGAATTTTGTGACCTGATGATAGAGTGTAGTGCTTCATGAGTGTGGCTCCTTATCGTATATTTTTCAGAGGTAGTTATAGACGCTTAATTATTATTCTCAATGCATCATCTTTAAAAATATGTCAAATCTATTTATATATTTCGCTCAATTCATATTATATCATTGGTCTGGTGTAGTGGTAATTATAAGAAAATTTACCTGCTTAACTTTTCTTAGTCAAGTAATGCGAAGCAAACTTAGTTAATAAGGTTTCTTAGTGTGCAAGATGCTGGGTGATAGCATCGCTCTAAGATAGTATTTGGGGCAAACAATTTTGCGCACATAATCTATGCTGTCTTGATAAATGTGCCATCACGATATTCTTGAAATGCCTGACGCAATTGCTCTTGGCTATTCATGACAATGGGACCAGTCCAGGCGACGGGTTCTCGTAATGGCTTGCCTGAAACAAGTAAAAAGCGAACGCCACGACTGCCGGTAGTGACAGTGATTAATGAGCCACCTTTTTTATAAAGCACCAGATTGCCATTACCAAATAATTGTGGTTCCAGTTGACAAACATTCTGCTCTTTCTGTTCATCCTCTCCTGCAAGAATCTGAGATGGTTCAAAATAGGCTTCACCATCAATCACGTAAGCAAACACCGTGTATTCTGGATCAACTAGATGAGTAAATGACTTGCCTGCTGCAATTTCCACATCCAAATATTCAGGATCGATCGCAATCTCGGTTACCGGCCCAGAGACAGCACCAATTTTTCCACAAATGATGCGCACTTTCGCGCCCTCTTGCGTAGTAACTAGTGGAATTTTATTCTGTTTGATCGCACGATAACGAGGTGACACCATTTTAGAATGTGCTGGTAAATTGGCCCATAATTGAAAACCCAACATTTGACCTTTACTATTGCCGATAGGCATCTCTTGATGGACAATACCGCTACCAGCCGTCATCCACTGTACATCGCCGGCTGAGATATTGCCCTTATGTCCCATACTATCACCATGCTCAACATCACCATCCAAGACATAGGTTACTGTTTCTATGCCACGATGCGGATGCCAAGGAAAGCCAGACTTAAAATCAGCCGGATTTTCAGAACGAAAGTCATCGAGTAGTAAGAAAGGGTCTAACAAAGGCGTCTCTTGAAAGCCAAAGGCACGTTTTAAATTAACACCAGCGCCTTCAAGCGTTGGAATACTTTGCCAAACCCGGTCAACCAAGCGTGTTAGAGGTTGGATATTCATAATAATTCCGATACTTAGGTAAAAGGATATAATAAAGATTATAGCTTATTTGCTGCTTTTTCGCTTGGTAGCTACAATTTAACTTGATAGATACAACGTTTTCCCATGGATAGACCACTTAAAATTATCAAATTAACGCTAAGGTGTTTTATTAGAAACCCCTCACCTTAGCCCTCTCCCCCAAGGAGGCGAGGGAACTGAGGAGCTCTCGCCCTTCGGGCGAGAACATACTTTTAACCTATTGTTTTTGAAAATATTGTGGGCTTTACAATGACTTCGGGCCTTTGGAGTTCCCCTTCTTATTCCCTCGCCCCCTTGGGGGAGAGGGGAGGGTGAGGGCCAAGTGATCTATACATAATTTGGACAACATGGGTTGTCCTCAAATGCTTCCTCTATGATTTCACTTAAACACCATCGTTTAACTTTTTCTAAGTAGCGTTCTCTTATCGCTTCTAATGCAAGAAACACTAATGATAACACTCGCTTATGTTTAATTGAATTTGCTTGAAAATCACGATGTAAATTTTGTCTTTCAAGCCCCAAACCTATTAACCATAATAAAAATAATGCCAGCATACCTATCATTAATTGGATGCTTAATCGAATCGGATCTTTACTGCGGCTTTCTCTTAATCCTATTCCCCATCGTGGATCTTTTGTATCTCTAAATTCATGTTCTATCTTCATACGACCCTTATAAAAGTTCATAATAACCTTCGCCGGTACTTTTAATGAAGATGCAATCAGCCACGGTTTATTTCCAGCATTCTTATGTTCCTTTTCGCTTTTCCCATATTTTACCTTTCTTTGGCGTTGTTCCTTCACTTTCTTTGTCTTATAAAGATATAAGTGAGAAGCAAATGGCTTTTGTTTCCTTAACTTGACCGCGCCTATATATTTTGGTTCATCCGTCGCCAATTCATATAAGTCACTACAAGCCTGCCAATTGCTCTCTCCTTCTAGTGTGTAATGCATGTTTGTTAATAAACGTCCCACATAATCCCAACCTAAATCTATAACTTGCTTGAAAAAATCAACATGAAATCCTGCATCTGTAATTACACAAACTTTAAGTCCCGATGGTAATCGCGCCTTCAAGTTTTTTAAAAATTCTCCCTGTACCTGTTCATTGCCTAATAGCTTTTCCGGGTGAAGTTCCTCCCAAAGCACCAAACTTCTCCCTATTACATCCGCCAAATTGCGGTTTCTGCTGATTTAAGTGCTGAATCGATTCAAACAGCAATACAATATTATGAGGCTATAAATGATGATTTCCTCCCATTTGTTGAGCGGGTTGAGAAATTCAGTATGGACCAAGATGCTAAGATAGAAAGAAGCAGCTCTGAGATCGAATACAAATTAGGACGGGCTGTTTTTCTGCATCAACACTCGCAACAAAGTTCTAGCCAAGTTTGGGTATTGAATACTTATCAAGCCTATTTTAATACTTTAGTAAGCAATAAGGTTAAAGAGATCACGAGATCTTATGAGCCACCGGACCTCGTTCGAAGAACAACTAAATTAAGCCAGAATATCAATGCAGCTACAAGCCTCATAGGGTTATTCAAAGTGATAAAAAATTTTATCAACTCAGCCAATAGCTTCTTTACCTTACAAATTAATCCAATTAAAGATGTGGCAGAAGTATTAAAAAAACCATATGAAACCCATTACCAAAAATTAGCATTAGCCAATGCTAAACCTAATGAGACTAAAGTGCCTCTAAAAGAGAAAGAAGCTCTTGATGAATAGATTTTGAAATCGTGGAACAAGTACCAGAACAACTGAGTGACAATGTTGCGCTAGCAACACGTTTACTGGCACAGGTGCAAGATCGTCTGAAAAACCTGAAATAGCTGATAAAGTACGCGTCATTCTGATGGATGCGATGGCAATATACAGCAAGTCAATGACGGTCAATCATCACAGCCTATACATAACCCAGGATCTAGGCTTTTTAAAAAAGCTTAATATGTCGAACCTTCAGGGATCGACAGCTTGTTTTCGACCTCTTGCTTTTTGTATTAACAAATAATCACATTGTTAAATGATAAGTCATGGGTAAAGAGAACAAAGCCCTGCCATAGATATTCTCGATAAGAAATAGCAAGTTAAGCACCGCTTGCCGCATTAGGACCTATAACGAGTCCATGACAAAAAATTCTATAAGACTATGAGTGACAACAAAATACTCAACTTTCAAGTCAACACTTAAACTTGTTGCATCTGATCCGAAAAAATTGCGACAATGTGCGCTGTTTAAATATGGGACTAGTGAACCCGCAAATCTTTCCAAGATATGCCGCCGAGCCGAGTCTGTAGCTGATAATATGTTTAGTTTAGTCATTAGGGGCATATAACATCATCGATTAGCTAGAAACATATGAGATTTTATGGCTCAGAAGTATAGAAGAAATAATATGAGTAAGTATGTCACTATAAATTCGCATTAGTATTAGTTAAAGAAGGAATTATTTATGCATAACCAATCAGATACTACAGAGAAAAAATCACCAGACAGTAAGCAAGCTGAAACCGATACCACAAGCACTGAACACAGCGCTGCCCACGTGCCTACACCATCAACGACAAATTTAATGGCGTTTGAAGGCTTTGAGCATAAGGCAATAGGCAACAGAGCAATGGCTGAGGTACAACAATGGTATCGTACATGGTACGATGAACAATCCAACAAAAAGGCCTTACCAGTAACTGGGCATGTGCTACGAATATTAAGTAATAAATTATATTTTGATGATATAAGTACTTTTTATTTTCCCGAATTAAAGGATGAAGTGCCATTAACTGCCGGTGAGATCGTTGCACTCGCCGGTGATTTCTTGGCGGTACCGAATAAACCTATCTGTGAAGGAAAAGATAACCCACTTCAGGCAAGAAAAATGATACTAAAGCTCAACGCTTCAAAAGGGCGTATGATCAGTTAGCAAAGATACGCAGCATGCTGATATTAAGATGATTAATGAACTCAAAGAACAATTTCAGCTGGAAGAAACCGCCATGTTAAATGGGGTCTTGAAAGGTATCTTACCGAGTGAGGCAATGGCAGAGTTTGAACAACTTGAGGCAGCAAAAGGTCGTGATAGGACTTTTGTTTATAATGCTATCCTAAGCCATCATAGTGTCGCTTCAAAGTTAAAGTATGTATGGGCCCTAGGTAATTATGTTCAGTTGCTGCGTTATAACTTTGATCATTTTGGTTCTGATGCAAAGGCTACGTTTAAAGTTGGCTTTGAAAATGCAGTAAAACAAATGCGAAAGGCAGGCAAGGCTAAAACTCAAGAAGAGAAAGCATCCAAGTTATTTCTTGCTATCACTCGACTATTATTTGCCAGTCACTTTTTGACTGATTTGTTTGCCGCTGGACATATTAGGACTCCCCGTCGAGCTTTACATTACTATGTACGTAGCCAGGCGGGACATTTCACACCTAAGGTCCGAAGTGATTATCTATCGGGAATGCTAGTCCATGAGATGCATGACGACGATAATATGAAAGGGTTACATGTCAAAAGTAGACAACCAGAAATGCATTGGCAGGCATTTGGCGATAAATGCTATTTTAATCCTGGCAATATCGATAATCGAATAATCGTCATCCAGGCATTAGTCGAGGCACTAAAAGAATTATTCGAATTATACCATTTCCCTGATAAACCATTCGAATACCGATATGAAGGCTATATCCCCAAGTAGATGAGACAAAACAAACCATCCACCCATGTTTGCTGTTGTCCCTGACAGTCATCCAGAACAGATTTCTGTACGTGGGGATTTGGTTGGGAAACCAGCCACTGAACGTGTCGAAAAATGGAGTCCCAGCGCTGTCTGGAAGACTTTGCAAAAGCGACATGAAGAAAGCATAACTAAAAGCTAGGCAATAAAGGGCAAAAATCTGCATTGGTTAAATTTTTCAAAAGGCTAGATGAAAAACCTGAAACGCCACCAGAAGATCCAGATAATACTACCGACTCAACTTTGGCATCACAAAGTAGCGAAGAAAAGAAAACAGGTTTAAACATGTAAAAAATTGCCATATGTAAAGTAACTACAAGCGTCATATCGGCTGTTTAACAGTTGATATGACGCAGTTAAATAATTGGAACACATGCAATATAACTAAAAAAATAGGCTTGCAAAAAGTGTTATGTCAACGTTATCAACTAAAATAATTGAGGTCATTCATGTTGCAATTTTATTCTAACAAACAGGTACAAGACATTATTGCACAAGGCCTTCAAGATAAACCATTTGATTTTGAAAATTATTTTTTTATGACACAAGCCGTTTTATTCGGTATAGCAAAACAAATATTAGATCTTGATTCTATTGTCGTTACTGATCGGGACATCAGAAGCTATAAAAAATACACCAACACTAACCCAGACCACGAATCTGGCACTTTGCCAACAAGTACAGAGCAGGGTTGGGAACAAACTGCATTCTTAAAAATTCATTTATTATTTTTGCTCTATAGTTATATTCAACTTGATTTAGAGCAAGACCAAGTACTTTACGATTTTTATGCGACAGAAATCGCCACCACAGCCAATGCTTTTATGATATTACGTTGCTGTTCTGCGATTGATTTTAACGATGAAGCTACTAGCCAACAACAAATTAAGCAACTAACTGATGCCATTTTTGAATACACGCATAGTGAAAATATGGCTGTAGGCCATGAATTAATATTCCCTTGTGGCGTCCACAGTACCCATGCTATCTATCTTGCATTACGAAAGATAAATCAGAACACTTATGAATTACGGGTAGATAATGCTGGCGCAGGTTCTGAAGGTGATCTTTTTGGCCACGGGAAAGAGATACTCTCTAGACCTATAGGTCAAGAAGAACAAGAAGAACAAGAAGAACAAACTGAGAACACCATTCAGATGGCTGTGCAATGGCAGTGTGAATTTGATGACGTTCAATTTAAAGAGATAGTAAGCGATTATTTGCTATTGATTTATAAAATATATAATACGCAACCTACGCCTCAACAACACAGCGATTCAAATTATCTAGTTAAGCAATTAGGACCACTACAACATCCAAATAGTTTATTACGAAAGATAAGAACTAACGACATTACTCAAATTGAATTTAGCAATGATTATATTCCTTATCCAAGGCAGAAATCGCATAGCTGTGTCAGCCATGGATTTTTCATTGGAATGGGTATGCGCTTATTGGTCGCTAACAATGGACAAATGAATAGAGCTAGCGCTATAAGTTATCACAATAAAATACTGAAAGATGAATATGACTTTGCTAGAAAACAAGTAATAATTAAAGCTGAGTATGACCTCAGCCTTAACCTGAAAACTAAATTTCGTTGTCTATATCAATATGTCCCCCCTGAGACAAATGCATTAACCAATGAAACACAGCGCTTTGCTAAAAGTTTGCAGGTGCGAGCAAAAAATAGCATCGATTTTAACAGCATCAGAAGTCAATTGAATGCTTATTACAGTCAAGTATTAGTAAACTTGAAGTTATCAGCAATCAAAGACATATCACTACCAATAGACGAATGCCCGTCACCTGGAATTTTTGAGCACAATACAAATATATTGATGAATTGGGATAACCTCTGTGATTGGCTCACCTTGCAGCAAAAGCATCGCTTATTAATTGTAGGTGGCCCAGGTTCAGGGAAGACTAACTTATGCCGCTATCTTGCATATACAATGCTTAAAGATAATAACTCAAAGCCTGTGTATACCTTTATTTTTTTAATTGAGTTAGCAAAATTAGCACAGCATCATGACGGTGCACCAATTGAAAAGGTCGTTAACGTGCTGCGTGAGACAAGCTTTGGCGTCTATAATCCTGAGGATTCACCCAAACCTGACCAAATTCATTCATTGTTGCAATACCAAAAAGAATCGATATTATTTATTTGTGACGGCTTAGATCAAGCCCGCGAAAATTTCAGCACGGTACCTGGATTAGAACAAACTATTGCATATCTACTTGAAATGCCAAATGTTGTCGTTGCAACGCGTCCATCAGGCAAGCGCTGGATAGAAGATCAAAGGGGCGAAATGGGCAGGGATGTTGGTAATTATACCGAACTAGATATCGTGGGATTTAATCCCCAGCAAGGCCAGCGTCAGACAACGGCCATACTACAGCGACGTAATCCAAATATCACGTTAGTCCCTGATACAACCTTAAATGACTTATATAAGACCCCATTAATATGTGAATTGCTGGCCCAAGTATTATCGACAGATACAAGCAATGCGCAGACAAGAACAGCTTTGTATAAGCAGCTTATTGCTTCTATTTTTAAACCACTGCTGCAAAAACGATATGGCAATACAAGACAGATATCGGCACAGGATGTATATGATAATAGAGAAGTAAAACGTTATTTACAGTTTTTACAAGCCACAATCATTGGCGAACTTGCAGATCTTTCCCACAGTACCACAACAACATTTAAGCTTAATTTGGCAAATAAAAATAAATGGCTTACCAATGAAGGTCTTGAGGAAGCAGCTAGACTCAGCTTTGTTAGTGAACTTATTGAAAATTTCACATTATTAGAACATGAAGCGGGTAATGCTAATATAGAGACAAAAATCGTTTTCAAACATGAAAGCTTTGTTGATTACCTCAGGGCAAATTATTTTGCAGAATGTATTCGAGAACAGAAAACGATCGCTTATCAAGGGAAGAACTATCCTATAACGTCACATCAAGAATTAATAAAATTACTCATAGCGACAGAATCCCTTGAGGACACTCTTGTGTTTATGTCAGGCATGCTTAAGGAGCATCAGCAAAAATTAGCAGAACTATTTACCCAGCTTATTAATCAAGGTCCAGTTCGCAGTAGAAAACATCTAAGACAATTGATATTATTACTCCGCTGCTTACAAGAAAGTGAATTACAAATCTCTACTATTCAAACGACAACTATTCGCAGGAATGTAATGCATATGCTAATTTCATTTGCACAAAGCGAAGGTAAGTATCCTGATGGCATGAATGATTTCATTGAAACACTACGTAGTTGTCCATTAGTAATGAAGGCATTCAATATACATCGGGAAGTTGATCGATTATGGGTCCAAGACTATCAATATGCAGGCCTTATCCGGACAAGGCTATTTGTACGAGATGATTTTAAAGAATTAAAAAAGATCGCTAATAATCGCTACGGCAACCCAAATGATAAAATTGCTGCACTGCATGGACTACGTGAATTTGGATTTGATAAAGCTTTACATATTATTCTAGTTGCACTAACGCAAGAGAAATTAATCGCTCAAGCAGCATTGGATACATTATCGAGTTTCCAACTGGATACAGTAAGTGATGAAACACTTGATCTGCTTATCAATAACATAGCTGAACTAGATAATGAAAAAGTCAAACAAATGGCAGTTGAACTATTATTAGCTAAAAAAATTCCTATTCACAAATTAAAAGATATACTGCTTAGCCAGCTAAGCAGCAGCTATGACATGCTTGGCTACAATGTAAAATTACATGCTTATAATTGTCTAGAGCCTTATTCACAACTTCGAAATGCAACTATTGATGCACTGAAACACAACCTTAAAAATAGTCCTGGGCTTTTTGTGCGTCAATTTGCTTTAAAAAAATTGTATGAACTCATAGGAAATGGCAACAAGCTGAGGCAATGGCTTATTAAAACACTCACAAACTTTTTATATTCTCCACCTTTAGAGCACGATAATGTTCTCCGTGATATGTTTTGGAAATTCTCAAAAGATATTTTACTTAAATTATCCAGCAAAGATGACATTGAAGCCTTACTTTTGAAAATCTTGCTCCAAGAGAAAATTGCCACCTGGTCTTTATCCTTGACTGCATTACAACAATTTGAGCAATTAACACTTGATTCTAAGCAAACTTTAAAACAGCATATCCTCAAAATTATCGCTCGCGTAAAGGAATCGCCATCTGAATTGGTTAGTCGAATATCAAACGGATGTTTACAATTTAAAGAGATTACCTGTTCAGGCAGTTCACTACTTGAAGCCGTGGCAACTGGCCGTAATCATGACGTTGCGTCATTAAAAGAAGATTTGGTTACTCGCATTAGACAAACATCAAAACAAAGCAGCACAGCAGCTCTTGAGCATCGCATAAAGGAGATACAAGATGGCATCCCATGGGCTGATGATAGTGACTTGGAAATGCTTGCGGATTTGTGTCATTCCACCATAGTCACAATCAATTCCTTAGGACATATTTATATGGTTGGAAGCAAGTACGCAGATAGACAATCCATATTCTTGTACACCAATGCAAACTTGGGTAAAGCATTACATTTTGACCTCTTACCTATTGTTGGTATGACTACTTCTCACGATATACTTCAACAGTTACTACAATCCGCAGTTTCATTAAGAAAACAAATAGAACTTGGTATTGGGGTGTTAAGAAAACATAGCATGCTCGGCGATTCAGATTGTATCGCACTACTTAAAGAGATTTATGACACATCCCCTATTGATTTAGATCTTAAAGCGTATTTACGATCTTTGTTAGAAGAACTCAACCAATTAGCGCCTGACATTGACGCGCTATGCTCCAATCTGTGTGCAAGCCATTCTGATAAAACTCGCAATAAGACCTACGAAAACCTAACTGATAAAGGTTTGGCACAACATCCTAAGGTGATTGAGACATTACAAGCAAATCTTAACCATGATAATCCAGCTGTTCGATTATTTGCTGCGCAAAAATTACATGAAAGCTTGGCAATAGAAGATCTGCAACTATATCGAGATAAAATAGCAACAGCACTGCAAAGAAATTTGTGTGCTCCTGTGGGTGGATTGTTCTATTCAGAAGAAGAAGTGCATGCACAATCTTATCAACTATTAACAAAGTTTTGGGATTCTCCGCAATTAGCACAAGTCTTAAAGGATAATTTAAACGATGACGACCACACAGTTCGTTTCTTTTCAGCACAGAAGCTCGATGAGCTCGCACGAGAAAATTATATTTCACTTATCAATGAGGATTCTCAAGACATTAATAATGCCTTAGTCAGAAATCTTAAACTAGCAAAGCAATGGCCGCCTGTACATCAGGCAACATATTCTCTGCTTGAACAACGTATGACAGAGGATGAGTTGATCATCGTATTGCGGAGTGTAGCCACTGAAGGTGAACCTTATGCCAGAAAATTTGCCGAATGGCAATTAATGTCTCCAGACGAACAAACAGACATCCTACTGACTAGAATAAAAAATGAGATTGAACAAAGCTATAAAATACAAACAAAATTTGATGCTGTATTAAGGAAGCACAAAAAAATTCATATAGTACAAGCTTGCGAACTTATTATTCAGCAAACTGAATTAGCTGATATTGATTTAATATTATTTGCGGCCAAATTTTTAATTGAAGAACAACATTGTACAGAGTCTGTCTTTTTAGCATTAAAAAAGATTGTGCTTCTTAATGAACCATACTTCAAAGAAACACGGAAAAATGCCCTCCATCTACTCGATGAAGCAAAAGGAGAATATCCAGATGAGGTGCTACAAGTTTATATCGGCATTCTAAGAAGCGACCTAGCAAAAAGCTTAATCAAAAAGAAATTTATGACTAGTATTTATAATTCTCTGATTGAAATTGATTCGTTTAAATTTGCTGCTAGATGGGCCAAAATTCCTAAATCATTTAAAGCAATCCTTATCAAAAAATTAAAGCATGCCGCCATTGACAGTACCAATGTAACCACCAATCTTTTGGCAACTGAAAAATTAATACTCATAAAACAGGCTGATGAAGTTTGTATTGGAAGAATGTTAGATTATTCAAATGATAAATACCTAAAGACAAGAGAATCAGCTGCCTCATTGATCGATACAATGTTAGCTAGAGGAGATGTAAATAAAGAACAAGTTATTCAAAGCTATATCCAAGTTTTATTTCGTATCGATAATGAAGTTACAAGAAATGCCATGGTAGCACTTCAAAAATTCAATGCCGCCAGCCGGACGGAAGTATTAGACAGCATTCAGTCACAGATCCAATCAAGCACCGGATATGAATTAAGGTTTGCAATTAAAATGCTATCGTTAACTGGAGTTGTATCCGATGAATTATTTAAACATATAATCGAAAAATATTTAGCAGAAGAATGTGATCGATACATCACAGAAGCCATTGCCAACTTAAATATAACTTCTGAACAAAAAACTCGACTTAGTGAAGCTGTTATAGAGCAATTACAAGAGAGTCCTGATTATAATCACATTAATGCATTTGAAAAACTAAGCATAGTTAATGATGAGGTACTTATAGCATTATCTGATCTAAGTGAAGACATATCCGTAGAAAAACCTATTCAAGAAGCTGCGATTAGGGCAATTCTCAGACTATGCCCAGAAAACGAAGGATCCTTTAACTTGCTCGCCTTTATTGGAAGACATCTAGCCACTGAATTTCAAATGACAGAAACCCTGTTAGATATCTTTTCTGAATACTTATTTGGGTATGATAAGGATTGGCGTAACTGGTTCTTCTCTCAAGAGTTAACTCAGGATGAACAAGCACCTTTCACCAATTTGCTCAATGACACATCACGAACTGTGGATAATAGAAAGAAAGCATTAGCCGCATTATTATTAATTGCCAACGGGAATTTTACCCGTCATATATTCCAGTTCATTAAATCATATATCATTGCCAATGAACTTGATATCGATAGCCTCATAGACTATTTAACAAATGTCAAAAGACCTAATGATGCACTCAAACAAGAATTATTATCAATCTTAGATGAAGTCCAAGAAGTCACAATAAAACTCAATGTGCTTAAGGCACTTGGTAAACTTTACCAGCGACCAATAGATATCAACTTAACAACAGCCTTGAAAAACTTATTTGGTCGATATGATGGCCAAGAGTGGCATCTTAGAATTATTAAAACAATTTGTAAAGTCGGCATAAGTTGGGATGAAAAGTTCCTAGAACAGGCTATCGACATTGACATAACAGATACTATTGACGCTGAATATACCGTCAAATGGTTAGCCGACTATTGCCAGGGACATGAAGAAGCTGCATTAATAACTCTTCTCAATGGCATTGAACAAAAATCAGAGGATTATAGCGAATGGATTGGTCACATAATTGTAAATTTCCGCAATATACTATTAACTAGCAATTTGGAAATTTTTTTGAACGCACTAATCTCTAATTCATCAGATACTGAATTAGTCAAACAATGCGAGAAATACCTGCAACGTGCAAAGCAACCGCAAACCATTGACACAGAGTCTTGGGCACCAACCACATCATTCTCTAACAGAACAATTCCCACAGCAACAGAATCGAAATGGCAAAAAGTCCGTGGCGCAAGACACGAACAAGGCCAAGAGGCAGTTGTTGTTAAAGATGAAATTATTAAAGGAGCCGAGACTATAATTCAACCCAAAAAACCTGGCCACACTAATTGATCTCGCTAGTTAGCAAATCGAGACTAGCCCTAGCGGCATTAGGAATATCTGGTTAAGGGCTAATTTGCACACCGTCGCTCTCAGAGTACAAAAGTGTTATAGTCTATAAAATAACCATGCCGGTTGCTCATAGCATCACACGCTGATATGCTCTTACGACAAAGTCGCTTGGTAATTAGTCCGACAGTTTACCTTGGTAATGACAGCTTTACAACATATCTGAACTATTTAGAGCGATTGATAGCATTAAGTCTGCAATTAGCGAGGCCTCTATTCATGTTAAAAAAATATTTGACGGGCTCCCTCAGGATCCGACCCTAATGTTCCGACCCTAATCTTCGTGCCAATTTGCAAATCACCCACTTCAAGATGCGTCCCCAATTCTATTGTGCATTCGTCCTTATTCTTATCATGACCGTGTTGCAACAATACCATGCTAATCGGGAGTGTTAGGGAAAAGAAGGCTTTTAATGAATTCTTACAAGCCAATCCACAATACAAAGCTACTGCCTTAGAGGGTTTTGAGTATAATGAGCATTCAAAAGTTTTCTATATCAACGAATAGGGTCGTACTTGAATTGTAGCAATTTGCAAAGACATAGATTAACACTCCAATATTTCTTGAATCAGCCGCTGAAATAATGCATTAAGATTGAATCTCATAAATGGCTCAATAAGTCTGCCTCGGCTATCTGCAGCCTAAATAATATACTATAGTGCGATGTACTGCAATCTCTATTAAGTATATTTTCGTTGGTATATTAAATGGGGTATCTGTTGATTTTGCGAAACCGGTAATCTCTATCCTTGTAAATAGTTCCAATATTTCTTTAGGATATAAATTATCCCTATTGATAAAATGCCATATATTAATTTGGATCTCATTGGTACACTTAACTTAATATATGACATTTTATAGCGACGAGCAAAAGAGCTACATCAAAGCCAGACTTTTACAAGTTAGCACATGGTTACTGGTAACTATAGACGTGTTAAGTCATGATTTTGCCCCATTATTTCTTTATGCCAGCGTTGATAATATATGCGATAGAAATTTGGAACATGAATGACAACACATTCATATCAATGATGCTGCCATAAAAGTACCTTATGTGTATACAGTAAATTATACTGTTAGTAACTCATGCAGTTATAATTAGCGTGGATAAAGAAGAGCTCTCACTGAGCGTTCAAATCATATTGAAGCACATTTAACTAAAGGAAGCTTAGTGATTTTGACCTGGGTACCTTTATTAATCTGGCTCTCTATCGTAATATCAGCTTGATGCAATTTGACAATATTGTAAGCGATTGCGAGTCCTAAACCATTGCCTTTTTGATTCATATTACGCGCCATTTCTGTTCGATAAAAACTATTAAATACATGCTTAAGGTCATCTTTTGAAATACCAATACCTTGATCTTGTATACTAATTTCAAAATGCAAGCCCCCACTCTTCATTCTAAGACCTAAATCGACCTCGTTGTCGTTATTTTATTGACACATTCATTTTGTGGATTATCATGTGTATCACTTGCTTCAATACATTCATTGAGGGCTGATTGAACTTTTGTAATTTCAGAAGGGGTTGATTTTAAGTTAGACCTCCTTAGCAACAAAGCATATTCCAAGTAGGTTACAGCTTTGTTATATTTACGTTCGCGAAATAGGCTTCTACCCATATTATAATAGCCAACCGCCAAACCTTTGTTATCTTTAAGACAGGCGGAGGTTCAAGATATCTTCAACATCTCATGAAACAAATTTGCGGCAGCTCCAAATTGATTAGTTTGAAATAACTGTTTTGCTCTCGTATTATAACTTGTAGCTTTTTTCAACTTGATTTTGATTAGTCTGTTTTTGACGCACATAAACCATTCGAGCTTGATAATTTTGAAGTAAGCTGTTGCATTGATCAATTAATTTAAGTTTAAATTTCGTTTCAGGTACATTCGTTTTATAATCCGCTATTGTTTTTTTAATCTCAGCAAATGAGAATCGTTTTTTTGATAATACTTCCCGTAATATCTTGCAAACATTGTTGTCATTTTTGTTCTGCCTTTTCCATGTAAAAAATACTTCTTTTATCGAGAGGATTTAGTAGTTGTAATAGATTACGCTTTAATATTTTTAGTGCCGCAAAGTTATTTAGATAACCTTCTGATGAAAGCCAGAAATCGAGACAATCTAATTCCATCCTGCCCAACAGTTGCACGCCTGAATGCTTCATCTTGTAAATTAAGAAATCTTGAATTTTGTCCATGATAGTTAAATAAGTATCATCCGCGTTAAAAACTAAAAACTCTTCCCGCGTCATTCGGTGTGAAGTATTGATGATTAGTTCCGAAGTACTCAAGGCTTCCATGCGTAACCATCAAAAATATTCATTTGTTTATTTTTTATCTCGCCCGTTGCCCTTCGCGCTCTGAGCCCTATATATTGCTCGATTTTTTGCACCGCCAGCATGGCTTGTTCTTGTGGATGTCTTACAATATCATCAGGATGTTGATAAGAAGGATATGTTCTAATATATTCATGCAGTTTACTATGTCTTTGTGTCTAAATGAACAAAGATTCCATCCATACCATCATTTAACGGCTTAAGCACAAGGGATTTTCCTAGCTGCATCTGATTTAAACGATAAATTAGTAAATCTGTAACGACGGGTTTGAATTCCTCACGAAACATTAAAATAATTTCATCTGGTTCATTCACCCAATCAAACTCTGCCTTTAGTGTGTCTTGATGTGTTTGTGTATCTAAATGCATTAATGATATCTTATCCTGTCCTATCACTAAAAGTATATTGCAGCACGATATCCCGTAAGTATAAAGTCCTTTTATACCAACTTCGCTAGACAATCTTACTAAGCGTCCAGAGCGACCTTGAGGAACATGAATAATTTTACCTGAGACTGTATATTCAGTGGTATCTTTTAGCATTGTTAAACACTCCTTTTTTTTGCTAAAGCTTAACATATGAAATTCATTTAGGTACTGTGATAAATGGACAAATTTCAAGTGGCCATTTGTCCTATTGCCACAACTTATTCCGCCGTAGTGATAATCTTTACCTTATGAGTACAAACCCAGTGTTTCATATCATGACTTGATTTATTTGCAACAGTATCTTACATTTAATTAAATCTTAACTTTTAATTTATCTGAGGATTCATTAATTGACTGAAGAGATGATCACCGAGATCCAAATAGCTGAGTTAACCAAAAAGTGATTGGAAAAGTTATTGTCCACATCAAAATCAATTGATTAATAATAACTATCGGCTGTCTTGCAAACAAGTTGCGATGATCAATAATATAAAGTTTTACTTTGTTTTCAAAGAAATCATAAAACTCTTTATATGAATTACATTCACCATGCGCTGGATAAAAAAAATATATTAGTATATGTATTCGCAGCTGAAACTTTGACAATGCGTATATATTCTCTTGGAAAATTATCAATCGACATGTGAGTTCGATCCGTGATTTTTACTAAACCGCTCAATCTATTGCGTCATGTATTAATTTAACAGATTATTATGTTAAAGGCATCATATCAAACCTCGACCCCATTGCTTCTTTAAGTCAATGTCGATAACATTTCCGCATTATAGGCAACAAGTTGATCTCCATTGCAAAATTTAGTTATTAAATCAGGATTGGCAATGAATGGTCGGCCTATTGCGATCAAGTCAAATTTATTTGCAGCAATTGCTTCTGCTGCCTGTGCTAATGAATACCCCCCACAGGCGATCAAGTTACCATGATAATGTGCGCGTATAAATTCAGTCATCGTCAGATTATTTAATTCAGTAAAGCGTACGCTATCATCAAAATTACCGGTATGGATATATGCGATAGGAAGTGCATCTAATTCTGATAACAGATAAACAAACACATCCTTATCACGCGTGTCACCCGTAATCTCATTGAGATATCCCCCAGGTGAGAGCCTCAACCCTACCTTTTCAAAACCAATGGCATCACCACACGCGTTAACAACCTCGAGTGCGAAGCGTGCCATGTTTTCCGGCGTCTTACCATACTCATCCTCGCGGTGGTTAGTATGGTAATGAAGAAATTGATCGATGAGATAGCCATTGGCACCATGGATTTCAATACCATCAAAACCGGCAGCCATGGCGCTTTTAGCAGCTTTCGCAAAATCATGCACAAGATCACTGATTTCATTTAATTTCAAGGCCCGGGATTTGCCATAGTTTAAACCTTCGCATCGGCGTACTGGGCCGGACATCTCGGTGGCAGAAGGTCCAAAAGGTAAGTCACCATTTAAAAAATGGGGATGATTCACCCTGCCCACGTGCCAAATCTGCGAAAATATTGTCCCACCCTCTGTATGAACCCTATCAGTTACCCCGCGCCAGCTATCGATATGCGACTGGGTGAAAATACCAGGGACATGACTATAACCTTGTGAATCCTTTCTGATGATGGTGCCTTCAGTAATGATTAAACCTGTGCTTGCACGTCTGGCGTAATAACGAGCCATCTCTGGTGTTGGACTTAAGTCATCAAAGCCCATGTTGCGTGTCATGGGTGCCATAATAATGCGATTTTTGAGTTTTATTGACTCATTAAGTGAGTAGGGTGTAAGTAGAATATCTTTGTTTATCATCTATAGCTCCAATATATAATTCAACAGTTTTATATATCGCAAAGTTTCGATATATCATTTGAAAAATTTGTATCTATTCAATAGAACCTAAGCTGCATGTATTTGCAATGCAGAATAGTTACAAAATATTTAAATATTTTTTCCTAATCCTTGTATCAAGGATTGTAAAGCCCTGGTGTTAATTTTACAAAATGTCCATTGCCTACGACGTTTCATTGAAAACAAGCCAACTTGTTGTAGTAGCAATAAATATTGTAACACGGTTGACTGTGAAAGCTTGATCATTTGCTCAATGAGACCCACACAAAAACTATCAACGCCCACATCACAGGCAACTACGGTGTCAGGTCTTTCATAACCGAACTACGGGTCAGATCAACTATAGGCCTCTACTTAGGCCTATAGTTGACCTGACCCCAAAAGTTTGCAAAATACTATAATGAAAGACCTGACACCATTGTTTCTGATAAAGTCTAACAAATTAATTCAGCTATACCAATAAGAGCCAAATATGACAAAAAAACTATGTCATTTGAGGCCAACCATACTATTCATTCAAAGACCTTTAAACACCACATTGCACGACTAAAGAAGCGTATCATACAGTTATTTGACGACAATATTAGTTAATGGTCTTAAATTTGTTTTATTCGTCAGCGTGAATGTCAATGGATTGAGGCTTTATTTAATTTATAATCATTTACCATATTATATTAAGCTAAGATTTGCCTCTTTAACTTTTTATATTTAACCTTTTGTACATGATGTTGGTCAGAGGTATTGGTGTTATAATGGTGCTTGAATATTAATTGACTGATCACTTTATAATCACAAATCATAAAGTAATGTCATTGCTAGCTAATAGTGAAACCGTGGAGAAAACATATGCCAAGAATGTCGCAAGCGCAGTTAGACGCATTACAACAAAAGTTGATTGATGAAAAACCAACTCATTACCCAAAACATTGTTATGCTGTCACTACTATGTCTAAACTCGGAGAACCTAGACAGGAAATGGACCGAGATGCCTATGATTCGATGGCTCGACAAAACGTCGTTCACCTTTGCTGGAAGCGCCCCTGATTTTACTATTACAGTTAGAGATACCATATCATGGAATGTATACTACTACGATATTCTAGAAATCCTCAAGCATCAAGGCTATGATAGTTTCATCATTCCTCAGGTTCCCAAAAGAGACAGTAAAGAGATTGTGACAATTAATATGGAAGATTGTAACTCAGATCTATCTCAGTATATTGCAGATAATGGGCTTGATGATGACTTAATAAATGAAGTTATAATTTTGACTAAAGATGGTAGGTTAAAGATAAATGAATCCGATTGGCTCAAGTTTTGTAAGCTACTACCCTTCGAGACCCTAAATCGCATATATCAAGATAAAACCATTCCAAATCATTGGCTCGATGGCGTATTTCAAGCAAATCGTAATATTGATCCCGATAGAAGAGATGGCGAAGCTAAGCGTGATATAGTTAGACAAACTGCAAATGGTATTCAACACAGCGGCCATGATGAACAGAGAGCATTTTTAGGCTCCTTGCTTGAGGTAATGAATTCCAACTATCAGATTAACGCCGGAGAGTTAGATACCACGTTAGCACACTTGTCGTTAAATCTTAGAATTGAATTTTATCCGAAATTTTCCGATCATGAAACAATAGCCACTGTGATATACAAATCGGCACCTGCTGATGTGGATGCTGAGCGTCATCTTCAAGATATTCAACGCCAAGAGGAGAAAGAAAGAATGCGTAACGAGCAACGGCTCGCACGCAAACGAAAGCGGGCTCAGGAAGCTGCCGCTAGACAACATGGAATTCCATGCGGAACTATAAATTTTTTCAATACCCCACCAAATGATGAGATTGATTGGAATCATTTAACAGCCAAGCAGAAGCGCTTTAACATATTGTTAGGCAGAAAAGGAGTTCAGATACAAATACCGGTAATGAAAAACCCATTAAATATGGGATCTTTGATCCAGAACATAATAAAGAGTTAAATAAGTTACAAAAAGATCCGGAAATAGGTAAAAGAAATACCTGTTTTATGGGGAAATAATGTTAAATCATCCTGAGTTAGTACGGTTAGAGGAATAACGTTAATGGTAACCAATGTTCCTTTAGTGATATTACTAAACATTGTAATATGAGCGTGGTGTAATCTGACGATAAATGCTACATTTTACTAAATATGATAATTCAAAGATACCACCAATTCTTCTTCGATTTTTAAATTATTTAACATGATACCCACTGATAACATTTCTGTTTTGCCATGAATCATGTGAGTATGTGAGGGAGAAATATTTTCTATAATCAGCCTGTTACTATGTAAACGTTCGGCGAAACAGCGTTCGATCATTCAAGCCAGATGCTTTTGCTATTTATTTCGTCAATAATCATGTCCCATCAACGAATCGCACTATATAACCCTATGTTTTATATGAGTTTTTCAAAGGCTTATAAAAAATCCTTAAAAATAAAGACCCAATCAAGAAATCCATGAGCGATATCATAGAACAGCAGGGATCTTGAATGGTCACATTTTCCTAAAATTGGAACATATGCTTGTCATTTCAAAGACTGACCTAAAAATTATTAATGCTTAGGAGCGGAGAGCTAGTTTTTTTATTCATAGCCTTGGTGCTTATTCTAACAAGAAACTATTAATTAATAGTTGCTCTTGCCTAAATGATTTAAAAAATGTAGTAATTCAAGAGATGACATCTGCAACATGACCTACACGAACAATAAAATAGTCCAAACATTACATATTCACTTTAAGTTTTAAATGCTCTTCTGTCGGAAATGGAGTGCTTAAAAAAGCTAAAAGATGCATCTAAGGAATCAAGTTTAGGTAAAATAATTCATGTCCCCCAGGGGCGCAGTGCTCGACTTATGAAAGAGACATTACCCTATGGTATTGAAGGCCTATATACGCAAGGATTTTCTATCTGCAATATTATAGCAGCAATTGGTCAAGATAAACTCGTTCTGATACACGCCGATCAAGCTGGCTCACGATGCTATGGGAAAACACCTTGGCAAACATTTCAGGACGCCAAAAAACTTGAACCCATTATTTGAAATTACTTGGTTAATGTTGAAGGTCTGGGATATGCATTATTAATCTTCAGTCGGCAGGATACTAATGTTGCATATCCTTGATCATCAGTTAAGCTCGGTATTTGCTCGTAAAGACCTCTCGCGAAGTATTCCATTATCCCAGAGATTGGCTTTATGAATTCAGTTACCAAATTCGGCATATTGCCAAATATTTTCCGTAAGATCATTGCTTGATTTAATCTAACGATGGCTTGATGATCTGGGTTAGCATGTTGCATCTTTTTATGAAACGGTTGTTGCATACGATGGAGCTCTTCTAATTGCGATAATATCGACTCCGCAGTTAATTGTTTCGTAGGAACTAAGGCATCGAAATGGTTACGGTAGCGATGCACAAAAATAGGTGTACCCTTAAAAGGTTTCCCACTTGCAGAGTTTTGCTGATTCACAATACCATTTTCAGCTAGTTCTATGATAGGCCTATCAAGGATCTTCATTAATATCATAAATTGAAGATTATCAACTGAGATGCCATCACGAATTGATTGAATATATCGAGTGATAGCATCTTCTGCTCGGTTAGCATTCAAGATAGGGGTACCTAATATAGTGAATTGATAATTAGCACTGACATATCCTAAATTTTCCAAGATATTTGATCGGTATAGTTTTCGGTTTTGTTCAAGATAATCAGCAACCTTTTTTCGGAGTCTTTGTGCACTTAATAAATCTATATCAATCGCAGCAATATCACGAGCATGGCTAGCCTCATGTTTTAATGTATGATAAACGGCTTGGTAAAAGCAATTATTATCATCCTTAACCGTTATAAATTTTAATGCTCCATTTGTGATTCTTTCAATTGCATAAATAGCTGGACCTTGATCATTTGCGAGAGCGATGGCGACAAATTCTTGTAATAAGAAAGATAGAAATTCATCAGCATGAGACAGAGTCGGATATACTGCTAACCTGCGTGCAATGTCTTTAGGTAATTGTGCTGCTAACTCATCATTACGAAAATGGACATAATCTAATCCTGGCGGATAACAACCCAATTCTTTTAATGCTGCAAATGCCCAATGTTCGGATGCTCTTTTATGCTGGAACGATGGTTGATTTTGACATTCAACATCGAAATTATCTCGGAACGATTTTGATGATTCACAAGGCCCACCAATTGTTCTCATTGCAAAATGTGTCAATTCATGTATCAGTGTTCCAATGATGTCATCATGGTTCCCATCAATGGAAATTAATTGGTGTACATCATCATATGATCCTTTACGGCAAATTTTCGGATCAGCATTCGTCGACCATTCAAGGCTTTCATTTGGCCCAGTGATATAAATACTAAGTCTATTATTAGCGGCTGCATGAGCGGCAATTTCAAGGATCCTATTTATCATTGGCATTTGCAAAGCAATTAAGTTTTTAATTGCGGCAATGACTTCTGATAGTTTGACTGGGTTACTGACATGTAATCTTGATAATAACAAGGCTTCAATCTTGGCATCACCGGACAGGGTTAATGTCGCTTGGGGATCATATACTGGTGTAGCATTACATGCGTCTACAAAAGCAGCTGGCGAAAAGAATCTTTGCATAAATTATCCTATAAATTTCATTAACATAGCGAATCCAGGTTGATTCACAAAGGCCTTTTTATGAGCATATATTATACAAACAACCCACCCTTGTCAACTTGTTTTAAGTACTCAGTGAGTTAAATTGTTCAGGTCAAGCTCGTAAGCAATATCCGCTTACATTTCATTGATAAGCGGACACCATCTATCATGAATTACATGCCATATTAGTAGAGACGAGAGTTGACACGATAAAATTAATAAATTTTTGAACCACAGAGCCATATCGTCTAGCAAGCCATAACAAAGCTATGTTAGAGCAAAGCTAATGACACACTGTGCATTTTGTGTTATGTTTTATTTATTAGCAAATCAGTCTTAGACAAGCCCAGCCTAGAATAGATAGCTGGGCAAAAGCTATCGACCAAAAAGCTATACCTAGATGTGCTGGAGGAAAAATAATGCTGACAGCTGGTGATAAAATTACAGCGATGACAACTTTGGCTACACAACCTAGAGAACAGCTAATAGACGCACTAATATCAGCTGCAAATGAAAATATTGAATTGCCTGGTGAACTCGGCTTGATAATCTCACCTCTCCAATTAAGCCTGCGTAATTTTGAAGACATCCCAAATGCTAAAGAATACGTAGAACAAGCTATTGTTGAATATATACAGAAGAAAGGCATAGATACATTAATTAATTTGCTTTCTCAACAAATTATCGATGAAACTTTTAAATCAAGCTTTTTATTACATATGATAAATAGACTTAATATAGAGATTCATACTTTCCCTATTGTTGAGCTTTGCATATTTAAAGCCAAGATATATTGGCAAATTATACAAGCGGGCAAGACATTATTCCAATGCCCTGCACTTAGCAGACGAAAATCAAGAATGCCATCAGACGCAACAATTACTATGTCTTGGGAGCGTTTTCGCCAATTTAAAGATGCAGGAAAGCGCCATGGAAGTGTTGTCATTAGTAAAGAATTATTCATAGCTAAGGTAAAACAAAGACACGTACAAGAAAAAAGAGCTATAGAGATTTGGGATGAATTACACGAAAAGGGTGTTCTAAATAATAAGCATCGATTTTCAAATGAGTTTAGATATGCTTCAGGAAGTTATGTCAAATTAACATCAATTAATGGCACATCATTATCTTGCACCGTTATCTTATCGATACTTTATCAAATAATTGACGAAGAGAGTAACGCCAAAATGAAAGTTGGTAATTATATATTTACTATGTTCAGACCAGAACGCAATTCAAAAAAGTGGGAGACAACAGGTCGAATAACTTTCAGCCCAAGGAGTAGAGAGAATAAACAAAAGTTAGAATGCTGGGACGTTGGTATTTATAGTGAATTTACCAGAGATAAGATGTATCGGCCATCTGAGCATTTTGAAAAATTAAAACCCAATAGAATCATATCCCATCTCAAGCTACATTTGATGATTTTAGGAGTGACTATGTAGAAGAAAAGAGTTTTACCAAAGATTCATGTGAAGATGAATTAAATGATACTAAAAATAAGAAGGGAAATGCAATTCAATCTGCTTTAAACAATAGCGCTACACAAGGTGTTAGAACAAGACACCAAGTGCAACAAGAAATAGCACCAAATCTAACCTTTTTTGATGATGAGATAGATTTATTAGAAAAGGAATTACAGGAGCATGAAGATGAGCTCAACTGTGCCAAAAATGAAAACAAAAACGATTGGTATGTGATAGCAATTCCTAAAAAACTTCACTGCCAAGGATTAACGTATCGTGAACGTAAGGACAACCAATCACGTCTGGTCGAAACACCATTTCTTGATGAAGTAAAAGATTACCTTGATATAGTCCGGAAAAGGTGGCATGAGTTTTTTCCAGCAATTGACTGTTATATAGCGGCAATTGGTGCCTTTAGGCATTTATTCCGCATGCAAATCAAGAAACCCAAGTTTTTTGGTCATACAACGAAAGATTCTAATAAACGCTGCTACTCACCAGGGTTTATTCCATGGGCATACTTTGATGATCATGATATTACAAGCAAAGTCGATAAACTCTTAACAGAACACCTTTCTAACTTTGTTCAAACGATCGAAGGCCGCAGCATGGGCCTTAGAAGATAATTGGGGTTCAACACCAATCAGATCGAAAATTGATTATTAGCTAGCTAATGGCTTCTGGGTTGAACGACAGGCGCATCGACGGGCTCAAGAGTTTCATCATTGCGTTTTATAACCACTTGAACTTTGGTGTTTATTCTAATAAAAAATCATTAATTAATATTTTTTTTGGCACCAATGATTTGCAAAATGTGGTAATTTAGTTCCGCCTCCTTTGCTACTAACATTTTAGTATCGCATATCAGCAACCTATAAAAACTAGGAATTTGAATTTACAATATCAAATATGCTTGAAACTTACCTAAAACTTAAGACATGAATATTTTTTAATTTAAAGTTTTCTTCTCCGCCATAAACTAGAAAACCTAAAGGCATACGATCAACGACAAGCCCCTTAAAACATTCTAAATCTTTTAACAGGTTCGAATGAAATGTCGCTGTTGATTTTACTTCAATTGGTATTAGACTATTATGATTTTTAAAAATAATATCAACTTCATGACCATGATTATCTCGAAAATAAAAAAGATCGGCATCTTTACCTTTATTATATTGTAACTTCACCAATTCTAATAGTACAAGATTCTCAAATAGGCTACCACGCAAACGTTCGTGTTGCAATTGTTCCTCTCGACGTATTCCTAATAAATGAGTCACCATTCCTACGGCTGTAAAATATAGTTTTGACGATTTTATAATACGCTTACCAAAATTTTCATAATATGGCTGCAATCGTAAAGTTACATATGATGCATCCATGACCGAAAACCAATGTTTAATGGTATTATTTGCCACACCCAAATCGTTTGCCATACTTTCCAAATTTTAAATACTGCCAATGCGCCCGCTTGCCAATTGTATAAAACGACGGAAAATATCCAGGTTACGCACATTAACAATCTGCCGAATATCACGCTTAACATAGGTCTTCAAGTAATTTCGATAATGAACTTCCGGCGACAAATTACGGTCATAAATCGCAGGATAAAAACCTTTAAATAGATAACGATCGCTTGTTGCAGTAATACCATATTCCGATAGTTCATTTATAGTCAATGGCAATAGTTCTAACAATGCTGTCCGACCCGACAACGATTGAGAGATAGCTTCATGCAATTGAAATTGATGGCTACCTGTTAACACAAACATTCCTGCAATTTTTAACTCATCGACAATAACTTGAATATAAGATAATAGCTCTGGCGCATTTTGAATCTCATCTAAAATTGCACCATCTTGTAATGAATTAAAAAAAGTCTTTGGGTCAGTAAGAATGCGGTCTCTAGTATCTGGTTGCTCTAAATTAAAATATGGCTTATTGGGCAGGTGCGTTCTAATAAACGTTGTCTTGCCAGATTGGCGCGGCCCTGTCAGGGTTACCGCTGGATATTTTTTCATCATAGCATCAAAGGCTTGAAGGATATCTCTTTTAATCATAGTCTGTACATATTTGCATTTCAATTGCAAATTTGTACGGAAAACTAGTGCCCTTGGTGTTTATTGTAATGCGAAACCAGAAATTAATATTTGCTCTTACCTCAATGGTTTGCAAAATGTGGCGATTCAAAATCCGACCCTGAGCGAGCCCAATATTGTTTGTAAAGGTCAGATCCTTTATTAATTTAGGTGGTGTGCTGCAACCGCTATCGAGTATATTTTGTTGGCATATTAAATGAGATATCTATCAATTTTGTAATAGCGGTAGTCTATCCTTGTGAATAGTTCCAATGCTGCTTCAAGATATAAGCTATCCCTTCTAATAGAATGTCATATATTAATTTGGCTATCATTGGTACACTTAACTTAATATATGACATTTTATAGCGACGAGTAAAAGGGACACATCAAAGCCAGACTTTTACAAGTTAGCACATGGTTTCTGGTAACTATAGCCGTGTTAAATCATCATTTTGTCCCATTGTTTCTTTATGCCAACGTCGATAACATCTCCGCATTATAGGCAACAAGTTGATCTCCATTGCGAAATTTAGTTATTAAATCAGGATTGGCAATGAGTGGTCGACCCATTGCAATCAAATCAAATTTATTTGCAGCGATTTCTTCTGCTGCCTGTTCTAATGAATATCCCCCACAGGCGATCAAATTACCATTATAATGTGCTCGTATAAATTCAGTCATCGTCAGATTATTTAATTCAGAAAAGCGTACGCTATCATCAAAATTACCTGTATGAATGTATGCAATAGGAAGTGAGTTTAATTCCGCTAACAAAAAAGCAAACACATCTTTGTCACGCGGATCACCTATAATCTGATTGAGATACCCCCAGGTGAGAGCCTCAACCCTATCTTTTCAAAACCAATGGCATCACCACATGCGTTAACAACCTCGAGTGCAAAGCGTGCCATGTTCTCTGGTGTCTTGCCATACTCATCCTCACGGTGGTTGGTATGGTAATGAAGAAATTGATCGATGAGATAGCCGTTGGCAGCGTGGATTTCAATACCATCAAAACCGGCAGCCATTGCGTTTTTAGCAGCGATAGCAAAGTCATACACAAGATTACTGATTTCATTTAATTTCAAGGCCCGGGATTTGCCATAGCTTAAACCTTTGGATCGGCGCACTGGACCAGACATCTCGGTGGCAGAAGGTCCCAAAGGTAAGTCACCATTTAAAAAATGGGGATGGTTCACCCTGCCCATGTGCCAAATCTGTGAAAATATCTTGCCACCCTCTGCATGAACCCTATCGGTTACCCCGCGCCAACTATCAATATGCGACTGGGTGAAAATACCTGGGACATGACTATAACCTTGTGAATCCTTTCTGATGATAGTGCCTTCAGTAATGATTAAACCTGTGCTTGCACGTCTGGCGTAATAATGAGCCATGTAAGGTGTTGGACTTAAGTCATCAAAGGCCATATTACGCGTCATGGGTGCCATGATAATGCGATTTTTGAGTTTTATTGAATCATTAAGTGAGTATGGTGTAAGTAGAATATCTTTGTTTATCATCTATAGCTCCAATATATAATTCAGCAGTTTTATAAATCGCAAAGTTTCGATATATCATTTGAAAAAATTATAACTATTCATCATCGGTCACGAACACACTTAATTAAGTAATAAATAGCACTAGCAAATTCTATCTTAACAATCTAGTTCTATTAATTCTTTCTTAACAAATGTATGATTTTATCCCCTAACTCCTTGGGAACCATGTTAAGTCAAGACTTGCCCCCGTTGATTTTAAATAGCATATCCAACTATGATGCTAATTTACAGATATCCTGCTGTATGTGAGGGATAACCTCTGAAATAGCCGAATTTAAGCTATTTTGCATAGAACCCACTACTCCATTGAGATCTAAGAAACTTGTGACGTACTGCCCAGAATAATATTTATTCATGACTAAATGACCATTATTGTAATATTTACCCTGTAAAACAATATGTCCAACCGGAATATCGCTATTTAAGTTAGAATAAAGTTTATTAAGCACAATCATTAAGGTAATATTTTTATTTTGTTGTGATTTGCACTCAGTATAAGCAATAGGTGCCAAACACTGATTTAACCAAGGAATAACATTTTTGAATTTTATTTTACTTATCGAGTTATACCCCCCCATATCCGCTACACCGGATAATTTTTTAGAAACTTTTACTGAAAAGTTCTTATGTTTTTGTTGATAGTTAGCTATTGGTGCTTTAGTTAGAGGAATAATCGTAGTTTGTGATTGTGGCACACATCCAATAAGTAGTAATGTTATCAGTAAACATCCGAAAATTTTATAATATCTGTATATCATCACTACTTATGCAACTAAGTCTTTAGAGTTTACAATATATATGTATCCATTCATGTAACCATTTCTTGTTAAGGTAACAATGTAATATCCCTGCTGCTTTTTAATAACCTTACCATAAACTTTTGCACCATTAACAGTTCGTAACATGACTTGGTTTTTAATCTTAGAATATGGATTTTCGCTTGGTTCGCTTAGATCGGTGGCAATCATACTACTCAATAGTGCCCCTGCCTCTCGTAATTTATTTTTTAAGAATTCGCCATTGTTTTCAAGCCAAACTTTTTTATTAATCTCTTTATGTAAAGTATTATAATTAAGTCTATAAATAAAATAAAAGTTATTAGCATATAGTGTTTGTGTGGTCTGCTTTTTACTAGCTTTATCTACAAGTTTTACATAAGTAACAACTTCAAGTTGGTTAAATACTGAATTTAGCGCATACGTCATTCCAATAAAAAGTACAGCATTATCTTTTGTTGCAGCAAGAATGTCTGCTTGGGATTGTTGAATATTATACCTAATTTGATGACTATGTATTTTTAGCCAGGGAATATCATAAACCTTTCGTCTAAGCTGGGCATTAAAATATCTAACATAATTAAAATCAGCTAAAGTATTTTGTATTGGCGCCATAGCTGTTATTGCGTTACTTGCTTCATGATGCTTTATACCAGCAACAACTAAGGCAGTAATTAAACCACCGCCTGGTTGATACCCTGCGTTATGATGAACGATAGCGCCACTATCCATAAGTGCATAAGGATCAACAACATTGGAATTAAACCAATCATTATGCTGCATAACTATTTGACGTTGGGTTGTATTTAGTATTGCTTTATCCGATTTTATCTTCGTTCTATTTTGTTTAGTCAATGGTTGTCTTTGTTGGACACCTGCACAGGCAGCTAACAGTGAGCAAATGGATAATAAGGCGAATACCTTGATAGCACTTTTCATAATAGTTTCCATATTTATACAAATAAAGTATTTTGTGGGAATTAATAACAATGTTATATTTTCTTGAGTTAAGTGAGGCACAGAATAATAAATAATGTGAAAAAAACGCAAGAATAAAGTAAGCAAATGTCGAACTAGTAATTAATCAATGGATCATTATCCAATATTGAATAATGTCAATGATATGACTTTATTTAATATTCAAATAATCCTAAATTCACATCACGGCTCTCTAGCAAGGCTAGTATATTTTAGGTTCTGGATGTAACAAGCCAATCACTTGTCTTGAATTGTGTTACTTATAATCTTGCTCCAGCAGTTGGACAATTTCTTGTTTAAATTCTTTGTTAAATATTTGTCTTACCACAGTTACTCTCCTTATTGTCAGGCCAGTTTGGCCCCTTTTGAGAGTATCTAACTTTGTTCAAACCATCGAAGGTCGCAAACACGAGCCTTAAAAGATAATTGATGTTCAACACCAACCAGATCGAAGATTGATTATTAGCTGACTAATGTCTTCTGGGGCTGTCGACAGGAGCATCATCAGGCTCAAGACTTTCATCGTTGCATTTTATAACCACTTGGAATCACAACTTTGCTCTTTTTCAAGATAATAACAGGTTAGCCATTTGCCCTCATAGATTACGTAATATTTAAATAAAATATTGATCACCGCTATTGCTATCTCCTAATTGCATTGAATTATACAAACTCATTGTTATGGTTCAATATATATTAGATGACCTCTACAGCAAGACCTACATTAATAATAAAATTGTCCAAATGCCACAATATATCCTTATCACTTACATGTTACTCTATTCAGAAAATGAAGTGGAGAAAAAAATGCTAAAAGATGCCACTAAGCAATCAAGTGTAGGTAAAATTTATTCACGTCCCCCAGGGTCGCAGTGCTCGACTTATGAAAGCGACATTAGCCTATGGTATTGACGGCCTTTATACGAATGGATTTTCCATCTGCAATATTATTGCTGTAATTGGTCAAGATAAACTTGTTTTAGTACACGCCGATCAGTTAACAAACCCCGCCGCAATTAAGGATGAAGTTGAATGGGTAGATGAACCTAATGAACTCATATTAATTTTTAGAGAAAAATGGCAGAATGTGCTAACGACACAAATGTTTAGACAATTGGCAAAGCTACTTCCTAATAAAAAAATAAACTTGGTAAAAATGGATGATGAACATGATGGTGTGTACCTATCATTTCATGCATCGTCCGCCAACACTTTACATCCAAATATTAAAAAATATCCTATCCATATACATCCAGATAACCTATTAAGACATCCACTAGAACAATTATTTCTTGCCGTACAAAAGATAGAACAGATTATTGGTCTAAGGGCTAAAACTGAAACTCAACGCGTGAGAAAAAAATATCTCAATATTTTTGACGGCCGAGCGTGGGAGCCAGTGGGCTCGAATGAATTAATGATTGACGACTCTGATGATACGACCAAGAAAGAAATAGCATTCATAAAACCTCATGATAGTTATATTGTAATAATTGGAAAACTTGCGGGAATAGCACAATCTTATCACGATATCATTAAATGTGTAGAGGATATAAAACAATTTGTGCAACCTATTGGATTTCATCTTGAGGGTTATTTAAATAACTTTGATGCTTTAAAATTATTTAAACGTAATTTATTTCAATTGACTAATGAAAATGATAAGAATAGTATTTTTCGATTAGAGCAACCTGGTTCAAATGAGGACAAAGAAATTGTAGTAGGATTACAAGCAGCACTAGCTAATCCTAGTTCTACTGCTAACACTTTTGAAAAATTACTAATACCTTATAAGCAAGAAGCACCTGAAACTCCTTTTAAAACACAGCTTACTAATGAATACACAAATTTTCATAAACACTATGATGAACGCATGATTTATACTTCCCAGAAAGAAGAATACCGAGCATACCTTAAGAAAGCTGTTAAACATTGTAAAGCAGCAATCGAAACATATCAAAGCAATCGGTTTTCAGGGGCCACAAATTTATTCCTCGAAGGATTAAAGTTATGCACATATTGTTGCCTTAGAATTCAAGATAGCTTGGCTAAAAGTTATTACAATACTGGAAGAGCTCTTTACCAAGTGCAAGAATATCAAAAAGCTAAATTCTTTTTAAATATAGCTTTAATGATTGCGAGAAAATTATGTTCAATAGTCAGACTCAGAAGTTAATAAAGTGAAAGCCCCATAAAAGAATGACAACTAAATTGGAAGTGTGTGAAGCAGATGAAAAACCAAGGCCATCTCATTCTCCCTCTGCATCATAATCTGGTTTGCAAAAGCAGTATCTCCTAATATTAATCCAGTCTATTTCATAAGCTTAAATTCGTTACGCTTATAAAGTATAATATCGATCTCGGTTCTTGAATTGCCAAATTTTACAAAAAATGTAGACTATCAGCCGTAAGATGATTCATCCGCCTGACTTTCAGCATAAGTCTACAGGGGCACCCATTAGAA
>CAVVHY010000004.1:0-68241 GCA_963748135.1 uncultured Gammaproteobacteria bacterium | reverse complement strand
CTCTGGCTTTTCAACTATTCACGCAAATTCTGCCAAAGCCGCCGTGCAGCGCGTTTTGGATTTATGTTGTGAAGCGGTGGTTGAGCCGCCGTATGCATTGGCAGCCGAGGCCTTGGATATTATCGTGCACATTGAGGCGCGAAACGATATGCCGCAGAAGCGACGTGTAACCGAGATTGTTGAGGTTATAGGGTTTGATCCTTTGCACAAACAATTTCAATTTCGAGAATTTAGCTAGGAGCCGTTTGATGAAATTCACAAAAAGAGTGCCATACGCCCTTATTATGCTAACAATGATTTTTTTACCTGCTTATAGTTTCGCAGCACAGATGGGCATTGAACCGTGGGAAGTCATCTTAAATAAACTTACCCAATCCATAACGGGTCCGGTTGCCTATTCGATGAGTATTCTAGCCATTACGGTCTCTATGTTGACCTTGGCCTTTGCCGATTTACAAGGTGGCGCTAAACGTTTTGTACAAGTCTCTGTTGCTTTTTCGGTAATTTTCTTTGCTGGCCAGATTGTCACAGGGTTATACATGTTCTCAGGGGCGGTGATTTAAATAAGAATTAAGAGGCAATTATGCGAGGCAACATTAAACCCATCAATAAAGCAACCTTAAGACCGTTACTCATTGCAGGTGTTGAGAAACGCTTATTATTACTCAATGCAACGCTTTGTTTTCCGTTGATTGCAGCAACGCGCTTAAAGATGCCGGCAGTCTTTATTGGTGTCATGCTGTTTGCTGTCATTCATATGTGTTTAATCAAGGTTTCAAAATACGATCCGCAAATTGGCTTGGTCTTTAAGCGTGCGACCCGCTTTAGCTTTAAACCTTTTTTTCCGGCGATGGCACATGCAAGCCATCAATCAACACGTAAAGTCATGACTTTATCAAAACTATGGTAGCCACTATGTTTATTAGCGAACACCCTAAAAATAAAACTAAACTTGCCATTCTGCGATTAACGAAGCACACAGGCTTTGCAGACTTGCTCAGTTATCTGATAGCACTTGAAGAAAATATCTTATTACACAAAGATGGCAGCTTGTCGGCGCATTTTAGTTATACGGCACCCGATCTCGATTCATCGACAGATGAAGAATTGGATTATCACGCCGAGACATGGCGAAACTTTATCAATAGCTTTGGTGATGGCTTTATGATTGAGACCAATGTCATCACCCATCCCTTAAAGGCACAGTATGTGGCTCAAGAGTTCCCAGACGTGGTATCCGCTTTAATTGATGATGAACGCCGTGCCCAATTTCGCGAAGGCGATTATTTCAAGACACGCTATTATCTGTCTATCACCTACAAACCCTCAGATAAAGTCACATCCAAGTTTAAGCAGTTCGCGATTGAAACAGATGAGGTAAGTCTTGGTTATGACGAGTGTCTTAAGCACTTTAAACAAATCTTAGCTGAGACCATTGATTATCTACATCAACGCTCGGCCAAGGTGCATGCCTTGACGCAAGATGAATTAATGACATATCTATATCAATGTATTACGGGTGACGATGTGGTATTGCGCGCGCCAAGGCTTGGCACTTTTATCGATGCTTATCTAAGCCAGGACTTTATGGGCGGTTTTTTCCCCATGGTCGCAGATAACTACATTGCTGTGTTAAACATCTTTGATTTTCCCGCACACCAGTATCCCTGTCTTTTAGAGATGCTAAGTTATTTTCCCATTTGCTATCGCTGGTCAACGCGGATTATTTCTTTAGACGCATCGACCTGTAAAAGTTATCTGAAACGAACGGAACGTGCCTGGTCATCCAAAGCCATCGGTATCATGGGTGTCATCCGAGAATCACTGCAAATGCCAGTCAAACTTGACCAAGATGCAGAACGCATGGCAGAAAGTTTGCGTGACGCGCAAACTGAAACCTCAGCCGGTCTCATGCATTATGGATTTTACTTAAGCAATCTCATCTTAATGCATCCTGATAAAAAGACATTGGCGCGTATTGCCCAGGACATGAAATCTGCCATTCAAAGCTTAAATTTTAAAGTGCGCCTTGAATATGCCAATGCGACTGAAGGCTATTTGGGTTCTCTGCCTTGTCATGGCGGTTACAATGTCAGAAAACAACTCATCGATACGGATTTTATGAGTTGTGCATTGCCAACGAGTAGTGTCTATCAAGGTGAGTCACACGCCCCGTGTCCGCTTTATCCTGACAAGTCACCCGCGCTTTTACTCACCGCCACCCGCGGCAGTCGTCCCTTTTGGTTAAACCTACATGTGCAAGATGTTGGGCATAGTTTAATCTTAGGGCCAACCGGCAAAGGTAAAACCACCCTGGTGGCAACGCTCATGGCCGCCCACAGGCGTTATGAAGGTTCACGTATCATCGTACTTGATAAAGACGCTTCTAATCGACAAACCATTAAAGCACTCGGTGGTGATTATTATGATGTGATGAACCATGACAGTGAATTTAACCCGCTTGCGCGTGTTGATGTGAATTCACCCCAAGCCATTGAAACAGCCCTTCATTGGTTATTAGGCATTTGTGAAGTCCAAGGCTTGTTGGCAACACCCAAAGAACAATCACTTTTACGAGAAGCACTCGTTAGACTGAGCCATGAACCCCAAGCTTACAAAAACCTAAACCATTTAACGTTACAAGCGCCCGCACTTCGCGAAGCGATTGCTGCCTTTAACCAAGGCCAATATCAGCAATTGTTAAATGGCACAGACATTCAAATTAAAAATATGAGTGTGATGGGCTTTGAAATGGGCGCGCTCATGAAACACGATGGCGCCGCGCGTAATTTAAACCTGCCGGTCATCCAAGCGATGTTTGATGAATTTGAAATCCTTTTTCAAGACAGGCGACCGACCTTACTTATCTTGGAAGAGGCGTGGATGTATTTGCAACATTCACTTTTTCAACGAAAGCTCACCGATTGGTTTAAGACGCTTCGTAAAATGAATGTTGCGGTTATCTTTGTCTCGCAAGACATTGACGACATTGCCAAGTCAGACAGCGCAAGTGTTATTCAATCTTCATGCCCAACACGGATCTATTTACCCAATGAAAGTGCGATGGAAATCAAGGCAAGTTATCAACATTTTGGTTTAAACGACCAGCAAATAAATCTCATTCGAAATGCCACACCCAAAGAAGATTATTATCTGCAATCACCCCTAGGCAATCGCTTGTTTCGTTTGGACTTAGGCGAGATTGCCAAGGCGTTTTTATGTATCGATAAACGTGATGACATTAGCGCCTTTCATCGTATTTATGACAAGACAAATCCCGCCTGGGTGCTGCAATGGCTTAACCATAAAGGTTTAAAAGATGGTCTTAATTTTGCCAAGCATAATTACTTTGGAGATGAGACATGAAGTGGCTTTGTATTTTCACCTTCATCACCACCGCGCTTGTCACACTCAATGCCAACGCCAGTCTCTATGAATATATGAATTATATGCAAGACATGAATACCGCGATTTCAACGGCACGCATTTTAAAACTGCAACTTAAAAATTTAAGGGCTGAAAAAGATTATCGCTGGGGCGCCATCGCAGGCCTTTTAAATGAACTTGATGCCGTGACCCAAGAAGGCCAATCGATATCAACTGGCATGGTGAACCTTGATGGCCAATTTCGTGCGCGTTACCCAGACTTTAGTCATTCGGCTTATGGCAAAACCGATTATAAGAATGCCTATCGCACTTGGAATGCAACGACCTTGGATACGCTTCGAACCACCTTGCGTGCCGCAGGCTTAGTCGCCGGTAATTTTCAAAATGAGCAAACCCTAATGCACCTCTTACAAGTCCAAGGTAAAACTGCCCAAGGCCGTATGCAAGTCTTGCAAGTCGGTACCGAGATTGCCGCCCAAAATGTTAATCAATTAGAAGAATTAAAACGCTTGATGGTCAATCAAACCAATGCCGAGAATGCCTATATGGCATATCAAGTGTCACAAGACTCTTATGCGGAAGGGAGCCTAAGTGAACTTGCCAAACATGGCGATACAAATTATCCGCATTATGAAAACAACCGCCGCTTTGGTGAAATACCCGCGATGCCTTAAGGAGAACACCATGGCGATTGATGCACACATCTTAGATTCAGTCACACAGGAATTTTTAAAGCCGATTCGGTATGATGCCGTCATTATTCAAGCGGCCGCGCGCGAACTCTTTTATTATCTGGTCACCATTCAAATCGCCTTAAGCAGCATTTGGATGATGATTAATGGCGAATCTTTGTCACGCTATTTTGCCAAGCTCGTCGAATTCTCATTTAACTTTGGGGTTTTGTATGCGCTGATCCTCTATGGCGGTCAATGGATCCCTGATCTCATCAATGGCTTTATCAATATCGGTCAACATGCCGGTATTGAATCGTTAGATCCAAGCTCGATTCTAAGCCAAGGCTTAAGTATCAGCTGGGCAATCTTTAAAGCCTTTTTTGATTGGGGTTTATTAAAGCATCCCTTTGTTGCGATGACGGCCGTTTTTCTTTGCATTGGCATCATGGTGATGTATGCCTTTATCGCCGCAGAGTTAGCCGTCATTTTGGTAAAGACCTATGTCACCGTCGCAGTCGGCAGTCTCTTCTTTGCCTTTGGCGCAAGTGATTATACCAGCGGCATGACCAAACGTTATTTAGGTGCCGCAATTGGTTTGGGTCTGCAATTGATGACGCTTTATCTTTTACTTGCCATCGGCCAAAACATTGGCGCCGATTGGGCGTTGAAAACCCATATGGCGGCACAAAAACACGATCTCATCCCGATGTTTATCATTATGGGTGCGGTCATTATTTATTATCTCTTAATCAAAAATGTCCCGACCTTTGTCGCAGGCCTATCAGGGGTCGGCGGTTTTCGTAATTACGGTGACGCGGCCGTTGGTATGGCCATCAACGCCGGCATGACTGCGGCAAGTGCGGTATCGAGCGGTGCAAATCTCGCCGGCAAGCTTATCGCCGGTAAAGTCCAAGCCACGCAAGGCATGGCGCACATCTTAAAAAGTGGTATGCAAGCGGCCGGTCAAGGCAACAGTTTTGGTCAAAGTGCTATGTCAGGTCTAAAGCATGGGCTTTCAACGTTAGGTGTGGGCACGGCCAACACCGTTAAAGATTTAGCGACAAGGCAAAACCAGAACAAGACACTCGGCCAAAAGTTTAATCTGCATGCAGCAAACAAAGTCAAAAATTTAAATACACAACTAGAAAAAGAAGGCAACGCAAAATGGAAAACCGGCGCATAGGAAACAAACAAGGAATCGATGCGATTGTAATTGACCGTCGTCAAATCAAAGGCATCTTTAATCGCTTATTTTTAAGTCTCTATCAACATCGAAGCTATCAGCGAAATGAGCAAGATCCAAAATGTTTTGTCTGGATGGTGATACTTGCCGTGGCAACTGTTGGTATCACGCTTGCCTATAAATATTCGCCCATCCATTTCGTGCTAAGTGATGTCTTTTATTTTATGCAAGGTTGCATGCTTTATCTGCCAATCCGTTATGCCAACCGTTCACAATTGATATGGTTTATCACCTTTTTTATGGGCTTTGCTGGGTTACATACCCACTATCAATTTGGCTTTAGCTTTTTTGGTTATCACCTGGAGCCTTGTTTGTATGCTCTTTATATCATAAGTAGCATGCTTACACTGCTTCGTCGGGAACTAAATTCTTTGATCTGGAACAAATTGATCCGATTAAAAATGCAGTGCTTAGAAAACCAAGAATCAAAGAATGTGAATTAGGAGAGAACAAAACGCATGAATAAAATTGCCGATGTATTACTAAGTTTAAAAGCCAAGTTTCTGTCATTCAAGGGCGGTAAAAAGGCTCAAAGCTCTTCGCAACCGACCAAAGACTATGACAACAAACTTGCCAATAACCCTTATCTACAATCCAAACTGCTTTGGAATGATATGTACGGTTCCTTGCAAGTAAAACTGCAAAATAGTTATCGATTGTCACTCATCTTGGCCATCACACTGGTTATCGCCATCATCGGCATTATCACTATTGCCGCAGAAACCAAGGTCAAACCGATCCCTTTTATCATTCACGGCAATGAGGTCTTGACCCTAAACCAACAAGCGGATCTCACATCAGCCAAACCAAAGCTTGCCATCTATTTTGCCAAACAATTTATTCGTGACGCACGCACTGTTACAAGCGATGGCGATGCCAATGCCGAACATGTCATAGGTAGCTATTCACTGACAAGCGGTGCAGCCACCGAAGTCTTGAAAGACTTCTATAAGCGTCATGAACCGGATAGCATCGCACAGCATATCGTCAAAAGCATTGTCATTACCAGCATGTTACAAAAATCAGCCCACACACTTGATATCAGATGGCGTGAAGTGAGCCGCGATGTCAACTCAGGTAATGTCGTACACACTGCCAATTACATTGCAGAAATGGCTTATGTCTTTAAAGCGCCATCGCAAAACGAAACTATCGTCAAACATAATCCACTCGGGTTTTATATTACTGAACTTTCTTGGTCGAATGATGAAGTAGAGGTAAACCAACATGTCTAATGTATTCAAAATCGTATTCTTACTTGCAATCGGTTACGTCTTAACCGGTTGCGCGAGTGACGAAGTTGTAAAATATAATCCGGATGACTTCATCAATCCGAATCACGTCGTCACAAAGCAAGTACCCGTGCATGAACCTATGCCAAAAGTCAAAGCGACGTATGGCTATGGCAATAATCCTGAAGTGGTAAAGGCCTATGATGAATTCTCAAAAAATGGTAAATCAAAAGACATCGATGCCGATGGTTTTGTAACATTGGCCTATAATCGATATTCACATCCCATTATCGCCTGTGAACCGTTACACCTTTGTGTCATCCAACTCGAACAAGGCGAAGTGATCAATGATATTCAAATCGGCGATCAAAGCCATTGGCTGGTGAGTACAGCACGTGTGGGTACGGCAAACGATGGCTCGTATGAAGTGACACTTAAACCTAAACGCTACAATATCGCCACCGATATCATTATCACGACCGATAAACGTACTTATAACATTGGATTAGTCAGTAAACGAGATGCTAAGACCCATGTGGTTACCTTTTATTATCCAGAAGAAACGTTGCAAGAAGCCACTACTCAAGCGCATGATGATGAAACCACTGGCATTGCTGCACAAACCGTATCACAAAGTACCGATGTTGCCTTAAACCATCTCAATTTTAATTATAAACTTGCGGGCGATAGACCCGCATGGCTGCCGACACGCATTTTTGATGATGGCGACAAAACCTATATCCAAATGCCACCCATCACTGAGCGTATGGACTTACCCGTGCTCTACATTCAAAAAAATAAAAAGCTCGCACTCGTCAATTATCGTTACAAACAACCGTATTACATTATCGACGGGCTTTTTCAACGCGCCTTTTTAATCTCAGGCAAAGGTTTTCATCAAGAAAAAGTGGAAATCGATAATAAGAATTTTGGATGAGAGGCAGGGGCAAAACATGAATCAGCATCAAAAACCGCAAACCAAATCATACTTACCTAAGCTACCTAAAGGCACAGGCTTTAGTAAACGCTTATTGATACTACTCGCAGGCATCGCCTTTACTTTTATCGTGCTCTTTCTTATCTTTATCGATAAATACGCACAATCCACACCAAGAATGGTTAGAAAAACCTTCACCGCCATAGTTGATGAGGATGACTCAACAGAGATGGTCGATAAAATCCAAAAAGAGCCGCATAAACCCAGTCTTGTTATGAGAGACAAGTCAAAGGCTCATGGACATCACACAACTAATGCAAAGACAGCCACATCATACAGCGATACCAACGCAGATAATTCAGACACCAACTCAGGGCTTAGCAGCAGCGAATTTAAGGCCGCCAGCAATGCACAATTGTCGGTGTATCATCATGAAGTGGCAGCCAACACCCCAAACTCAACTATCAGTTCACAAAACGATATTAATGACTCAGAGAATGCCAATACAACAGCAAATAACCCAAACACCAACACAAATGCTCAAAGCGAGAAGATAGCATTCTTAAAAAGAACCAACCAAAGCAACGACGATTACATCCATTCAACCCTCAAAAAACCACTCTCACCCTATGAATTAAAAGCCGGCACCATCATCCCTGCAACATTACTCACCGGCATCAACTCCGACTTACCAGGTACTATCATCGCCAAAGTCAGACGCGATGTCTTTGATACTGTCACCGGCAACTATTTATTAATACCCCAAGGGACAACACTTGTCGGCGTCTACGATTCACAAATCACCTACGGCCAATCCCGCGTCTTAATCGCATGGTCACGCTTAATCTTCCCAAACGGCAATTCATATGACCTAAACGGACAAACCGGCGTCGATCTCGCTGGCATGGCAGGTCTATCAGACATCACCGATCATCACTACACGCGCGTATTCGGCTCAGCCCTGATGTTTAGCGTCTTCGGCGCATTAGGGCAACTCAGCCAACCGCAACAACGCACCGACCAACTCACCACCCAGCAAATCATCTTCGCCGCCATAGGCCAACAGATGAGCCAAGCCGCGATGCAACTGGTTGCCAAGGAGATGAATGTGCAACCGACTATTAGGATAAGACCTGGGATAAATTTTAATGTGTTATTGGCAAGAGATGCGGTATTACCTTACAGTTAAGTATCTCCTAACAGAATATACGCTTATATTAAATACAACTTATTGTTTTTGTCTATAATTAGAATAAGCAGGAGAAGCGTATATGCCA
The DNA here is from genome assembly GCA_963748135.1 of uncultured Gammaproteobacteria bacterium. Classification (GTDB taxonomy): domain Bacteria; phylum Pseudomonadota; class Gammaproteobacteria; order JBGSLN01; family JBGSLN01; genus CAVVHY01. Next base: position 59,491 of record CAVVHY010000004.1, on the reverse strand, counting down.
ATATGTATCTATTGTAAGAAGCAAAAAAAAATTGCTGAATTTAGCAAACGTGAACATGTGATTCCACAAAGTTTTGGAAAATTTAATCCAAAAAATTTAATTCTAAATGCAAAAAAAGAAAAGACTAAAAAGGTATGTGATAAATGTAATAATGAATTCAGTAAATTAGAACGATGGTTAGCAAGAGATAGCTATGAAGGGCATGTTATGCGTTCAAGGCATGGTAAAAAACCAAGTAACATAGAGCGTAAAAGAGTCACCATGACGCTTGCTGAAGGAGAATTCAAGGGTCTTTATGTTGAAATTTTAGATGAGAACGGAGTTAGAATAATTCCGCAAATTGGCTATAAAGCAAAAAATAATAAATGGCACTATATCCCTATAGACAAACTCAATCATACAAAACCTAATAATATTAAGAATAATTTAAGCTCTGACAGACTTAAACTTAGAGCATTTTCTCTTGGACATGATGAAGCAAAAAAGGCATTCAAAAAATTAAATATTAATTTCGTAAAAGAAGGAGAACTAGAGCCGCCAAAAACTGAAGATTGTAAGGTTTTAATAGAAGCGAAAGTTGACAAGGTACTTAGAAGAGTTATCGCAAAAATAGCATTTAATTTTTTAGCATATTTCAATACAAAAAATATCATATTAAATGGAGCGTTTGATGCGTGCAGAAAATTCATTCGAGATGGCGAGGATGATTTGCAAGTAGAAACCTCGTCAGAGGCAATACTTTTTGATGAGATAGGAAAGGGCTATAGGATACTTGGCCATATTGTAGTAGTCAAAAAATCCGAAAATGATGATGTGATTGCATCCGTGTCCTTATACAACTCATTGAGATATGATGTTCTACTTGCTCATAATTTTAAATCAAAAAACTTAAAAACAGGAATGGGAAAGTTTTTTAATGTTTATGATAAAAAAATACATGATATAAGGAAGTTCGATTTGGTTGGACTCTTACTTCCAGATACATCAATAATTATTCCTAACACGAGGATTATTACGTTTGATTGAATAATTGACTCTTGCCTACATGTTTAGTTAAGAGTTCAAGACCTAGCTTAATTTGTCATTTTAAGTCAAGACTGTATTGTGTCATGGCTTAACCACTTGATTCCCTATCAAAACCAGTCTAGTGCAATGCATCGACCTTGATATTATCCTATACTAAACATACATGATTTTAATTTAAGTCTTATCGTCTCATATAAGAGGTAATACTATGGATGGATACACATATTGTAAATTGATTGCAGATTATATTAAACATCATTATTTGTCTCGATCCATACGTATCTACAAGGAAATATCAATTGGCAAAACTGTCATCGGAAAAAATAGGCGTATAGATATACTAATTATAAATTCCATAACTGATTCGGCACTTGCAATTGAGTGTAAGTACCAAGAAGTTCATGGTACCGTTGATGAGAAGTTAATATACTCCTTAAGTGATATTGAGAGAATGCCAATGGATGCTGTAGTTTGTTACGCTGGAGCTGGTTTTTCATCTGGCGTGCTACATTTGTTAGAAGCGTCACCAAATGCAATATTTTGCCTGCCAGAATTAAATTTGGCCAGATCATCCAATACTAAGGAGCTTGATCACTATCTTGCTGTTAAATTCAAATGGTGGGATATTTTAACACATGGTAAAAAAGCATATTAAAATATTCTAATGGCTCTATGAGTATAGCTGAGTCATGCCTCTGCATCAAAAAGATCCAAATTTTCCTATTTATTTGCAAAATTCCAAACATCTACTAAATTTAAAATTACAAGCATTCACGAAACCACATGATGTGAATCAGGGAATCTGGATTTAACATGGTGAGCAGGCTGACATTGAGGGGGTTAAGTCAGAAGCCTAAAGTGTTAACAAGATACCCACTTATCAGACGAGTGTTGGTTTTGCGAATGCTTTGCTTTATGTGGAATACCGAAATTTGGTGTAGACTAATACCGTAGACAACTCCTAAATCCCAGTAAGAGTATACTATGATCCTAATCGATGAAATCATATCGGTATTATTTGGCGCAGCTTTGTTTATTAACGCCTGTCTTTTCATCCCACAGATCATCCGCCTATATCAAAAGAAAAACTCGGAAGACATTTCGCTTTTAACATTTCTGGGTTTTAATCTAATCAACCTACTCGCATTGATATACGGTATCACTAAGCTTGATTGGGTATTGATAATTGGCTATGGATTGTCATTTACTACTAATACATTAACGACATTGCTAATAGTATTGTACCGTCCAAGCTCAAAGGATCAGGTTAATGAATAAACATCATTACACTAGTGTCAGTTGGATATAAGTTGAGGCATTATGACACACAATAAAATCAAGAAAAACAGAGCAAGTAACACAAAGAAGCTCGCTGAGACTAATTTACATCTAAGCGATGATAATTTTCGCCTATTCATGAAAGACATGTTTCATAAGCTTAATTCATTTGAGTGTTATCCATTAGACACTAATGGTAGCATGTTCTTCCTAACGCCTGATGGGATCCCCTCGATCTTACTCATCCGAACACAGAATGATGTTGAACAGCTTGCGAAGTACATAAATGAAAAAGATCCTCATTTTCCTACTCAACTTCTTGAAGATATCAAAACTGGCAGGCTACTGCTATTTACAGTTTTATTTGAGGGAAAAGTGCCCATCTCTGATTTTCCAAAGTATCTTTACAAAGGGCATAAACTTGATTTAGATCTCCCATATCAGCTTTATTATGCCTTGCTCAGGGAAAACATCCCAGGCCTTGATAATAGCAAAATTGTATCTTATGAAGATTATCTGAGATCCATCAATGCAACCCCCCCTTCAGGTAACATTCATTAGCTATACAGATACCCATTGGGATATGCCTAAAGTATGTAGTTTGTTTTGATTTAAGCAAATCTAGCTATTTTAACAATATTTTTGTTCATCAGGCGGCTATTGCCAGTATAGAGTTTAATTCAGCTTGTGAGTCAGATTATCTGTGCTTTACCTTCTTTGTCATATAGGACATAGTGTGACAATGAGAGCTTGATTGTTTCCTGATCTAAATGAATATTTTGATAGAACTTTGCTTTACCTTTCTTTAAAAAGGCGAGTGTTACATGAGGCCGATAATCATACTCCAGGGTATGTGGCGTATTAACTAGAATGGTTTTGTTTAATGCTATCAATTCATGTGAATGAATGGGCAACGCAACTATGTCATAATCTTTGTCAAGAGGCTCGAGAATATCAACACCTGTGATATTAAATGTGATATTTGCTTGAGATAGAACTTGCTTCAGAAGAGGCTTGTCTATTTCATGTAAACCACGTGCAACCGTAATGTGTGGTTCGTATAATAACGCTGTTTCATAATAACAATCAGCCAGCGAGAAGCGATTACTTAATGCATAAATTTGTTCTATAGAATTATGTGTAAGTACACCCGCGATTGCATAGTACTCATATTTTGGCAGTTTCTGGTTTAACATACATTATTCTCCAATAAGTTAATTATATATAATTCTTCGATATATACCAAGGATATAGACTCTGAGTACCTCGCCATAATACCTCGAGTCCCACGAATAGATGGGATTATTCATTCCATAAAGCCAATAGCCCCTAGCTTGTTGTGATTGATTCAAAACAACCTTAGTAACCATTGTCCGTCCCATGCGGTCGCGTATTTGTATCGGTGCCCAATAAGGTTTACCGTTCACAATAATGTCACCCTTCGTCACCATCACATTATCACCAGGCACGGCGATTACTTCTTTTAGTACCGGTATAGCACCGCTTGGGCAACTGCCTTTGCGTAGATAACCACGCTTCAAGCCAAGTAAAGCAGTTTCTTTTGGTAGACATAGAGCGACAATATCACCACGATGAATAGAATTTGTGGCTTGTCGTTGATAGATACCAATTGGCATCGATGAAGTGAGATTTATACTCAAATGTTGCCATTTCATTAAGCCATCAATGAGTAAAATGATGGCGATCATTATCATCCAAGGCAATGCAGCTTTTATGTTTACTCTGAGGTGTCTGGTTAGATTTATATGGCTCATTTGCTAAATCATTCCTTTACGTAATTGGATTTGCTGAACATTGAAGTTTTGTTTATTGACTAAAATGGCTTGGCCGAGGCCAAGGCGTTTGATGTCATCCGGATGGATGATATATGACTTGGTGCCTCTTACCGTGCCAATACCACTGTTAGGTTGCTTTGCTGTAATCTGCGATGTCACTTCAAATTTATCTTCGGTACCGATGATAGCGGCGAGGGTCTCTGAGTCTTCAGGATTATTTTGCCGTTGGATGATGTAGTTATTACAGTTATTGAGTACTTGCCCGACCAAGGCGTCGCCGCCTTTGCGATTAATATCAGAAAGTGATTGTGTTGATAACACGGCATGGATACCTGCGCCACGTCCTTGATTGATCAGATTAATGATTTGATCACCTGCAAACACTGAAAACTCATCAAAGATAGTAAAGATTTTACGCTTGTGTGCATCTTCTTTTGTGAGTTGAGATGCAGCAAGACATTTAATGTCATTGATGATGAATTTGCCGAGCATTTCGGCGTAAGCTGGGAATGCTAAAGGTTGTAGACAAAAATAGACGACCGCGTTTTCTTGTAAGGCTTGACTAAGGGTCAATACATTGCCTTGGCTGCAATCAAAGAGATGACCAATCTCGCTATTGGCCATGTTCTCGATTTCAGCGATGAGACTTGCGATATCTTTGCGTTTGGCGTCCAGTAGGTCTGCCATACGAGCCAGGTCTTTGTCATTACGCTCACGTGCGAGCAGGTAGAGCGCGTCAGGCTCTAGGTAATTTGCAAGTTGGCATAAATCAATTTGGATATGGGCACCCTGCAAGATTTGAAACACAGTTTGCAAATACCCTTCGGCGATCTTTCGGTAATGGTCTTCAGACCAGTGGCGCAATTCGATGATGCGATCTTTTTTGGACGTATAACCACCCTCGGCAATGGGGTTATAGCGAAGACTCTCGCCAATCATTGAAAATAAATAAAAAGGGACTTGCTGTTCTTTTGCAAAGGCCTCAATGCGTTTGGCGAGATTACGATCGCCTTTGCCATCGACATAGATGAGTGGGTGGCTTCGGATGATTGCGCTTTCAATGATATTGCCAAGACCTGTCGTTTTACCTGAGCCCGTAGTGCCGATGGCAAGTGTGTGTAGATTGGCATCTCTGTCTTTTAGAATAGATGATTCGCCACTGATACGATTAATGCCTAAGACTGTTCCATCCTCAATGGCTGCAGATTCGATTTTATTCAATCGCTTTTGTAGCCTGGATGAACTAAGTATCTTAGCAGAATACATCTGGCCTTTGCCGATGCGTTTTAATTCTCGATGTAGGTTTGAATCAATGCGGGTGATGAACGCGTAGAGGCCGGCGAAGAAAATGCCATACGGCATGGCACAAAGCCAAAGCATAGGGAGAGACAGATAATCAGTGTTGCCATGTATGAGTTGCATTAGGACGAGCTTATTTTGCAAAAAGAGACTATGTGGGCTGACATGGATGATGAGCCACACCATGACAATTTGTATGCCACCGATTGCCAATGGCAACCATTCTGGCAGTTTGGTAATCTTCATGATGGCAAGGCCAATCATGGCAATGATAAGTGCGAGTACTGAGTAATAAAGATTGATGATAATGACCATAAACAATAAAAGGTTTCGTGGTGAACCGGTGATGGCATCGATGATGATATCAAACAAGCTTTGTGAATTTGATTGCGTTGCCATAATCTATCCTTCACCTGTCTTAAGATAATCGCAAAGCCTTAGACATTTAATGAAATCACCTTTTTCGGTATAAGGCTCGACTTGGCGATAGATAGATTCATCGCCACAGAAATACCAGACTTCATCAAAATCAAAATTCTTCACATGTTGATTAAAGATTCTTTCCCGACGCCGTTTACCTTTGCGGTTGAGTTCAACCTCGATGGCAATGCGTTTATCATCTTTAAGCAAAACACCATCGCTGATATGGCCTTTATGGCCAATCGGCAAAATGCCATCGTCGCGTCGCAATTGGCGCTCTGTGACAAAATCACCGCCGTGCATTTTGATCAATTGCAAACTTAAAGCTACAACTTTCAAATCGTGATGATATTGATTAATAGCGATCCGCTTTAGAGGTGGCAAGGTATCACCACTAACAACCATGCCTTTACGTGTAACACGATAAACCCCGTGACAACCATGAAAGACAAAATCATGTTGTAGATAGCCTTGATGCATGAGTTTGCGCAAACGTGCATAGGCGGTAATGGGACTTGTGTCGAGATAGGCGCAGATATGGCTAATCTCAACAAAGCCAAAACGATTGATAAAGCGTATCAGTTTTAAATCACGTTTTGTTAGGCGCATGTTTTCTTAAATCAGAAGTTCTTCATTTATAAACGGCAGTTATCCACATTTACACATGCGCGAAGTGCCTTAAATACACGAAGCAAGCTTGTGTAACTGGTGGGTAACTGCCAACATTACAGAAAGCCAAAGGCTTTCTGGCCTTTTTAACGTAATGCAAAAACTGTTTTTTGCTTATAAATTACGTTAAAAAGCAATTCCAAAAAACATTTATTCCTTGAGCCACCCTTTGAAGGGGCTGGGGGTAGTTCTTATCTTATAATTAGAAATTTATTCTATTAACACATTATTAAAATCTTATTTTTCACTGCCGCACCCCGCCTGCCTCACCTGGTTCGTGACCTCGTCCGATTCTTTGACGTTGTGCGGGCGAGGTCACGAAGATTTTTAGCTATAAAAATCAAGGTGAGGCAGGCGGAAGGTGCGGCGCATAATCTATTGAATATTAGGCAATAAATTTCAACTTTTTGAAATCAAACTACATAATCACCTCAATACTCACCTACATACTAGCATCAAGAATCGGAGTATTGAACCCAGTATGTAGTTTGGGGGTTTAGCAGTTACATTTGATATATGCTTCAAATCAAGGTGTTTAGAGACAACTAATAACATATTGTGACAATTAATCCTGAAGAAATGATTCATCTTGCATCAACCACATTTATCAAAAATGATATCCATAAATATCAATTTTAGTAATCCATTTATATGTCAAATCACCTAAACTGCAATTGGCTATAAATCAAAATCACAATCTTGATAATTATAAATAGGAAAAATTGTTATGCCTAAAACGAAACTATCCAATCTCGAAAAAGAGAAAAGGCTACAAACCAAGATCGCCAAAATGCAGCAAGCACTTGATAAGCTCAAAACTAAGCGACGTCAACAATTAGCAGCTATTTTAGAAAAGCATGGCCTTGATAAACTCGAGAACCATCAACTTGAAAAGATGATAGTCGCTGCAATTACGGCACAGAACAGCCAAGAGCAAATTCCCCCTACGTTGTCTTTACCTAGCAAAAGCAAATTACCTTAATATGTACCCATAACAAGTAGTGTAACTATGGCAAATATCTCACAAGTGTTTCAGAGATTGTTGGTTATATTTAAATCATGTATGAGGTATACTGATTCTATCAAATGGAATAACGGGTAAGGACATCCAACACAACAGGATGTGTATTTTGGGGGGAAGCCAAAATAAGGCGATGGATCGCCATAGGGAGATAACAGGGAAAAGAAGCCACCTCATTTTGCACCCCACGCAATGGAATTGTGTGGGATTTGTTTTTTTATATTCAAGCTATCCTCAGTTACAAAAAATAATTCAAGTGCAAAATCGTACTTGCAAATTCTTAACCGCATGTATATCAACTTAATCATCATCTTTTAGAATAGCGAACCAATTTTTAATCTTAGTACTAAATGAAACTATCCAAGATTATATTTAATCAAAACATAATTTTAATAATAGTATTGATTTTGATCTGAATGTGTATTAATATAGTCCAATATTATTAGGATTTAATTTATACCAGTTTTTTATAAGGACGTAACTATGAAACGACATAGCATCCCAACTTCTTACCCTGCAGAAGACTTCTCAAGTCAACCCATGAACATCCCAAGATCACGACGGCCTGGTTCAGCTGTTTCACATGACGTCATAAGCATGGATACTTTCCCACCATCCGCGCACAAGCCGTTCACATCAGATAACAGTGGGTCATCACCTGGCACGATCGTTCGAATCGATACCGACACAGCGGACTCAGATGTGCCCATGGAATCTCTTTTGATAGAGGTAACAGACACTGAAGATGAAATTGCCCGAGTGGGTAGCCCAGATGAACTTTATATTGATATCTATGCGGCAAGAATGATTGTAGAACGCAGGAAATCATCTGATGTCCAAGTTAAGACATTAATACCCTATGAAGTCCATCTTGCCCAAGCCTTTAAGGCAGCGCGAGAAGGCAATACAGCGCTTTTGTCTATCTTGCTTTATGATGGCAGAGATTATGAGCGCGATTTAATCAGTCACACTGAGATGAGGATCGGTGAAGCGGCTTTCGAAAAATATAAACGCCAATTTATTTACATGCTTTTAGAACAACAACACTTAGTCATTAAAGATGCTCTTGAGCGTGATGAAGCACATCTCGAGATGCGTCATCGAGATGACTTAGAGCAAGTTTGTGATGAAATCGAAGAAGTGGTAGACGCTTGTCTTAGACAAACACTCATTGAATTTGAAAGAAACTTAATCCGCCGGCAAGACGTCTGGTATGCAGGAACTCGATTTAACTATGAACGAGACGTCAAAGCCCGCAAAGAATGCTTGGATGATTTTAAACACACGTTGGTGCAGGCAGCTGGTAAACACAAACGTAAGATAAAGGGGAGCACTAAATTACTCGCTGTAAAATCTAACTTAGAAATTGATCTTGAGACAAAGATACCAAAGCTTAAAACAGCTAATGAGAACGAAGCTTTAAAAGAAGGTTTTAGTAAGAAAGCAGACACCTTCCGAAATAACATCTGATATGGCTACACTAATCCGGACAAGTAAAGTAGACTTTTACAAACCGGAGAAAAATCATGAACCAAGACAAGAAAAAAAATTACACAGAAGAATTTCGCAAGTCATCAGCCCAGTTGGCTGTGGACTCAGATCAGCCGATATCGAAAACGGCCGCAGATCTAGACATCAATGAAACCACCCTTTACAACTGGGTCAGTAAATATTGCCCCAAAAAAGACCCTGCTCCCGCTAATCTGGACTCAATGCACCAAGAGCTGCAAAAACTCCGCAAAGAAAATGCTCGCTTAACACAGGAGCGTGACATATTAAAAAAGGCGGCCGCGTACTTTGCCAGCGAAATGTAGCAAAGTACGCCTGGATAAAGTCTCACGAAAAGCAATTCAGTATAAGCTTAATGTGCAAATGCCTTGAGGTCAGTCGTAGTCGCTACTATGACTGGAGATGTTCAACAGGCTCAGTATTAGCAAGAGAAAATGATATGCTATCAGATTTGATTTGCGAAATATTCAAGGACGGCCGTCAAAGCTATGGAACTCGCCGTATAAAGCGCGCACTGGCTAAACGTGGCTATGTCATTAGTCGGCGGCGCATTGGTCGTCTCATGAAGCTAAAAGGCATATCTTGTAAAACAAAGAGGAAGTTTCGTATCACCACTGACTCTAAACATCAACTGCCAATTTCACCTAATCATTTGGATCGCAACTTTAATGTGGATAGACCTGATTCGTGTTATGTCGGCGATATCACCTATATCCACACTGATGAAGGTTGGCTATACCTAGCGGTTGTTATTGATTTGTTTTCAAGAAAAATTGTTGGTTGGTCTATGGCAGATAACATGAAGGCTCAACTTGTTAACGACGCTCTTTTAATGGCGATATGGAAACGCAAACCAGCGCAAGGTTTGTTATGGCATACTGATCGCGGCAGTCAGTACGCATCAACCAGTCATCGTGATATTTTAAAGCAACACGGAATTAAACAAAGCATGAGTCGTAAGGGTAACTGCTGGGATAATGCCGTGTCAGAAAGCTTTTTCCATACATTAAAAACCGAGTTGATTCACCACATCAAATTTAAAACTAGAAAGGAGGCAAAACAAACCATATTTGAATTTATTGAAGTATTTTATAACCGTACTAGAATGCACTCTGCTAATGATTATCTATCACCTGTAGAGTACGAAAGGGCATATAATTTTAATTAAAAAGGTGTCCGGAAAAGTGTTGACACATCATTGTTCCTGGCAAACTGATATTCCGACAGACAAGATTTCCAGCCTTTTTCGCCAACTTCTTGAAATAACATATTAGAACGAACACGGCCTACAAAGTCCCACCCCAATTTTTTTATGAGCCCAAACCATTCCGTACGAAATCCTGCATCTGTCATGATGTGTGAAGTTTCAAGACATTCGCTACATTTTCTAGTATCTTAGGGCATCTAATTTTTCGGTGAATGAATGATGATGCAACCAAAAGAAAGAAAACTGAGAGCAAGAAAGATCTGGATAGCCACATATAAAAAATTAGGTTCAGTTAGTAAGGCTGCTAAACGTTGCGGGATCCCACGATCAACACTTTATCGTTGGTTAAAGCGTTTTGAAGAACAAGGCGAAGCTGGTTTATTAGATATCCCTCAAAGACCTAAGCATTTAGCTAAACAGAAAATCACTGATGAAATTGAGAAACTCATCTTATCTGTTAGGAAGAAATTTAAATTTGGACCTCAAAGAATACAAACTCACCTTGATAGAGAGCATAATATCCAACTATCTGCACCCACTATTTGGCGTGTGCTTAACAAGCACCATGCCAAGCCTCTTAAAAAATACAGGTCCAAAAAAGATTTTCAGCGCTATAGTCGACCTACACCTGGCGATAGAGTACAACTGGATGTGTGTAAAATAAAACATAAATGCTATCAATTTACTGCAGTTGACGATTGCACCAGGATGAGAGTATTACGTTTGTATTCGTCAAAACATGCTGAAAATACAGTGTTATTCTTATATGAGGTGCTAGAAAACCTACCATTTCCAATACAGCGGATCCAAACAGATTGGGGAACTGAATTTTTCAACAATTTATTTCAAGAGGAATTAAGTATTCATTTTATTAAATACCGGCCAATAAAACCTCGCTCACCACATTTAAATGGAAAAGTTGAGCGTTCACAAAAAACTGACAAAGCCGAATTTTATAGTCAAATTAACCTTGAAGATCCAAGTCTCAATATCTCGGGTTTATTAACTGAGTGGGAGCATTATTATAACTATAAAAGACCACATGCATCACTGCGTGGTAAAACACCCTATGAGCAGTATTTAGCTGTAGAAGAAAAAGTCCCAATGCAAGGTGAAGTTACTGGCGCCTATTGGGACAGCAACGAAATCATCCTCCCAAGAAATTATGATTATTATAAGCTTGTAAAAAACTTAAAAGAAAAGAATATTGACTAATGAAGATTGATTTATTGCTGAGCCTGTGAGCCCTGTGGATAACTGTGTAGCGACATCGTCGCGGAACAGTTATCCACAAGCTCATAGGCCTAATTCTTATGTGCTCGATGTCTCATTTGTCTTGTAATATCACACATGATGGTTACTTGGATATCCCCAGGAAGCATTAATTTCAGTCGCTCCAAAAAGCGTTGGTGCACTTTGTAATTACCTAACTTCTGTTCAGGGTGAACTTCTTCATATAACGTCATCGAACGTCCCCGTAATACAATGCTGGCTTTTAGTATTTGATTGGCATGCGTCACGCAAGGCGACCAATCAACAACAATATCAATGTGCTTTTTACCACCTAATAAATATTGTGCTAAGGCATGGTATATAAATTTACGCTCATGATGTAAGCGACCATTGGTTAACAAATTATAGGCTGACTTGATATTATTTTTAACTTTGGCTTGTCCGCTCATGTGCCTTCCTATACTCGTTAAACTTAGTTTGCCCCCTTGCATGATGCTTGTCACACTCTTTAACAAGCTGTTTAATCGGGTTTCATGTTTTACGGCACCTGACTTAGCTAATAAAGTATGTAATAATTCGATCGCATGCATGGCTATGTTCTCCATTAAGTTATTGATACTGATTTTAATGAGTTCATATTACGCCATGCATGTCTGTTTTTCTATAACTTCATGATAGTTAATCAAATTTTGTTGGGAGTAGTTAGGGATTAAGGTGAGGGGGTCTCTAAATAAAACATCAAACCCAACTTATGTCTTGAACCTTGGGCCTCTAGTTGTAGTTCCAGGGTTTACTTTCTCTTTACCTTTGTCTTTACCTTTCACTCCTGGTTTTTGTCTCTCACCTACACCCTGATTAGGTTTATTTTCATGACTTGCTGGTTCAATTCTATCTTTTTGCATTTTAATTGGAACTGGTCTACCGGCAGATCGTCTTTGTGGCTGCTGTGCGCCACGTCTTGTACTAGCTCGAGTAGGTCCAGCACGGCTTGTTTTGTTACCAAAAAATCTACCACGATAACCTGCCCACCAAGCACGGGTATCAGCAAATATAACCCCGCGCTTTTCAATTAGCGCCGCGTGCATATTGAAAAATAAAGGCCGATCCCCCCGCCACCAAGCCATAAAACCCGAGCCAAAAGGAAGATCAACCGCGCGTCCAGCATATGCCGGGTCCCATTCTTCAGCGTGCTCGACTTGAGCCACAGTTGACGGTACTTGAGTCTTAACCTTTGGCATCTTTTTCCATTTATTCAAGTCAACTGCTGCCGGCACTTTTCCTTCAGCTGTTCCTATTTCAAGAAGGTTTAATCTCATTCTCACATAGCGGTTTTGCCAAATTTGGTTTATGACTTTATCATAATCGTTAAGCAGTGGTAATAATAGCTCTTCAAATGGCGCTTGATAAATATCTTCATATTCTTTTAATCGCTCATCTTGCTCAGTCATGTTCTCCCATATATCCTGGATCTCTTCCAAAAACATTTTCCATTCAGTTCTTAATGCCTGTTGTACTTCTTCTGACTGACCTTGCAACAATTGAAACAGATCGTGTTGTTTGTGATAGATGATTTCGCTTTTGATTTCTCGAACCAACCGCTGTTTTTGCATAATAGGTGTTTGCTCACCAAATTGATTTGCAAGCACTTTATCTGTCGGCTTGATAAACTTTCGACCGGGACCACTTTTCTTTATATTGTGGATTATATTTCTGATTAAATTTCTTTAAATTTAATAACATCTCGGGTCTTACCAATCCACCCTTGCCGCGCCGCACGACCAAGGACTTGCCTGCGCGCACGTTCAGTTGTATAAAATGTCAATAACACACTCAAACCTTTTTTCTTATCTTGAGGCTCTATATGTGTACCACGTCCCAACATCGGTAGTTGAGATGGTTATCATTCCCTTTTGACCAGCCCTTTTAACTGCCATCTTTCTCGGTATCACCTTCACCACTAGTGACCAATTGTAACTTATCCTGTCTAAGGCCTCTTGCTGTTGCAGAAATGCATTGTAAATCCTTTGCCTCTGCAACAGTTTCACAAATTACGAGTAATGGCTTGCTCCATCCTCTTTTGATGGGCTTTTGACTTCATGAAAAATCTGATATATTGTTGTTTTTCATTGGCTGCATAATAGGCTAGGCTTATCTTCGCGTTGTGAAATATGATGACTTGGAATCTTACTGCCTTTAAAACTGTATTTAAGTTCAGCCTCGGCCAATTCGGATGGTGAACCCGCGGTCGCAGTTAAACCAACAATCCGTTGATATTGCGATAGAAAATCACGCGCACTCGCGGTCGCATCAAATTTTCTTTCCGGTTCAATCAAAAAGTTCTCGGGCTCTTTATTTTCATGCGCCAGTTGATTCAAGCGTGCATGCAAAAATTGATGCACACCACGACTCCATTTGGCATTGGGAATGGGTCTACCTGAGGTATCTAAGATACGTGCCTCACGATATTCCTGCACCGTACCATCAATCTCTTTTCCCTTGGTGACGACATCAAAATGTACATCTTCTATTATATTTTGGGTATCCAGGGCCGAGTCTAGCAAGGTATTTATTCTTTCATCACTTAAGGCATCAACCATTTTCTGATTTGGTCCTCATCCAGGTGTAAACCATAACGTATGAGATAATCTCTTGCCTCTTGAATCTCTTCACCGATAGTGTGCGCAGTTAAAAATTCCTCACTATTGATAAACTCATTTAAGATCGGATATATCCAGGCAAGCGGATTATAATCATCGAGTGTTGGGTCATCCGCAGTTTCAGAATAATTATGTTGCGTCTCATTATCATAGATTTGGCTATCACTCTCATCGAGGAAAAGCGTCCTACCACCCAGCAAGGTTTGCAGTGTCGCCAATAAAGTTATGGTGACTGATTTGCCCTCACCAGTGGCAATCTCAAGTAATAATTTATCGGCCTGCTCTCGGGTCTTGCATTAATACGTGCAATACTGACAAGACCTGGGTCGAGTTCGGATATATGCCTGTGGTCTTAAACATCACTTCACGGGCAATGGCAATTGCTTTACATAATTGATCTATTGGGACGATCGGAACTAGACTTTTCAACATCTGGCGCACTACGACCAGCAATACCATTTTGTAAATTAAACAGTGTGAAGTCACCAACATCAGAAAAATTTATACCATCGTTAAATAATCATCTGGAGCAGAGTCAGCAGATATAAGTGCAGTTTTGATATCAAGGGCATTATAATAATCCTGCTTGTTCTCGATAATCACGTCTGGCCAAACTCATATTCGATGTGGCTATATCCGTAATACTTGTCTTGGGTTTTAATTTTCTTGTACTTAAGGAATTCGATCTTAATTTACTTATCGGCATAGTAGCAAACTGTTTACCATCTTCGCGTCATACATTCCAAATAAATCTCTTAACGTTTCTTGCTTATCCTCAGCGCTAGCTTTTCACTCCGATTGTAAATCTTCAATATTTTGAATAACACGTTCAACTTCACTGTTATCTAATTGTTTTTCCAAGTCGCGCTGTAGAGATTGGTTTTGCTGTTTTGCAACCAGTCATCGACAAATTCAGCAAGGTCTTAATTGTTATGGATGTCCGCTGCTAATACTTGTTCAAGTAGCGATTTTAACTGGTTTAATGTGAGATAGGGACTAAATTTATAATGTCCTTCTAGTTGTTGATAAATTCATCATATTGCGTGCTTAATTTTTGTCTTAAATTTATATTTAGTGTCTTATATAAATCAGTGATTAATTTAGCGGAGCGGTTGGTTCATCAACTGGGGTCGAAGTTTCGATCTCTGATTCTTCTACAGCTTCTGTTTTCTTCTCAGCTTCTGCTTTAGCCTTGGCAACTGTTATGGCCCTTTCATGTGTAGCCTTGGTTGCCTTAGTAACAAGCTCTGTCAATACAGGAACTTGTGTGTATCTAGGTGCTTCATCTGTCTTGCCTAAGCCAATCTTTTCTTTTCCTTTGGTAGTTTTTTGTGTCTTTTTGATTTTTGACAATTTGTCAAGGACAGTAAAAAATTCATCCGGCTGTTTTTGAAAGACGGTCATGAATACTTGTAATTGATCTGCAGTAAAATCATCCCTTGCTAATAATTCTAATGCTTGTTGAATTGTGGCAATGCGATTATCGGACTTAGCCAATGACAACTCCAATAATTGCTGTAGACCTTGCTCACCTAATTGCGCATCGAGCCTTGCCAAATCAGCACAGTATCCTTGTGTATCAAATGTTCCTAAATCACAGTTATCTGCAATTAGTATTTGCAATGCAAGATTTGTATTTTCTGGCCCGATCACTGGCATGGCTTCAACAAGTCCACCAAGGACAGTTGATAACCCTGGCGTTTTTACGGGTAATGCTAATACCCCCTTAATTAAGTCCTCTGGTAAACGTGTCATCTTTTTACTTGAGCCAACAATGGTGAAAAGTCTATCATTAATTTGTTTCAAACTTATATTTGATAAATCAAACTCATCTTTAGTCAGTAAATCAAGTAATTGTACTAGTCTATTTGGATCATTTTCATTTAACTGCCCAAGATTCGTAATGAAATTTTCTATTTCGTTACGTGTTATGTCTTTTTTTTGTATCTTGTTGACAATTGTATAGATAAGGTCGGTATCAGAACCGATTAAATCATGTCGCTTCGTAAACCTTACAATTAATTTACGGATATCACGCGACACTGACTTTTCAAGTTCGCTAGCGGCTTCTTTCAAATAGTCAGCTAATGGCTTACGATCCCTAGCTTTCATCGTTTGATACGTCTTTAGTTTAAAGAATACCTCTTTGCCATAGACATCAGCTAGACCTTTAATTTGACTTAGTGTTGGGGCTCAATCCTGCTCAGGTATCTCAGCAGCCATATTCACGAGTAATTCAAATTCTTCCAAGCTTGGTTGATAATCTGAGCCTTGCCAATTTGCTAATTCAGTAAGCACTGACACGTAATCATCATTTTTGAAATGTTTTTTATGTTTAAAGATGTTTGCTAGCTGTTTTATTTCAAGTGGATATGCAATATTATGTTCACCGGTTGTTGCAATGAGGGCTATTGATAATAGCTTAGCCTTTTCTTGATACGTTAAACCTAGTGAAGCAACTTGACTGACTGCTTCTCTATATTGTTCAATAGGTAAGATATATTCTTGTTGACCGAGATAGCGATAAAAATGAATAAGAAAATCATCATATTGTTTTTGATTTTTAATACCTTGACTACGGCCCAGCACGTCTTTAAAATCTGTTTTATAGGTTAACTTGCCATTTACCTTATCAGCCTTCTCGACTGTTAATGCCATTTCTGGCGTAACCAAATAATAGCCTTCTTCAGTCATTGCATGATAGGCATCACTTTCTCCCAGACTTACAGCAAGATTTTGCATCTGTTCTTCTTTATCAACCGCACATTCTAGCAATGTCAGCAATCTTTGCAGCGTTACCTTCATATGAGACTTGGACGTGATATCGCAGTTTTCTGGCAATTCTAACGTGCATACTCTTCACCTGGCCGAGAAAATATCGATAACCACGTAATAAATCTCTTAATTGGCCCATATGAATCGAATCAAAATGATCACTGCTTAGCTTTTGCCACCAATTTCGCTCAGCACCGGTTAAGCTGTTTACAAAAGCAATATCTTTTTCGAAATCATCATAGAGAAACTCATTATAGTTCATTGAATGATTAAGGAAGGTCTGTCTAAAATGTTCAAAATCCTTGATCTCAGAAAACTGGTTTAAGAGATATTCAACACCGCCAAAGCCATTCGCATAATAGACTTGCATCAATGAATTGAGATTAGCATTGCTCAATTGATTCAGTATTTTTTTATGGTTAGCAAACAATTTCCTGGCATCATCACCGTGTTTTTTATTTAAGTGGCGATAAAAGATGTGCATTGTTGATGATAGTATTTGTGTCTCCTCATCTCTAGGGTTGTTATCTTCATCTAGATCTACAAGGTAGCGTTCCTTTACAAACGCACCAATCTTTTCCTTCTGCTTCAAAGCTTCTTTTTCAGACCGACTCAATTTTTCTTTATCTGCTCGACTATACAATCCTGCCTTTTCAAATTCGTTTGTAACCGTTTTAGATTGTGAATTTGCAGCGGCACGTGTTAATACATTTAATCTCATTCGCGCTTGATTCAAAGATGCCCCCACAAGATTATATTCCCATATCTTTCCTGTAAATAAGCTATTTGCAGCCTTCTGATCCTCGCGAGCATGTTTCATCATGTCTTGATGCTTTAGCTTCAGACTGTGATAAATTCCTTGAGTACTGGGGTCATCATTTTCTAAATAATGCTTTTTATATAAAAATCTCTGTCTCAGTAAGTATTGTTCATAACTCCCTTTAGGATCCGTATTGTAAGCATAATCTCTATGCATCTGTATTAGTGACAATTTTAAAGCTGCAAGGTTTTGTCTTAGCCTATCTGGTAGTTGCTGTTTTAGTATCTTAACCTTATCGTCATCGACGGTCCTTAATCTTAACGGCATAGATGAATCTTTCATTAATGCTTCAAGCGAACTTATCGTGTAACGATCTATTTTCCCATAATCAAAATATTCTGCGTCATTTAATAAAAAGATCACATCATAAAATTCACAATACATTTCTTGTATTTCAGACTCTCTTATCTTATTTTTAATAACTCTTATTTGGTTATGCCTATGATATTTTTGTTCAAATTCACGGTCATTTTTTGACAGTTCAAACTCTTCAATGCGCTTATTAATTTGACTAACAAGGTCACGAAAATAATGATATAACTCATCAGTTTCAAAATCGATAATTCCATCAGGCACAGCTACGGGCTCTAGGGTTGATATATTATTAATGCTTAGGGGATTGTACTTACGCTTTGCATTAGCATTTTCAGGATTATAATCAAGGTAAACATTCTTAGCTTGTCTAACAAGTACAAATCCTTTGGGTAAATTTTCCAAGGCAAGTCCAGCCTGGTATTGTGCCCGCTGGCTATAGAGATGATCGGCAGCACGTTTTGTTAACCCTGTAAATTTGATACCTGTATTGAAATCAGCTCTGTGGGCGCCTAATACCTTCAATAACCATTTATCTTCATCGTGATTTGTATATAACTGTTCATCGAATCCAGATTTCGGACGCATTTTAAGCTCATTATAAAAATGACTGCTATCATCTATGAAGTATTTATTTAAAGCGGAACTATCATGAGTTAATACATCAACGCCTCTGACATCTGTTACTTTAGCCGTTTCGACTTGTTGATCCTGTTTAACTTCCAACAAACGCTGTCGCGCCCTGGCCTGCTGGCGTTGTACCTGGATAGTTTGTCGCATTTGTTTTTGCTGTTGTTGCTGGACTTGTTTATTATGCTGGACATGGACATCAAGCCTTCTCATCAGTCCTTTTTGATGTTTACGCCATCGTTTGGCTTGGCGAACTAGGCCATATCTTTTCACACGCAGCCGACCTTGTTCTTTAGGCTCAGCTTTTTGTATATCTGGTTCTTTTACTTCAGCCCTAGTTGAACTACCTTGTTCTAGTTCATCTGCTGAAGCTATATCTACAACCGGCTTGGCAGGACGGCGCATTTTCGCGCGCCAATATTCACTATTTTTTGATCGGTTTGCTTTCGTTAATCTTGCGCGGTTTTTAGCAGTGAATCTGTTGGCGCTATCTTCATGTATCCCGACCACTCTGTCTGATTTTTCGTTATCTCCCTCAAGTCTAATATTGCTGGTTAAGCTTTTTGAGTTAGCAATTGATTCATCAACAATCTTAGACATTAATAAATTAGCTTTGCCTTTAATGTCAGCCACGAAAAAATGCAAGGTCTCTGGCTGGTGTTCCAGGGTTGCAATACCTGAGATAAAATTTTGAATTTCATCAGGTACAGAGCCGTGCAATATTAACTGAATTTCCTTGAAAGGAAAGCTATTATTACGCAATGATTCAATTACCATCGGAAAATATAGACTATGATCATATCTCATCGAAAGTGACAATTTTGGCAATGCATCATAACCTAATTCTTTGAGGGCATTCAGATAATATTCAAAAAATTTAGGACTATAATGTTTTCGAAACAAATCATTACTGATAGGTAATTTTCCAACTTCATCTAAACCCTTCTTAGCCGCCCTGCGGACAAGGCTTTTGATATAATTCTGCCAAATCGCTTGATCTTGCTGGTAAGACTCCTCAGCCGTTGAAAACTTAGTTAGCGCCAGAATTAAGAAAGGCACATATTCTAAGTCATCTTCAGATAATTCATCCCAGATAATTTCTTCTACTTTGCTCTCATCGTCACCGCGTGATAGACGTACTCCATGCTCAGTAAATTCAACTGATGGATATTCACCATTTTTGTAAGCCTGCATTAGCTGCGCAATATCGCTCATCGACTAGAACCCATAACAAAGTATGAAGCCATTGATTTTTATATTCTCTTTAAAGTATAGCAGTTGATGCTTAGTTTAAGATTAAGGCAGAGGTTTTAAGCTGTTAAATATCAATAAGTTGGTGTGTTTGAGGTCGGTTGTCCGGTATTAAAAGATAGTGTGACTGGTATTCATATGTGATTGTGAATTAAATGTTCTTTAGAGACCCCTGATTCTGAATCAAGTTTATAGACCCCCTCACCTTAATCCCTAATTGATCCCACCAAATTTTGGACAACCCTATTCATGTTCTATTCCCCATGTTAATGCTTGTGTAAGCATCGGTATAGTAATTTGTTGAGGATGATGAAAGAGGACTTGAGTTCCCAAAAAAACAAGCGAAAGCACGCGATGAGATTTAACAGTATTTGCCTGGTAATCATAATGCTTGCCCTGATATTCCGTTGCTAAGCCTATTAACCATAATAAAAAGATGGCGAGATACCCAACTAATAATAGTATTTCAAGTCGAGCAGGATCCACGCATCGTGTGTAAGATAATCCTACCCCCCATTGAGGATCTTTGCTATCACGAAATTCGTGCTCGATTTTCATTCTCTTACGGTATTTTTTTATAATAATTTTTGCAGGTGAATCACCATTATCTTCTTCCACTTGCATGTCTGGATGATGTGAAGTCACAAGTAACCATGGGTCATTTGCACTTTTGCGATGGGCCTTATCTTTCTTGGATAATTTTTTCTTTTTCCTGTCGTTAGGTTTGATATGGCTACACTAATCCGGACAAGTAAAGTAGACTTTTACAAACCGGAGAAAAATCATGAACCAAGACAAGAAAAAAAATTACACAGAAGAATTTCGCAAGTCATCAGCCCAGTTGGCTGTGGACTCAGATCAGCCGATATCGAAAACGGCCGCAGATCTAGACATCAATGAAACCACCCTTTACAACTGGGTCAGTAAATATTGCCCCAAAAAAGACCCTGCTCCCGCTAATCTGGACTCAATGCACCAAGAGCTGCAAAAACTCCGCAAAGAAAATGCTCGCTTAACACAGGAGCGTGACATATTAAAAAAGGCGGCCGCGTACTTTGCCAGCGAAATGTAGCAAAGTACGCCTGGATAAAGTCTCACGAAAAGCAATTCAGTATAAGCTTAATGTGCAAATGCCTTGAGGTCAGTCGTAGTCGCTACTATGACTGGAGATGTTCAACAGGCTCAGTATTAGCAAGAGAAAATGATATGCTATCAGATTTGATTTGCGAAATATTCAAGGACGGCCGTCAAAGCTATGGAACTCGCCGTATAAAGCGCGCACTGGCTAAACGTGGCTATGTCATTAGTCGGCGGCGCATTGGTCGTCTCATGAAGCTAAAAGGCATATCTTGTAAAACAAAGAGGAAGTTTCGTATCACCACTGACTCTAAACATCAACTGCCAATTTCACCTAATCATTTGGATCGCAACTTTAATGTGGATAGACCTGATTCGTGTTATGTCGGCGATATCACCTATATCCACACTGATGAAGGTTGGCTATACCTAGCGGTTGTTATTGATTTGTTTTCAAGAAAAATTGTTGGTTGGTCTATGGCAGATAACATGAAGGCTCAACTTGTTAACGACGCTCTTTTAATGGCGATATGGAAACGCAAACCAGCGCAAGGTTTGTTATGGCATACTGATCGCGGCAGTCAGTACGCATCAACCAGTCATCGTGATATTTTAAAGCAACACGGAATTAAACAAAGCATGAGTCGTAAGGGTAACTGCTGGGATAATGCCGTGTCAGAAAGCTTTTTCCATACATTAAAAACCGAGTTGATTCACCACATCAAATTTAAAACTAGAAAGGAGGCAAAACAAACCATATTTGAATTTATTGAAGTATTTTATAACCGTACTAGAATGCACTCTGCTAATGATTATCTATCACCTGTAGAGTACGAAAGGGCATATAATTTTAATTAAAAAGGTGTCCGGAAAAGTGTTGACACATCACATCCGAGATACCGAACAAAAGAAACATATTGATTTGGCGCGCTTCCGTCAAAAAGAGCGACAAGGGCAGACCGTCTTGGATGGCCATTACGCAAACGGTGGTTTTGATGATGAGATTTTGAAGGCCAATGTCTCACCAGATGCTGTAGAGCCAGAGACAGGCCAAACGTTGTTACATGTTGCCGTTATTCATGATTTCGAACGTTTAAAAGCACAAGGTAGACAGTGTATTTTGGAAAATGCACCAACAGTTAAACTTCTAATGGAACATTTTGCTTCGCCTTTTATCAAAAATAGAGAAGGCAAGACTGCATTTGAAGTCGCGGCCGAGCAACTGTTAGAAGAAAGAAAAGACGAAGTTTTTGTAGAGATCATCCAGAACTTGAAAAATAGAGAGCTGTCTCGATATATGCCTTATGATTTTGTGCATAGTGACGATCAAACAATAGAACAGGTGCGTGCACAGTATCAAGAGATCAAGGCCGTTTTAGATGCCTATGGCGTGAAATTAAAGGATCGGGCATCACTGCACCCTGTTTTGCAGTATGTGTATGGTTACTATAGGCGGTTGCCGGCACGTATGAAAGAATGGGGGGAAAGTTATCATGAGTATGAAGTAACGGCAAAAGACGCCAATATCACGACTTTGCAAAAAAGGTACGACGATATATCTGCTGGTTCTCCGAGAGGGCTGCCATGGAGAAAAGGAGAACTTCATAGTAAAAAAAACAAAGCGGTGAACCGACAAAAGTATGATTCAGAAGCACTAAGACGTTCCATTGACGGGACAAGAAATGAGTTGGTAGAGCGGCAAAAACGCGAGAACGACCAACGTCATGGCATGGAGCTTAGGCGGGCAGAGCGTGAAAAACAAGCAGCGGATAAAAAAACACAAGAAGCCGAATCCTCCAATCAGCGACTGGAAACTAAATTAAGTGATACAAATTTTGAGTTAGCAGCTCAGAAACAAAAGATGGATGCTCAGGAACAAGAGATAGCAAAGCTATGGGCGGCATTAAAAGCGCTCCAGCCGCAAGAAGAGCAAGGGGCAAAAGCAAGTTCATCTGAGCAACAAAGCGCCGAAGCCAGTTCTTCTGGGCAATCGACGCCTATGCAAGATGAAAGCGATGTACCTATAAGCTCAAGGCATACAAGTCAACGTTTTTTTGGTAAAATATCGGAAGAGGGCGAGGGTGAAAAAACTGTCGATGAGGCAAAACCAGAGGCTAGCAACCAGCCTAAAAAGCCTTTAAAAGAAAAAGAGCGAGAAGAAGACAGCCCATCGCTTGGTAGAAAAAATTAGAGGACAGCTCTATGGCCGAAAACGCCAATACTAGCAACGTAAGTCCATTTGACGAGTTCCGCTCGGCAATGGGGAGTTATTACGAAGCGAAATCTCGCTGGTGGGGCATGCGCGATGAACCGAATAAAACACTGACGAATTACGATTATGTAAATTCGTCAAAAAAGCCTTTTGCTGATAACAATACCGTGGAGATATGTGGTCACATTGGCATAGACAGTGTCGAAGGGCATATTAAAGAATTTGATCGCTTACTATGGCTGTTCCGCTACTTGCACCCTCATGGACGAAGTCATTACCAAAAGCGCCGCGCCTTGCTTTGCTGTTACTATGCAAATGAATTCATTCGTTTTCAGGAAAAATATGAGTCGATGACAATGACAAAAGACGATGAAAGAAAGGCTCGTCACGCTTGCGATCGATTAGCCTATCATTCAAAACGGTTGCCACGTTTTTCCCGTATTCGAACCCCACTCAAACATTATGTGAATGCCATAGATAAAGAGAATTTACGATTCAAAGCAGGCTTACATCAAGGGTCACCTAGCGGGCTATTATTAAAAAGAAAATTTAAGAAAGTGAGATTACAAGTACGTCGCCTCCTAAGGAAGGCACACCGTCCTTCATTTACTAGAAAAGGGGCAACGTCTATGTTTACCCAAGATAACTTATATTCACGTCGAATTCATAGGCGGTTACAAGAGCTCGCCGTAGCGAATCACAAACAGGCAGAAGCAAATGCACTTCAATGTGCGCAAATATCCGTAGAGGCCTTTAAGTCAGATTGCGCAAAAGGCGAAGAAGAAATTAATGCCTATATTGCAGTGCACAGAGACGAGAAGGAGGCTTGTTTTGAGAGACTTAGAGCGTCACTCAAAGCACTGTTTACCCAATACACTAGCTGCGTGGAAACACATTTTAACAATGCAACAAAAACAAAATGTGTTGACACAGATGGGCGTTATGCACAGTTATACGAAGAGCTTAATCAGATATGGCGAGAATCACAAACATATATTACGGACTTAATGAGAGGGTTTGCGGAAAATAAGCCATCTCATACAAATAGTACCGCCATGGTGATTTCTGAGACGAGAGTGAGTTCTAAAAAACGTAGCGTAAAGATACCGTTAGGCCAAACGTGGCAAGAAGACGCGAGAGAGTTAGATAAACTTCAAGCAATTTGGAAAGAAGAACTCGCCAGCGTACCCAAAGAAACCATCATGGTGAAATACGCCGAAATCCAACAGACGATTACCAAAAAATATCGTGAACTGGCAATGCGTTATCACCCTGACAAAAACCCAGGGCAGCAAAAAGAACAGAGTGAAGCTATTTTTAAAGAAGCGTGTAACACCATCGATGCTATTAGGGAAGAACTGCAAGGTGTACTTAAGCGTCGAAATAGCGATAAAGACCTATCAGACAAGGATTGGTGTGATATTCAAAACTGGGACGCAGAGTTTTCACGGCGTATTGAAGAAGTTATCAGGGGTTATCAGGAGCTTAACCTTTTTTGGATCAACTAATAGCCTCTAGCAAAGAGATGTTGAAAAGAGCTGAAGTACTTTATCAGGAGGTTGTTAATAAGGGCGAGCAACTCCGAGAAATGAGAAGAGACTCTGCTAAAATATGGAGAGAAATTGATAAAATTCGCGCCTGCATGGAGAAAAAAGAGATATGCGGAACGGTAGATACAAATAGTACTGCCATGGTGATTTCTGAGACGAGGATGAGTTCTAAAAAACATGAGGTAAAGGTACCGTTAGGCCAAACGTGGCAAGAAGACGCGAGCAAGTTAGATGAACTTCAAGCAACTTGGAAGGAAGAACTCGCTAGTGCGCCCAAGGAAATCATCATGGTGAAATACGTCGAAATCCAACAGGCGATTACCAAAAAATATCGTGAACTGGCAATGCGTTATCATCCTGACAAAAACCCAGGGCAGCAAAAAGAACAAAGTGAAGCTATTTTTAAAGAAGCGTGTAACACCATCGATGCTATTAGGGAAGAACTGCAAGGTGTACTTAAGCGACGCAATAGCGATAAAGATCTATCAGACGAGGATTGGCGTGATATTCAAAACTGGGACGCAGATTATTCGCAGCGGATCGAAATACTTTTGCAAAATTGCGAGGAGCTTACTCGTTTCTGGGACAATCACTTAGAAGAGATCAAAGAATTGTTAAAAGAATATAAAGCAGTTCATCAAAAAGTCGATGCAATGGGGGAAGAATGTACAAAAATGTGGATAGAAATTGATAAAATCCGCGCCTACAGGGAGCAACAAGACACAGGCAGAACGGCAGATACAAACAGTCGCTCTGATACAATTGAGAATGGCCTTGGTGATGGCGTGAAAAAGGATACACCAGATGATATTCGCATCCCAGATGAAGAAACTTCTGAGGGGAATCTCGCGTCTGAAATGAGCATTTTTCCAGAACCAACATCACCTCAGTCGCCATCGTTAAAATCATATTAGTTTGTTAGCTACTCGGCAATCGTAGTTGGCGTTTAATAGCTTTGCCCACGCGTCGTCTGCCAGTGATAACGACCATTCTAGCGCTAGTTTTTGCTTGGTTGTAGGTGAGTTGTAAAATATCAAGCTCTTTATTTCGGTGGTAAAAAATCATTATAGAAACCTTAATTACCGTAACTATCATTACTATAATACATGTTATGATAAAACTCAAGCCATGTAAGCAAGTTATAATGGTGTAGGAAAATTGTAGATCACTAACGCTTTTCTTATGTATTCTAGGCTATTTTAGGCTACATTTTACTCATGTCGATCATCGCAAGCTGTTGATTAATAACGAATTAAGTAGCGTGTCATATGGCTACGAACCAGGCGGTCGGCCGTTCGAATCGGTCCGGGCGCGCCAATAAAATCAAACGGTTACGACTCTTCAGTAACCTTTCTATTTTGTAAATGTGACAGATTTGTGTCATGAATTCGATCTGCAGTATTGCATTATTAAAAGTCAGATTCGCTTAAACCAGATTGCCTTACAATGGACTTAAATGTCCCAATAGGAATTTCTTTTTTTGGATGAGGGACGATGACGGTATTACTGTTTTTTCTATATTTTTGATGGCTACCTTTTTGACTTATTAATACGAAGCCATGTAACTTCAATACTTTTACGATACGATTTGATGAGAATAGCTTAGCCATTGACAACCGCTTCCCCAATTAAGGTTTCACCAACTAGGTGGTATTGGGAAAGGCCTATATCATCTTCCAAGTATAATTCAACAGCTTCTTTTAAGTTGCTAATCGCTTCTTCAATGTTATTGCCAAAACTTGAAACATCAACATTCAGACATTGCGCGACATAATATTCATCTTCTTTGTAAACAAGATATTTCATTTGATGCATGTGAGATTACTCCATAGATGAACGATTGAATTACATTATTATTATAACAAATATGTCTTTATTTTAGTAACATCAAAACGGTAATATTTTTAGGTTGGTATCCCAATTGTCTAAGTATATTTAAGTCGATTTTGATTTTATATCCAATATAAAGTATTTGGCCAAGGGGTACTACTATACTTTTACCAATGTACCAGAATCGTACCAGCCCCCTGCTGTAAGCTGCATTATTAGGGTAGGGCATAGCAGTTTTTGGCAGTAGGGTAGCGTCGCAAGCTGTTGAATTTAAAATAAAAATATATCGATCTGGCTGGCTACGAACCAGGCGGTCGGCCGTTCGAATCGGTCCGGGCGCGCCATAATAAATATTTATAATCAATGAGTTATTCGACTTTGTGTGTTTCAAACAAGTCGAGTTTCATCGAAAATGTAGTAAAATTGTAGTATAAACTAGTACACTAGGCTGTATATCGTTCATAAAATCATCCAAATATAGCATCACAAGGTCATTCGACTACCTGGTTCGCAACCAGGTAGTTGAGGATTCGACTATCTGGCACAAATGCAAATTTTATGGTCTGAAGGGTTAGGTACACCACGTTAGTTAGGTGTCATAATCTCTAGCTGAATCCATTAATATACTCCCATTTTTATTATTGATATAGACTCTAAAAGTCTATATAATGAATAACTATGGGAAAAAAGACAACCTCATTAGGACCTTTAGGTTCAAAATTTTTTTCGTTGGCGCAGCATCGACAGCAGACATTGGTTCGACAGGGCGAACTACAAGAATCGCTTGGGCTAACAAAAAGCCAGGAACATACTTTATTAAAACGATTAACCAATAAAGGATATATCCTTCGTCTGCATCGTGGAATTTACCTTGTGCCTGCAAAGTTGCCAGCAGGTGGGTATTGGCGCCCAAATGACTTCTATGTTATTGAACAATACATGAAAATTTTAGATGCAAATTATTATATAGGTGGTTTATACGCTGCATATTATCATGGACTGATCCAACAAATTCCAAGCCAATTTTTAGTTTACAATGATAAATATTCGGGGAATAAACATTTTGGGACGCTTTATGTTTCATTTATAAAAACGAAAAGTAAAAATATTGTAGGATTTAATATTGAAAAAGTGCCAAATTATGGTGACGTTCATATCGCAACTAAAGCAAAATCAATACTTGATATTATTCAGGATTGGGGTCGTTATAAATTACTCGAAGATGCTTACCAATGGTTAGGACAATGCTGTCAAGACGAAAAATTTTTAATGGAGTTTATTAAACTCGCCAGAGATCATAGTAATAAAAATACCATTCGACGTATCGGTTATTATCTGGAAAAATTGGGTGTTAGCGAACAAAAGCTAATAGCACTAAAGCAAAAGCTAAGCCCGCTTAAAAGCTATGTCTCTGTATATCCAAACCGAGATAAACAGGGCAAGAAAAATAAAAAATGGCAGATTATTGATAATGCTTAAACATATTTCAGAATTAATAAATTTCTACAATGCTGGAGATGAATTCAGCTTGGCTCTCTCTTATACGGCTGAAAAAGCTGGGTTTTCAGCTGAGTTAATTGAAAAAGATTACCTATGTACAGTGGTATTAGAATATTTATATTCAGATGGAAATTGTCCTGTCATATTTAAAGGTGGCACGCTGTTAGCTAAAGTATATGCAGACTTTTATCGTCTTAGTGAAGACTTGGACTTTACCATTCCTATAATTTGCAATGCTTCTAGAAAGCAGCGTAGTAATAAAGTTAAGCCATTTAAAGAAAAACTTAATCATATTGAAGATAAATTGCCTCTATTCAAAATTGGTTCTCCATTAAAAGGTAGCAATGAGTCACGTCAATATAATATGGAACTTAATTATCAATCTAAAGCAAGCCCAAGGGAAGGAAAAATACTCATTGAGATTGGATTAAGAGAAGAGCTAGTGGAGAATAAAGTTAAAGTTTACGCTAATACACTTTTGCATGATCCATTTTCTGAAGAGTTTAAAGTTAAGCCCATTGAACTTTATTGCTTGTCACTTAAAGAAGCCTATGCGGAAAAGGTGCGTGCGGCATTTTGTAGAGATAAAGTAGCAATTCGTGATTTTTATGATTTGCATTATGCAATCAATAACCAAATTGTTGATTTGAATGATTTAAGTTTTATTGAATTAGTAAAAGATAAAATTAAACATGAAGCGCATTTTAATAATTGTTCAAGTACTGAGTTAAGGGTACATTTACAGGGGAAAATCGAGAGTGAACTCAATCCTACGCTGCGTCAGCCAGTGATTAATGATTTCAATTTAGAAGCCATATTAAAAAGCTTAAGTTTTCTTGAAAAAAAATTAAATAGATGCTAGATATATTGTGTTGTGAAACAGATATGCTTAATTCGGCACAAAAATGGCTGCGCAATAATCGGGCTTTCTATCTTTGCATTTATCTGTTGAGAAAATGACTGCTACTTCTAAGTATGTGCTTATGCTGTTGTCAAAAGATAATGATATTACTCAGGATCATCTTGGTATCATATAAAGTAGACAAGTATAACAAATTCTTCGACATGTAAGAATTTTACATTTTTGTTTATTTAGACTATAATTCAATTAATCTTCTTGACCCTACACAGGTAGGCCCGCCATTGGTGGGAAATGGAGGAGGCTAAAAAAGCAGCCTTGTGGCTGCTTTTTTACAAGATATGAGTACGTATGATAATTACTTTAGTTTATCTGGATGCGAGAATATACCATAATCGAATATCGAGTTTGGGCAAGCATCAAAATTAAAAATAGGACGTAACTTTTCAATCCATTCTAAGATCTTCTCATCACTAATGAATTTTTTTCTTTTCGGTGACTGTTCTAAATCAATTTTAATATAAATATATTGTGATACTAAATAAGCTATTAAATCAACGGACTGTATAAAATAGCTGTTTTTTGAATTTTTTGGTAGGGGATCATCAATTAATGATTTAATCATGAGTGGTCTAGATTTCTGACTTCCTTTATATGGTACATAATTAAATCTGTAAAGCTTACGACTTATTCTTTGAACCTTGTGTATATAACCATTATCTACTAGAAGCATAAATTTGCTGTGATGGTATACTTTATCATTAGACTTTTGTTGGTCTTTAAAGAGATTAGTGTCTATCCTCGTCAAGCCGTATGTAAAAGCTTTATCGAGGACATTATAATTATTTTGTATATTATTTTTATTAATTACAATGTTTATAGCTTCAGCATGATATTTTGACAATTGAGATAGTCCGATGACTAATTTATCAATAATCGTAATTCTTTCTTTATTATCTAGATTTAGCTTATAAAATGGCATTTTATTTAAAAAAAATTCTCTTGAATGGAACTCAAGTCGTGTAGGTAAACCATAACTTCTAAGTTCTCGACGCATATTGAGTAAATGTTCAAAACACTTATCCCAATTTTTAATGTTAAAATATAAAAATGATAGGATAAAACAAGGGCTTTGGAATTTTGGATAGCCAGGGTCACCAGATTCATCACAGTAAACAATTTTCATTTTAATTGTCCAATTAACTTAATCCCGTTTCGATATTGATAAGTATAGCTAATTTAGCTTAATATCATTTCGAACAAGGCATCTATCTCACAATAATTAGGCTTGAACGATATAAAACTGTTCAATTTTCCTGATCGTATTTTAAATAGTTTACTAAATAATCAGAAGTTCTAACTATAGAAATACTAAATCTTAGTGTTGTTACTACTGTAGGAAAATTGTAGATCACTAACGTTTTTCTTATGTATTCTAGGCTATTTTAGGCTACATTTTACTCATATCGTACATCGCAAGGTGTTGATTAATAGTGAAATAAGTAGCTCGTCTCCTGGCTACGAACCAGGCGGTCGGCCGTTCGAATCGGTCCGGGCGCGCCATAAAATAATCCCGCAAATGCGGGATTTTTATTTGGTGCGTTCGGAGCGGTTCGAACGGCCGACGAAATAAATAGAGATTGCGTTCGACAAATTGGCAGGAAAGCCAATTTGGACGCGCGAAGCGCGGAGCGAAGCGCCGAGGGCCAGGAAGGCCCGAGTCCATCGGTCCGGGCGCGCCAATTTATTAATAAATTTCAATAAGTTACGAAGAAAATAATTTGTTTAATAATTTGCCACAGTCTAATATAATTGACTTTGTCTAATAGAATTTGCCGGGCGGCTCTAAAACAACCAATTACTCATTTCCTAAACGAACATTTTTTATACCACAATTGATATGCAGAGAGCACTTGGTTCGAAGCCAAGTGATATAAAGCCTCCTTTTTCTATGTAAATCAACATATTAGTACAACTCCTGTGTCTAATATAATCCGCCAAATACCGCTAAAAGTCCTGATAACGCGTTGAAAGTAAGTTCTATATTAGACATAGACAATTTAATAAAGCATGGCATTATAGGTAAGCGCAAAATTCATCATCAGTTAAACTGGATACTGTTTTTGGAGCAACTACATCTTTAATATGATTAAACTTTGGGAGCAACTGTCTGGTAATTAAACACGGACACAATTTCGCCACATTGATATAATTTACATTGCCTGGTTAATATTATTACATTATGGATATTAATCACTTGATTCGTACATTAGGATTTTGCTCAAACTTTACCACATTAAGTCGGGGTAAAAAATTTCTACTTATAATTTAAGTTTATTAGAACGATAAAACTAAATTTGAAAGAAGTATTGGAGTTAATTGTGAAGTTATACGCGATATCAACAAAATATCTTCCTCTTGTTTCAATACAAGAACCTGATAAACAATTTATCAGCAGAAAGAACATAACAAGGCTGGACATAGAAGATGTGCTCACTGGTTCATCGTCAAATGCCATTGATCGCTTGTACCAACCAAGAAGATGCATTTGCAATAATGTCAACCTTACTCAAAAGTCATCATATTGATTTTGATTTTATAGAAAAAGGTATTGAGGTTTTTGCTTGCCCGGTTGTTTTTACACTTGAAGTAGATGAAACACAATTATCAACACCAACCACGTTAACAAGCTCAAATCTTATTGGTTATACTGATACCTCAACAGTGCCATTAAATTTCTATAGCCGAAGTTTGCCAGATGAGAAAAGACAATGTTCTCTTGAAACTGCGTTAAGATTTGAGAAAGAAGATGTAGAAATGCGTTTTAAACAGATTACTAGAGACACTCCTATCTATAGCGTTAAATTAAATGATGGTGTTTCTATAATTTGTGTAAATTATTTATCTCCTTCACTTCCTGTTGAATATATAATGGTTAATTTAGAGAAAAGCGCTCAAGGAGAGAATGCTAAGTTATTGCCTACTAACACTGTATCAATAACTAAAAGAACATGGACTAGCCTTCCGTATGAAGAATTCTGCAACCCTTATTGCACTCCAATAATATTGGCAATATATTCTAATGATAGAGATTCATTAGAGATGCTACTAAAATCAGGTAAAAAACCAAATTATCAATATACTTTTAGAGGGGGTGATCGCTTAAAAGTTGAACCTGCTACAATAGAGCTTTTACAAAAATATGATGCATTACCAGAAGGAGCCTCATTATCTACGATAAAATTTATTCTTTATGCAATGGGAAATAAAAATTTTGAGTTTGATATAGAAAAGCTTCATGAAGAAACTGATATTAATTGGAATGGCCACAAGATGTGTTGAAACCCATGTTTGCAGCAGCAGGAAATGGAAGTCATCAATTAGTCCAATTTCTAATTGAAAGAGGCGTTTCAGAACGACCAATCCTTTGTCAAGGGAGGCCAGAAGTCGACACTTCCTATTTTGCTTATGACCACGAAGCAATCCTTTAAATGAATTTGCTGAATATATACATCTTTATTTAAAGGGAACAATAAAAAATATGCTTCGTAACCAATTAATGTTCAAACCAAAGCTGGTGGACGTATGTTGCAGTAGCGATGTCTATTATTAACAAATTCAACCAAAGAACTAGAAAAGATGATCTAAATACAAGATTTATAAATAGGACATTTCTATTGCTTTTTGTATGGGCAGCAAGAAATAATGTTTCTAACGCTTTTGAGGTTCCTCTTTTCACATTTTTATTTAAACGATGTGAAGATACAACATGTTATTTGAATGTTGCTGCTGCATTCGTCAATTGAATTTTTACAAGCCGCAAATGCAAAAGATTTACTATCTAAGTTCGATTTAGAGGTATGTGATGTCAATCGCTGCTGCAAATGGCAAATTATCATTACTGCGTACTACATGTCTGATGGTCAACGATTAGAAAAAGATTTATTTCAAGAAGCAGAGGGAATTGATAATGATTCAAATGCATTATATTTTGCAATAAGAAATGAGCAATTTGAAGCGGTACAAATTTTGATTAATGAAGGTTTGTGCAGCCCCAACGGTATCATTGATGACATAGTGGTAGAAAATTATTTTCTTTTTGCTGCGAGGCTTCAACATCTTGATATAATAAAACTGTTAATTGATGCAGGAGCAGATTTAAACTTGAGGAATTCTGATGGCGCATTATGGTCTGATTTAATGACTGACAAAAATAAACGAGAAGAAATAAATGACTATATAACTAAAAAATCTTCTTCTCATCAACATCAATTAAAGAACTAACATTTGAAGATTAACCCTAACTTTAACTGTAAAGGATTAGATTTATTCTGACACTCTCACCAAATCTAAACCTTTACAAACAATACTCAAATGAAGGTAAGCGTTCGGTGAATCCACCTAGCAATGTGCTTTAGATTGTGTGATTCAAGTGGTAGCGGGGTCTACCATAGAATTTAGTAGGTGATGGCTCCGTCAAAGTATATTAAACTAGTTATTCGATGGAGGTGTGGCTTACGGGGTCCGCAGCCTGTTTAAGCAATGGGTATGCCTCGACTTGGAAGGTAGCGGGGTCAAGTCTTGACTTAACACACTATCGCAAATTATAAATGTGTAAAGTCAAGACTTGACCCTGTAGCCTACGGGGGAATGTCTTATTAATATAACAAACCAAACATATATAAAGGTATTCGATTGCCAAATCCAATTTTAATGTCATCTATTGCAAGATAGCTTTTAGAAAGTTGCTTAATTTGTTCATTTGTTTTGGATTTACCACCAACTTCAAAGACTAATGTATCATCAACAATGAAATCAGCAACATCATGCGTATTAATTGAATGTTGTGTGCGAAGCTGTTGGCAAAAATACGTTTCACGCATCGAACCTTTGTCTCCAGTAAGTTTTAATGTTCCATTAATGGCATGAAGTAAGTTCGTATTATTTAAAAATATTTTTCCAGGTTTTCGTATGAGTTTCATCCCGGTAGCTTTAGGGTATATATTCATTATCAAACCAGCTTGTTCTAAGTATGCAAGGCCATTATATATAATATCTCGAGTGACACCTAGATTTTTCGAGATTTTATCAATGTTTGGAACTAGACAAGTTGCTGTTGCGATTAGCCATAATAGTTTCTTTAAAATGATTAGTGTATTTGGTTTTAATGTTTTAGTTGCAGGTATATCTTCGGAAATAACTTTTTCAATGACATTGTTTAGTTTAAGTAAATAGGTTTTTTTATTTTCAAGGTAAAATGGATAGCTGCCAAATGCCAGGTAATCATTAAAATGTTTTATGATAGGGATATCTATGAACTCTTCAGCGATTTTTACATGATGTTTTAAAATATGATTTAGTTTATATGGTTTAATTGTTTTGATTTCAGAAAATTGTAAATACTCTCTAAATGATAAACAAGGTAGTTCATGGTATAAAACACGTCTTGATAAATCAACTTTGCTGTTTTTAAGCTCCATAGCTGAGCTGCCAGAGAAAATGATTTGCTTTTTTCGATAAGTATCGATGATATTTTTTATTTCAATTGACCAGTTTGGGTATTTATGAATTTCATCAATAAAAATAGCTTCACCACCGAGATCAAAATACTTCGTGGCAATAGTTAATAGACCATTTGATAAAACATGAATATTATCGCCGGAAATATATAATGCTTTATTAACAGTTTTATATCGTTCTAGAAGATATTGACAGAGCATGGTTGTTTTTCCGACACCACGAGCACCGTGAATACAAATCGCTTGATCATCCCATTGCACTTGGTCGTACAAAAAACGCCTGTTTGAGCCATCAAGCGATGACATGATTTGCTGATGTATATTAATAAGTTCTTCTAACATAGAATAGATTGTAGTTTACAGACTACAAAAATGCAACATTTTTGTAGTCTGTAAACTACAGTCAAAGTATGACAGTTTTGTGTCATGTTTAAATGGATCTAGCTTAAAATGTGGCAATTTAAGATGCGATCCCACTGTGTCCTTTTACCAATGTACCAGAATCGTACCAGACCCTCGCTGCAGGCCGCATTCTTAGGGCAGGGCACGGCAGTTTTTGGCAGTAGGGAAGCGTCACAACCTGTTGAATTTAATATAAAAATATATTGATCTGGCTGGCTACGAACCAGGCGTTCGGAGAGGTTCGAACTCCAGATTCGTTTCTTCAAGTGTTAACCAACGTATCCTTTTGTTTTCAACATGTCGCATCTTGAATTGCAGCGTTTTGCAAATTGACATGGGACCACACCTCGATCACTGATGTTTTCATTGCCTTTTCCCGTCGTCTTTATTGCTTGGCTTACTATGAAATAGTGTAACTTCAAACTGTGGGCAAATTCTGCAATAGAGTACTTTACTCAAAAACAAAAGAGGCGCCTGTTGCTCTGGCGCCCCATCGTTGCAAAACGCTGCAATTCAAGATCACTTATTATTAGGAGTAAGGTGGAAGAAAGCAGAAGGTTTTGGTTGTTCTCCAGTCCACTCAGGACTTGAGCTAAGATCAGCTGCTGGATTAGTTGGGGGTGGTGGTACATCTCTAGACATTCTTCCGAACTGTTCACTTAAAACTTTTTGCAGCGCCTGTGTCTGCACCTGTGCTGCATAATGTGTCTCGAGCCTCGAATGCAATGTCACTAGCCCAGTTTTTAGTCTTCGACCTTCTTCTGACGTCATATCACCATGATCACAAAAATATTTGAGTAGACGCGATAAGGTAAACGAACTCACATTACCAGAGGCTGATGTCTGTTGTTCAGCCACAGAATTAGTTTTTTCTATATTACTTGTGTTCGATCCCCCCTTAACTCTATATACAGTAAACGTCTTCTCCTCATTCCCATATCCTTTTCTCTTCCATATCTCAGTCTGAACTCTTTCCATGGTAAAAAGAGTTTTGAGCAGTGGTAACAGAATAGTACTGTTGTATAACTGAAGGCTATCTACGGCAACCTTATCATTTTGTTGAATTTCAGAGTAAGAGAGACGATAGTGACCGTTTTCAACTTCAGAAAAAATAAAGGAAAGCTCATGACGTACTTCATCATTATCAAAGGGAGGAATGTAAATATTTAGAATATAGTAGCGCTCCCTAAAGGTGACTCCTCTATTAGGTTTTTGCTCATCAGGCATTTCCTCATGCGGAATTAAATTCAATTCAAATGTAGCTTTAATTGGTTGCATTGGTTATCTCTCCTCAGTACCATTATCTGATATTCTGTGCGATTTTAGCATATGACCAGTTATCGGTCAAATCGAATACAGTTGCCGATGTTAGTAACAAGAAGAATGGTATCAGGTCTTTCATCATAGCATTTTGCAACTTTTTAGGGTCATGCCTCTGCTGTCCTTGAAGTTTATGACTGGTTGCCCTGTTAATCCTAAGGCTTTCTAACAGCAGACACGAATGTTACTTGGAAGCGACTTGACCCATAAATGTTGCAAAATGCTATGATGAATGATCTGACACCGCTATTCTAATTTAGTGTCCATTAGAATGGGGGCAGAGCAGCCTCCTCGTGGTTATAGTTTTTTTAACACTCAATATTAATCCCACAATACAAAGACAAGCGCCAAAAATAGATAAACCTACCCAACCATGTGTTAAATAGAGATATGCTGATGATTTTGCGCCAATTGCACCGCCTAAGATAAAGAATGTCATATAGCAGCTAGCCGCTCTTGACTCATTCCCACTACAATTTCCATACATATTAACTTGATTATTAACATGAATCAGCTGTATTAAACTATCCAATGCTAATGTTAGTAAAACTAATATGACTAAGTAACTGGAATAGAAAACCATCAATAAAAAAATAGCAAATAGCAATAGAAATAATACTATATTGCTAGCATTAAAGAATTTGAAAATTTTATTAAAAAACATTGCAGACAAAGCGCCTAGAACACCAGCAAGAGAAAATAACCCTATTGAAAATTGATCAAAACTAAATTGGTATTTCAAATAAATAGAAATGTTATTCCAGAAAGCTGCGAAAACGGCCATTATTAAAAAACCACAGACACTATACAAACGAACACTTGCATTTGATTTTAGTAAAGAAAATGAACTAAACGCCATTTTAAAATATCCGATACGCTTTTTTTCCTTGGAATCATTTTGTGGTAAAAAATAGCCAATTAAAATCAGGGCGATCAACATACATCCAGCACCGAATAAATATATTGACTTCCAACCCCAAATTGATGCAAAAAAACTCGATACAAAGCGCGACAATAAAATACCAAACAATACTCCCGCCATTATTTTACCAATGCTAGCAATACCAGATGTCTTATTAGTCCCAAGATAGGCAATAATAAAGGGAATTACACATGCTCCTAACCCAATAAAAAATGAAATTGCAATAAGAACATAAACATTACCAATAAAATAAAAAAGAAGTAATGCTAGAAATAACATCAGATATAAGCTAGAAATGATTTTTTTCCTATCAACAAAATCGCCCATTGGAGTAATAAAAATCAGTGCTATAGCGTTACCAATTAAGGCCACAGTATAGATCATTGAAATGAGGTCATAACCCATTCCTGTAACATGAGCCGCATCAGGTATAAGCGGTTGTATGTAATAAACATTGGCAGCGGTTAATCCACAAACGATGGGCAAAATAACATTAAACAATTTGCTGCTCATTTTATCCAGCTAAATTCAACTACTACGATTATAACTATTAACTCCAGAGCTGAGATAATAACATCATTTTATCCATCCCTGCATTATCATAGCAATTACCTTTACGGCTCATGCTGCACTGTATGCCATATTTTGCCATTAAACATCAATAGCCATAGGCTGCATATTGACTACCTCAGGGAAGAATGGTGTCACCCATTAGAAAATCCGTAGTCCACAGGCAAAAGCAATTTTTATGGTTAACTATTTCAAACCATCTTATTAAGCAACTATCTATCTGTTGTTATAACTGAATTATGCACCTAAAATTTTCAAGTGAGGTGTCACTAATATGCACTAGTCACCCATGTGAATTCAGGCGTTTTATCAATGTTCCTAAGAGAAGATTGATGTGCCCTTGACCTTAACTGCCTCAGAAATTATTTAGTACCGTGCTCTGTCCAAGTCGTTGGGCTCCTAAGA
This sequence comes from uncultured Gammaproteobacteria bacterium, assembly GCA_963748135.1. Lineage (GTDB taxonomy): Bacteria > Pseudomonadota > Gammaproteobacteria > JBGSLN01 > JBGSLN01 > CAVVHY01. The sequence goes on along the minus strand of CAVVHY010000004.1, from coordinate 21,422 downwards.
GCTTAATGACAATACATTGGTTATTAACCAACCCGTTAGTGGCTCAGAGCATGGGCATATCAGTTTATAATACAAATAGTTAATTATCGACTCAAGGGAATAGCGGGGTCTACCATAGAATTTAGTAGGTGATGGCTCCGTAGCCTTCATTTAAAGTTTATTTTTACTCCAAAAAGACAACCTGAGATTGTCGTTATAGTTTTAATACAAACTAAACCTTGTATGGAGTTTATTTTAAAGCTATAATGAAAATCATGGATAGTCAAAATGGTTCTAAAATAAACCATCTTTTAAAATGCTGGCCAAAAGGGACTGTAGCTACTCAAGAGTGGCTAGATGGTTTTGAGGTCTATCGGCAATTAGCTCAGCGTTATTGTCAATATGGGTGGTTAGAGAGGATTGCACGCGCTGTGTACATCAGAAAAGGAGACTCAGTGGAGTGGCCAGGTATGGTTTACGCTTTACAAGAAGGGCTCCATTTAAAACTTCACATTGCGGCAAGTACAGCATTAGATATGCTTGGCAAAGGTCAATATATTTCATTGCGTGAAGGTGCACCGATATGGTTGTTTGTAGATAGCCAGCAGTCACGAAAAATACCTACTTGGCCTAAACAACTATTTTCATTTAATACAGTTAAAGCAAATTTATTGAGTTCATGTGAAGATATTGGATTACAAGAAAAGGATTTAGGTAATTTTTCTGTAGTTATCGCTTCGCCAGAGCGAGCAATAATAGAGTGTTTGTATTTAGCACCTGATAGAGTAGCACTAGAACATGTTGCCACTTTGATGGATAAATTAAGAACGTTAAGGCCTCACTTATTACAACAGTTATTAGAATGTTGTAGTTCAATAAAAGTAAAACGTCTATTTTTATATCTAGCAGAAGAACAAAATCACCCCTGGTTTAAACAACTTGACCTAAAGAAGATAGATATAGGAAAAGGTAAAAGACAGATTAGCCACGGTGGTAGATATATAGCAAAATATCAAATATCTATACCTAATTTTAATAATGATGAGGATTATAGTGGCTATTAAGAACTAGTATCAGGAGCAATTAGAATTACTTTTAAGCGTTTTACCTGTCGTTGCAGAACAAAGTTGTTTTTGCTTGAAAGGTGGTACGGCAATTAATTTATTTTTACGTGATATGCCTCGTGTTTCTGTGGATATCGATTTAGTGTATGTACCGATAAATGAACGTGATCTGGCATTATCTGAAATAGAAACAGCATTATTAACAATAAAGTCAACAATAATACAGCGATTTCCTGAAGCTGTTATTACAGAAAAAAGAATACAATCCAATAACAATTTAACAAAACTCTTTGTAGAACGTAACAATGTGCAAATAATTATTGAACCGAATATTAACCTGCGAGGAACACTTCGGTCAGTAGAAAAAATAAATCTATCTGCTCGAGTAGAAAATTTATTGGAGCTCACGGTTTTGGATATTCCATTATTAAGTTCTGATGAGGTTTATGCAGGAAAAATATGTGCGGCATTAGATCGGCAACATCCTAGAGATTTATTTGATATAAAATTACTTTATGATCATGGAGGTATAACAACCTCAATAAAAGAAGCTTTTGTTGTATATTTAGCAAGTGGAGCACGCCCGATGTCTGAATTGCTTGAGCCTAATTTTCTTGATATACGACATTTATATGAAAAAGAATTTGTGGGCATGACTGATGAACCTATTGCATATCAAACTTTAATTGATATAAGAAAGACATTGTTTGAAGATATACGCAAAATTCTAAATGTTAATGAACGAAAATTTTTATTGTCAATTAAGTCTGGAGAGCCTGAGTGGGACTTGTTGCCTTTTAATAACTTGAAAGAATTGCCTGCGATACGATGGAAAGTATTTAATGTTAATAAGATGACGAAAAAGAAAAAAGAAATGATGGTGGATAAGTTAAAGAAAATGCTTGAATTGTAGTTTTTGAATTGGTTCCTGATAAAGTGGCTTCCAGGAACAGCGGGGTCGTGAACAGCGGGGTCGGATTCTTGAATTGCCGCATTTTGCAAAAATATTGGTGTCAGAGTACATATTAATTTACAGCTACTGGTTAAGAATAATCACCTAAAGTATCAATAAAATATAACTAACCCTTGCTCATTGATTTTAGTAACTTCGATGTCAGTCTTTGAAGAGACAAGAGTATATATCCAAATTTTTTGCAAAATGCGGCAATTCAAGCTCCGAACATCCCGCTAGAATTTTCAAGAAAAATATTAATAAATATCTAATATTGAAAGCTGCCATTTTCGAATAGGAATTTCCCACAGAGCGTTATACACTAACTATCCGTGTAGACCACAATTTGCTTTATATCTATAGCTTTTACTTTTTCCTATATACCCTTAACTTCATAATCGCGCTGATTTTTCAGCATAGACCACATGACTCGTACCATATGCCTACCTGTAGCTCGTATCGCTTGATTATGCTTTTTCCCTAAGAGACGTTTTTTGTCATAATATTTTTTGACTCAGCACAGTGCTCAACATGGCGTGCTATGGCAGTCATCATCGTTCGCTTTGCATGCTTATTCACATGATGAAACGTTTTCGTTCCAACTTTACTCCCTGAGCTATTATCTAGCACCGCCATCCCTAATGTGAAGGATCGCTGAAAATGGCCCCACTTAGGGGGAAAAGGATCACGTATTTGGCCCCACCTTAGTTGAACAAATCCATTACAATGTTTTTTTGCTAAATAAAAACAGTAATGGAGGTAGTTAAGGTGACTAAAGTGGAGCTATTTGAACATATCAGAAAAGACTATTTCATAGCAAACCTTTCTATACGGTCGATTGGTATGAGGCATATGTCGATTTCCCTTGGGGCCAACGCCAGAAGGCTTAATTTTTTCAAATGCGAGCGTGTTATAGTGGGCGTGAATTTCATATGGCATTCCCCCGCTGTACCCAACAGGCATTCTTAGAAGCGCACGTTCATGCCTTTAATTACTTTGGCGGCGTGTTTAAAAAGATTCGTTACGATAATTTGACCTCGGCGGTAAGCAAAGTCCTTAAAGGGCGACAACGCAAAGAGTCCGAACGGTTTACTCTACTGAAGTCTCATTATTTATTTGAAGCCGTCTTTTGTCGGCCCGGCAAAGTCGGGGCGCATGAAAAAGGTGGGGTTGAATGTGGTGTTGGGCGATTTAGGCGACAACACCTGGTCCCTGTGCCAACGTTTGATGATTACCCATCACTTAATCGTTATTTGCTTGCGGCTTGTCAAGAGGACGATGCCAGGACGATTGTTGGCAAGACACATTCGATTGATCATGATTGGCAAGCTGAGCATCCAAAGCTTTTAGCCTTGCCAAAACAAGCCTTTGATGCGCGAGAAACTATCACCTGTCAGGTCAACAGTCGAAGCTTGATCACCTTAAAAAGTCAACGGTATTCAGTCCCGGTTTATCTCATTCATCAATCAGTCACGGTTAACTTATCGAGCCATCATGTAGCGGCGTATTTCCAAGGCCAACAAGTCGCAAGTCATGAACGTGCCCACCTTGCTTATGCGATTAAAACAAAGCTCGATCACTATCTTGAGTTTTTATGGCAAAAACCTGGGGCATTGGCCAATGCCTTGCCTTTCAAGCAAGCGAAAGCCGAATCAAATTGGCCGGCATGCTATGATGAGTTTTGGCGGCTTCTGATCGATCGCTTTGGCCAGTTTGACGGCACACGACAGTTTCTGGATGTTTTGTTTTTACATCGGCATTATTCAAATGACTCGCTTTTAAAGGCTGTGCATCAGGCCCTAGCGCTGCAATGGCTATCCATTGATGTAATTAAACAGCTACTCTCACCAAAATGTCCTGAGCCAAAAAGCTTTTTCCAAAAATGCCACCAACTCACAGGGTTTCAGCGAAACCCGAGTCAATCAACGCATTACGATGAATTATTAATCACAGGAGGAAATCATTGATGAAGACATGTCAATCCATGCAATCTGAGCAACTCAAAGCCTTGGCAACCTATTTAAAATTATCAACATTGCCAATGCACGCGAACACATTAGCAGCAGATGCTAAACAACAACAGTGGTCATATGAAGACTATTTAATTCAATTACTCGAACTTGAAGTCGAAGACAAACAATCCCGCGCGACCATACGGCGAATTGCAAATGCCAAATTCCCTTTTTGCAAAACGCTCGACGAATTTAATTTTGACCTGGCTGCTCATCTACCTCAGCATCAATTGCTTGGTCTCACCAAGTGTGAATATATAGGACAAGCTGAACCCGTCATCCTGATGGGAGAACCGGGTACCGGGAAGACACATCTCGCCATTGCATTAGGTTATGCAGCAGCCAAGACGGGCTATAAAGTAAAATTCACAACACTTGCCTAATTAGCCAATCAACTGATTGAAGCGAAAGACGGACGTACCCTGACCAGTATCATTCATCGCTATGGACATGTTGATTTATTAATTATTGATGAGTTTGGTTATGTGCCACTCAGTCAAGTTGACGGTGAACTGATCTTTCAAGTACTGAGTTACCGACAAGAAAAAAGACCTTTAATTATAACCACGAATTTGTCTTTTAGTGAATGGACCAAGGTCATCGCCGATCCAAGGCTTTGCAAAGCCATCATTGACCGTGTGACTCATAAAGCACATATCATTGAAACAGGTGAAAAGTCCGTACGCCTTGCTCAAACACTTGGCAGAAAAGCAAAAAATAAAGATTTAAAAAAGGTTGATCGAATACAAAAATAACGATAAATTTTTTTGATGGCGGTGGGGCCAATTTCCCGATCCCTCTGGGGCCATTTTCAGCGATCCTTCACATTGATTTTATCGAGAAAATGATTGAAGAATTTCCTTTTCTTATTCAACGTATTCAAAGTGACCGTGGCCGTGAATTTTTTGCTCATAAAGTCCAACAGAAATTTATGGAATATGGAATAAAATTTAGGCCAGTTAAACCTGCTTCGCCACATTTAAACGGCAAGGTCGAACGTTCACAAAAAACTGATCTTGAAGAGTTTTATGCAATTGCTGAATTTTCCAAATTTGAAGCTTTAAGTGAAGAGCTGGGATATTGGCAGTTTTATTATAATTGGAATCGTCCTCATGGTGGGCTCAATGGAAAAACACCTTCTCAAGTGGTCTCTGAATTGATAAATAAAACTCCTTTACAAGAGCAAGTTTGTGACATGTATGACTTATCTAAAGAACATATTCAAGAAGCCAATTATTATTTGGAGATGAAGCTTCGAGAATTGAAACGATCTCTATGAATCACACATATTATTTTAGATAGTCTTCGGCGTCATTAAGTGTTAATCCTAAGTATTTGACATCATAACCTGGATAAAATGTTAAAAGTTTCGTTGATTTGGCCTTTAAGATGCTGAGGTCAATTTTACTATACTGTAACTTGACCTCACAAATAACGAGTTTCTTATGCATATCATTGATCGCTACCAGATCAATCTCATTTGAGCCATCTCTTTCCCAATAAGAGCCTAACTTATTGTACTGTTTAGACATTGCAAAGCAGTCATAAAAAAAGTTTTCCAATAATTTGCCTTTGTAAGTCTGTATATCTCTTGCGATAATTTCCTTTAAATATTCAAAGTTCTCTGTTTCGACTGCAGTTCTATTTCTGTAAATGAAGCGAAACCAAAAACGCAAAAAATTATCTCGTAAATGATATTTCTGTAGTCTTGCATTAGGTTTAGCAGTGATGGGTTTAAATTTTTTGATGACACCATAGTCACGGTCAAGTTTTTCTAAATAGCCACCAGTGTCTCGTTGTAAGATTGACTCTATTTGACCACGACTAGTAAAGCCCGCCGCAATGAGTTCGAGAATCGAAAAATAAATGCCATATTCTTTCCCAAATTCTTCGATAAGTACAGTGCGACCCTCATCTAGCAGTGGGCATCCAGGTGAGAAGATGTAGTTAATAATTGATTTCTCACTGAAGGCTTTATTTGTCATTAGCATATCAATGTACTTGGGTGTAAAACCAGTAAAAACGTAGTAATTAAATAGCGTCTGGATACTATCATGATTCTGTTGTTTCAATATTTCATAACATTCTTTCGGATTGAAGGGGCGTAGATGAAATAGGCGATCTGCTCTGCCAAACAAAGGTTCGTGAGAGTCTTCAAATATACGATGCATTAACGAGTATACAGATCCTAAAAATAGCACTTGCATGTGGCTGCTATCTTTATTTATATCCCACATTGATTGAATGTCAGAATAAACGGACGGGTTTATATTGATAAATTCTTGGAATTCATCAATGATTAAAACAAAGCGTCGTTGTTTAGATAATTCTAGTAACATCTGGAATATATCTTTAAACTCGTATATTTCACCTAGCATAGGTATATCAAATGTTTGGGAAATCAGCTTGTGAAACTCCATGCATAAAAGTTTTTCAGCTTTCTTAGCAATGAATAGATAAATATGAGGCTTATTTTCAGCATGTTTCAGAGCTAACATGGTCTTGCCCACGCGTCGTCTGCCAGTGATAACGACCATTCTAGCGCTAGTTTTTGCTTGGTTGTAGGTGAGTTGTAAAATATCAAGCTCTTTATTTCTGTGGTAAAAACTCATTATAGAAACCTTAATTACCGTAACTATCATTACTATAATCTATGTTTTGATAAAACTCAAGCTGTGTAAGCAAATTATAATGGTGTAGGTAAATTGTAGATCATTAACGCTTTTCTTATGTATCCCAGGCTATTATAGGCTACATTTTACTCACGTCGTGCATCGCAATATATTGATTAATAAAGAAATAAGTGGAACGTCTCCTGGCTACGAACGGCCGACGAAATAAATAGAGATTACGTTCGACAAATTGGCAGGAAAGCCAATTTGGGCGCGCGAAGCGCGGGGCGAAACGCCGAGGGCCATGGAAGGAAAGAGGCGCCTGTTGCTCTGGCGCCCCATCGTTGCAAAACGCTGCAATTCAAGATCACTTATTATTAGGAGTAAGGTGGAAGAAAGTAGAAGGTTTTGGTTGTTCTCCAGTCCACTCAGGACTTGAGCTAAGATTAGCTTCTGGATTAGTTGGGGGTGGTGGTACATCTCTAGACATTCTTCCGAACTGTTCACTTAAAACTTTTTGCAGCACTTGTGTCTGCACCGGTGCTGCATAATGTGTCTGCACCTGTGCTGCATAATGTGTCTCGAGCCTCGAATGCAATGTCATTAGCCCAGTTTTTAGTCCTAGACCTTCTTCTGACGTCATATCACGCTCACAAAAATATTTGAGTAGACGCGATAAGGTAAACGAATCCACATTTCCAGAGGCTAATGTCTGTCCTTCTGCCGCAGAATTAGTCTTTTCTATATTACTTGTATGCTCTTCGACCTCTTTATCGCTTGTATTCGCTGTCTTCTCAAGTTTATATACAGGAAACTTCCTCTTAAAATCCTGTGGCGGAGCAGCAATACCGATAATCTTTTCTTTCCCCGTCATCTCAGTCTCAGCTGTTTTCATGGTAAATAGAGTTGTTAGCATTGATAATAGATACTCAGGATTGGTTAACAAAACGCTATGTACGTCAACCATACCACTTTGTGGTGTTCGAGAGTGAGAGAAACGATAGTAACAGTGGTCGTTTTTAATTTCAGAAAAAGTAAAGGAAAGCTCATGATCTTGATCATCAAGATCAATATCGATTTTTAGAATATAGTAATTATCCGTAAAAATATCCATATAACTGCCCCCACGAGTCCCTATACGTAATGTTTGCTGTTTAGCCATTTCCTCATGCGGAATTAAACTCAATTCAAATGTAGATTTAATTGGTTGCATCGGTTATCTCTCCTCAGTAAGATTATCTGATGTGCGCGCCATTGTAGCACATGATTTATTGTGGGTCAAATAGAATACAGTTACCTGTATTGGTAACAGGCGGTTTGATCTGTGGAATAATTATGAGAAGAATGGTGTCAGGTGTTTCATCACTTCGTTTCTGAGGTAATCCAGCAATAAATTTATCGGGATTAAGTTTGATTTATAAAACATTTGTAGAGTCGATTTTTAATTTTCTATTTAAGAAAAAGATAAAACACATCGCTTATAGAATCTTAAGGTATAATAACCTAAAAATATTGCTCGAAAAATAAAAAAACTATAGAAGGACACCCAGAGACCAACATTACCATAATTGCTCAAACTCAACCATACCAAGAAAAATAGAATCACCGTGATAATCATACTATTACGCATTTCTTTAAACAGGTTTGCCCCAATAGCAATGCCATCAAATAGAAAGCTGGCAACAGAAATAATAGGCAGTAATGCTACATAAGGTAGATATTGATAGGCAGTAATTCGCACTGTAGTTATATTGGTAATTAAATTTATTAAAGCTTCACCAAAGAAAATATAAATTAAAGTCATGGCCAGGCTAAATAATAAAACCCAGTTGCCTACATCAATAATGACTTTTTTAATTAAACTCAATTGTTTTTTACCGACGGCCTCACCGGTTAGTGCTTCGGCGACATTATCAAAACCACCTAAAGCATTAGCCATGATTTGAAAGAAATTCATTAACAGAGTATTTACTGCCAGGATTAGCGGGCTAATATGACTACTCCAAATAGTAAAAAATGAAAAAACAGCAATGAGACAAAGTGTACGAATAAAAATATTAAAATTTGCATGTAAGAGCTTTATCAATTTACTAATTTGATATTGGGTGTTTCCAAAAAGCTCTCTAAGCTTGTAGTATTCAGATAAAACTATAAAGCCAATCATAAGCCCAATATACTGAGCTACTATATCAGCAATTGCAATCCCTTTAAGATTTAAATGAAAAACAAACACTAAAATAACAGCAAGTATAATGGCAAGAAAGTTAGTGACACTTAATAATATCAATGGGCCACGAGGCTTTTGTATAGCTACCATTGTTCCAACTAATACAAAACTAACTAAGACAGCAGGTGCCCCCCATATTCTAATCAGATAATATTGCTTCAGTAAGCGTAGCACATTCGCATCTGGATGAACCAATAATTTGACAAATTGATATAGAGGATATTGCAATACTATAAGAAGTATGCCAATAACTATAGCTAATCCTATACTATGCAAAAGGGTACTATTGATTTCTTGCTGATCTCTAGAACCATAGGCTTGTGCTATTAAACCAGTGCTAGACATTCTGAAGAATCCTAAGCCCAAATATAGAAAATTAAAAATCATTGTCCCTAGACCAATAGCCGCAAGATAATCACTATGAGCTAAATGACCAACAATAATAGTATTGCTCAATCCAAGCAGTGGCACGGTAATATTTGACAAAATTAATGGTAGTGCCATTTTGGGGATTTTTTTATTTAATTTCATATTCAATATCAATTATAGCTACTAGGTAATTTATATTTCATTATAAATATTTCTTTGCTAGGGTCAATTAAATTAGTTTTGGCTTGAGCTAAGGTGCTACACCTTCTTGCTGCCATTTCGCCTGCAGCGTCAAGGTATAAGAGAAGGTGATTGCCAGACAACAGCGGGGTCGGATCTTTGAACGATTAAGGTCCGGCCTCGCTGTTCAATGTTCCTTGAAACATCGACACTCAGACATTGAGCTTCATAATATTATTCTTTTAAACTGCTGACCGGCTATATTTAGGATCCGCTATGATTGCCAAATAAATTACGATTAAAAGCGATACAATATTTGTTATTAAAGATAACGCAACATATTGTTTTGGCAATACCCAGTAAATAAAAGTTATTGCTAAAGGCCAAAAAGTTAAATAAAGCAAAAAGCGCTTAATACCATAACTCTTACTTCGGAATAAAGCGTATAACTTATGAATTTCTTTGCTATAAAAACGATATAATGCCCACAACACCAACACAGTGCCAGGAATATAAATCCAAAACGGCGAGATACCAAATCCATGATAAAATTCGGTAATATCACCTTCGATAAACACTCTATTAGGCACATACGTAAATATTTCCATAAGATTGTTTGCCCCTAGCCAAAAAAAGAATATCGTAGCGAAACAGCGAGACTTAACCCACTTTCGACCAAGGAAAAACAAGGTCAAAAGAAACAAGATAACCGTCATTCCGACACCAGCAATGCCGATTAACCCGCCATGCCATGGTGTGCTTGAGGCAAATATCGCTTGGTAATCGACATTCTCTGATACCGGCATCAAGTACCAACTGCCATAAAGAATATCAAACGGTGATTTTTTATATCCAAAAATCCATGCCATCGTTGCATGACTATATTCATGCGCTAGCACAGAAATGTAATAGGCTAGAATTATACAAATAAAGCTATACAATAAAATTTTTATTTTTGACGCCATGCTGATTCTCACATTATTTCATAAATTATACATCAGGGATTGACTGTTTTCACTATTAATCTTCCCCCTAAATTAACGGACACTGATTTGTTAATAACTATGAACTAACAAAGAGATGATCAAATGACCAAAAGAAGCAGAAGAGATAGTCATGAATTCAAGCGTAAGGCTGTTCACTTAACGCTGAACTCTCAGTTCCAGATCCACTGTTGTTGATTGTATATTTGCACATATATTTATTGCAGGTATATTTGTAGCTGTAGTATAAGTGGTGGAGAACGACAATCTTTATTATTTCTATCAATCATGAGAGACACGCGTATGACAAACTGGAGTAGTGTACTCTGCCAAACAAATCAGATAAATATACACTATACAAGAACGGGTGGAAATAAACCCCCTTTAATTTTACTACATGGATTAACTGGTAATGGGGCCTGTTGGACGCCTATAGCGCAAGCTCTAGAGCATGAGTATGATGTAATCATGCCTGACGCTAGAGGTCATGGAAAGTCGAGTGTCCCTGATGACGGATATCGTTACGAAAATCTTGCAAAGGATGAGGAAGAAGTTATTGAACCTAAAATCCGTAGTTGAAATGATATTTGAAGTGTAACAGATTGATTTAGATGGCGTATTAAAAATTTTTGTGGTCACCTTGCTGGTGATGAAAAAATTTTTAAATAGCCAGATGAATCAAAATGTTGCACTTCAAATTCGTTTCAACTGCGGATTTTAGGTTGAAGTGCTTGGATTATCTCCCCCGATTATAATTGGTCACTCCATGGGTGGAATGACCGCAGCTTTGTTGGCTTCACGCAAACAAACGCATCTTCTTGGTTTAGTCTTAGCCGAACCCACCTTCTTGAGTCCGAAAGTCCAGGATGAAGTTTACAAAGGTGATACCGTCAAACAACATAGACAATTTATAAGTAAATCATTTAATAAAATTTTGGCTGAGGCACAAGCAAGACAACCGCATCGCTCATTGAACACCCTCAAACTAATCAATAAAGCGCGCCATCAAACCAGTACCGTCCCTTTTCAGGTTCTTATACCGCCAAACCCTGATTATAAGCAATTAGTAAACGATATTGAGGTCCCGAGTCTACTTGTTATCGCAGACAAAGGCATAATCTCGTTAGCGACAGCCAAAGAGCTAATAAGCCTTAATCCGAAACTCCAAATGGAAATCATAACTGGGGCTGGTCATGGACTTTTTTATGATCAACCTGAGCAATTCGTAGCTGTTGTCAAATCATTTTTGCGTACAAATATTCTAAATCGAGCAACAGGGGTATAGCGTTTGAAAAATGCGTTAACTGTCCCGACCCGGCTGTCCTAACAACTGAAGGACTAGGTTAATCTCATGGGACAAGACCTAATATATGATTCAAATATTACTTTTTGTCGACTTAACATCGCAGTGCTTATTCCCTGATCTCCTGAGCTTGGGTCTGTATTGGCCAAGCTATGCTGTAGAAGACGATAGTATTCTTTACCAGACATTAATTCCTTATGCCTTTGTTTACGGAAGCGCGCGGCGTATCTTTAGTTTGGTCTTTGTGGGGCTATAATTCGTGCTAACTCAAAAGTTTTATTTGAGACTAGAGGAGACGTGTCTTTGTAGCTAGGTGATACGGGTTTACTTAATGCCGTTTTTTATGTTTTTGGTATTTTTGTTCTGCTGTATTAAATAATTTTCTAGGATCGGGGGTAGGCCTTATTCGTTTATGTTTAGCAAACAAACGAGCATCTCGGTATTGTTTAGTTAACACTTCGGCATCTTTTTCGTGGATTTGATATTTGCGCTTTAAAATGTGCTGTAATTCTTTTTCGTCACAATCATCAAGGTTGAGTTTAAGAAGTCGGTTACTTAAGGCTTTGAACAAAGCCTTTCGGCCTTTATAAGAGATTGGATTTTGCGTTGCCAAGAGACAAAATCCGGGTTGTTGAGGTTTGTTGCCATCAAGATCAGTACCTGACAACAAGGCATTTAAGAGTCTCTCATTAGGGAAACTATTGAGTTCGTCGATAATTACTACTTTTCCTTGATGGAAAGCATCAAGCAAAGCCTTTTCCATGAGTTCTGGATCGCCATTGGGGATGTAGACATAGGGGATGTCTTCAGCATCAAGCAGTGCTCTCATTAAGTGGCTTTTACCAACACCGGATTCACCCTCGAGGACTAGACCATTAATGCCGTGTGCTTGCTCGCACTGTCCTTGACATTTTAGGTCCCTAATTTTCAAAATGGTTTGAATGGCCATGGCCGTTTTTTTACGTGATTCAGTCCAGACATAATTACCATCTGATAACTCAGGACTTTCTGCTTCAAAGGAAGTGCGAATTTGGGTTTTAATGTTTTTCCATTCATCGATTGTCTTGACCTGATGGTGCACCGGTTTTTCTTTGACGCTCTTGGTATGTGGCGCTAAGGTTTTGATTTCTTCGTAAATGGCATAACGTAGACAAAATTCCTCAGGCAGAGACTGATTACCAGCGAGATTGTGATAAATAAAAGCTCTTAGACACATCATTTGTGCATTACGCGGGGTGATGTTTAAGCCGGCGTTACGTGCTTGATTGTAAAAATGCGTGAGCATATCGAGCGAAGTTTTTTCGTCATTAAAGCATTTGAGTAAAGGCGCAACGATGTTTTCGATGGACTCACCTTTGAACTCAAGGAAATATGGAAAGCGGATAAATAAATCAGCCGCAAAGCGTCCGCCATAACGATTAGGATTGCCGGCAAAGACAACTTGATGCAGATCGATTTCATAACGCATACCATCAATCCAAATGACTCGCTCACCACGTGCAAGACTTTCAAATATATGGTAGTGTTCGGGGCGAAGATTAGCCTCATCGATAAATAAAAGCGCCTTGCCTTTGTATTGCGCCCATTGTGTTATTTGTTCCAAGCCATGGAAAATAGTCAGCTCAGGATCATATTCTCGGATACGATTTTCAATAAAATAACTTTTTCCTTCGCCTGTTTCACTCGATAAAAAAACAAAGGGGTGATGATCGAGATACTGCATCAATGCTTCTGGTGTAGTCACAGCATCTGGTTGGGTGGTGTGGCCAGAGGCGATGGTGAGTCTTTGTATCAAATCACTCAACCAGGCTTGGTGTTTTGTTTTATCCTCGGGTAAATCCATGAAATGACTGTGTCGTGGTTTGATGCTAAGGTTTAGATAGGCAGTATTAAGTTGTTCTTGCAAATTGGGTGCAAGTTTTGACAAATCATTTCTCACTTGATAATTATGGGTTTGATAATCAATACCTGAAAATGATTCAACGTTGTCACTGATAAATACAATAGGATTTTTAATAGTGATATGTTCGCCATTGATATACAATGATGATCGCTCAAGGAAAAGACTTTGGCAACGTTGAATAAATGTCTCACTGAAGTTACCTTTGAAGACAATGGGACTGCCAGTTCGTAAGGCATTCAGTAAGTCTTTATCAAGGCTTTTAATATGTTTTCCCTCACGGATAATATGATTGAATAAGTTTTCAAAACGTGTTTTAGCAGCCACATTGATCTGAATAGCATCTTTAAAAACTGCCGAGGCATCGTCGATATCATCAGTGATGATGACTTGCGCTTTGTCTTGATTACTTAAGGCATGTTTATTTGCTACGACCCATGGTTTTATTACTGCGGGGACAGTCGCATCACCTATCGTTACAATCTCAACCTGACATTCGTTTTGCTGTGCTTCTTGCCACAGTAAATACCAATCGGCTTCACTCAAGGTTTCAGTGACCACAAGTCGGAGTACGGGGGATGTTTCACAAAAGCTATCACAAGGTTGAATCCCTGCCTGGGCCGTGACACGAAAATGCTTGAAGAAATGGTCATAGGTGGCAGCATTTAAGATGTATGGTACCGGCTCAATATTTTCCTTAGGGCGGTCAAGATCTTCGAAGGTGAACTCTGGCGTCACGAACTCTAGGGTAAGTGTCTCGGGAAGCGCTAACCAATCGCCATTGTAGAAAATTCTATGTTGTTGTTGCACTTCTCGCATGAACCAGCGAAAGTGTGCATCGTACCAGGGCGCATTGTGAATACGCAGGACTTTTGGTTCCTTGGATTTAGCTGCTTGTACCAAGGCCCCTGGTTTGATATCAAAATGCTGGCCATCAATGTGATATTCATTGATGAGTGTGGTTTGCCAATCATGTAAGGGGCTTAAGACGATATCACTTTTGGTAACCAATCTCTTATCCATATTAGGCAACTCTGCTGTAGGCAGTTTGTTTGATACAAGGCTTGTTGCATCCATGCGGGAAAAGAAATCTTGATCGCGGTTTTGAAGCGCACTTTGAGTACTAACAATAACGAGATTAACATTGTCCGGGATAGGGTGTGTTTTTATACGGCGATTTGAATCCTCGATGATACTGTTATGGGCGATATGTTCACTGGTGGCCTCAGACCAATCAAGAAACCAAGTGTAATGTTGCTTGGGATTATCTGCAGCGGTTTTCAAAAATGTAGCCAAGGGGCTATCAACAAGTTCAACCTCGCCATCATGCACACGCGCAGCTTGCAAAGCTAAATCATCAAGACTTGGGGTAAAGAAACTGTTTTTAGCATATTTTAAAATATCAAGGTGGATAGATTCAATGGTTTGGGGATTGGCCACAGAGAGTAATCTTCGTTTCGGCACATTGTCTTGGGTAAGTGTTGCAATAAACTGGGCTGGAGTTACATCAGGCAAGGGATGCGTATTCCAAACTTGGAATGGGTTATCCTCTGCTAGCGTTTCAGGGGGAGCGATCACTTGTTCATGAGCTCTCTTTGTCATGTCCTCAGTCATGTCCAAAGGTTCTGGTGTTGCTTCTTTTGCCGATACCTCATCAGGCACGGGTGCCATTGGTAAGGTATTTAAATGACTTGGGGCGCCACCTAGATTATAGGTTTTTGCGCTTTCTCCCGGTGTAGCCACAGTGACAAATGCGTGGCAATCGTTTTTTACATAACTTGCCTTTAAACCAAGTTCTGTGGCAAGTCCACAAAAGAGTTGTGCACGGTGGCGGCATACCCCTGCTCGTTGGCGTATGAGTTGATTAAAGATTTTAGTAGTATTGCCATAGATATTCCTTTGACCATGAGCATTTGGAAAGTTGCAAAACCGCAATAAATACTTGCGGCGTTGTTCAGGGGTATGGGCCATGAGCTTTAGATAAGCGTCATTTTGAATAAGATGACCATTTGCGCTAAATTCTAATCCTTGCATGCTATCAAGGATATCGGGTGGCAATGTACCTCTAACATTGTATAACCTTGTTCTTGAACGAACAATACAACTAAGAACGCCATCATTTGTTGAAGTTTTGACTTTGATGAAGTGGTATCCGGAAGCAGGATCTTTTTTAATTTCAAAATTGGAACAGTTAGCAGCATAAGAGAGTAGGGTGTCTTGATTACTTAAGGCAGGTAATTGACACCACGCATTCTCTGTAAAAAGATTCAGTGGGATTTGCCCATAGAAAACATTGTCATCAGCATAATCCGGATTTTGTTCAAAGGTATTAGCCAGGGCTTGAATCGATGATTCCTGATGCGCTTCAATGTCAACCAACTGCTCTGCAATTGGGGCATAGCATTCAAAAGTCGCGTTATCTATCCATTGGTAACTTTGCAAATGGTATTGAGTTACTGAGGGTGTTTGCGAGTGCCCTTTGAAAAATTCACGTGCGATAAACGTTTCGGGATTGCTGTGTTTGTTAATCTTCCCGTCGGGTTGAATGACGCTTGGAGTATTCCTAGAAGCGCCAATAGTTGATGAGGATCCAACGCAACGCATAGTTATATGTGGATAGAATGTTTTAATAGACTCATAGGTTGCCTTATCGATACCCAAGCCTAAGGTGATAGTAATAAATTTCAAATTAGGGGCAGCTTTAATGATTTCAATAAGCTGTTGTGCAGTTAATCTTGAGTCATATACATCGAGTTTTTCCAATTGACTGAGTTGATTGGATTTAAGATTGAGGTCGGCACTATCAAGGTTATTACAAGACTTAATCTCGAGGGAATTTAAGTTAGGGGTGGCAGCTAAGATCTCTGCAAGCTGAGATATTGTTAAGGGTAAATTTATCACCGATATATCTTCTAATTGGTTGAGTTGATTGGGTTTGAGATTGAGACCGGCCCCATCAAAGTTTTCGCAATCACCAATACAAATGGATTGTAAGTTAGGTGCCACGGTTAGAAACTTTGAAAACTGAGAACTTGTTAAGGGTGAGAATCGTATCTTGAGTACTTTCAATTGATGGAGTTGATTAAACCTGTGGCTATAGTCGCTCTTACCTAAATTTCGAAGTACATAAATATCAAGGGATTTTAAGTTAGGCGTGATAGCTAGGAGCTCTGTTAGATGGATCCCAGTTAGGTTGGAGTTAACCACGCGAAACTCTTCTAGTTGACTGCATAACTCAGGTTCTAGATTGTCAAAAATATTGCTATCCATATGCTTGCTACTAATACTAATAGATTTTAAATTAGGTGCTGCATGCAGAATTTTTGTGAATTGCCTTCGTGTTAAGGGTGAAATACCGAGGTCTAGTTTTTCTAGTTGGCTGAGTTGATTAGGTTTGAGGTTGATGACAGCCTCATCAAGGTTTTCACAACCACTAATAACAATAGATTTTAATTTGGGGGCAGCCTCGAGAAGTGTTGCGAACTGACCTCCTGTAAAGTATTTATTATTTATTACATCGAAGGTTTCTAATTGACTGAGTTGATTAGGTTTGAGGTTGCAAAAAGTATTTTTAATATTTTTACAATAATTAATATAAATAGATTTTAAATTCGGGGCGGCTCCCAGTATCTGTGTGAGTTGGTCATCTGTTAAGGATGAACTACTTATCTTGAATACTTCTAATTGGTGGAGTTGATTAAGTTTATGGTTGTTGACGCTGTTACCCAAGTTATTACAAGTATTAATATCAATGGATTTTAAGTTAGGGGCGGCAGCTAAGATCTCAGCAAGCTGAGACATTGTTAAGGATGAACTAAACACATTAAACGTTTCTAATTGGGTGAACTGATGATTTTTAAGATTGAGAATAGAGTCACCAAAGTTTTCGCAATAAGAGAAATCAATGTGTTTCAAATAGGGAGTATTAGAGAGAATTCTTCCGAGTTGTTCTATGGAAATAGAGCTTACGCCTAATTTTAAGATTAACAAGTTTTTTAATTTTACGATGTTTAATTGATCAAAATCAATTGCGTTGCAAAAGAAAAGACTGAGTGCTTGGAGCGGTGCTATCTGATCTAATACTTGGTTGATTTGTCTTGTTGTTAAGGACTCTTCTGCGAAAACGACTTCTGAGCATTGCGCCAATGGCAAGGTCTTAGAATCAAGCCGAGTAAACTGTGTATCCTGATCAAAGTATAGTGCAAATTTGTCATCACGTTCTAAATTTCTATCTACTCCTAGTGATTGCAATTTTACAGGATCCATGGGGAGACATGGAAACAAAGTCATGTCTACATCAGATATCAAATCAAGTTCAACTAATATTTTATGCTGCATCATAGTGTTAAATAGCGCTATGTTTATATAAGGGATATCGTGTTGGGCTGCAAGTTGGTAGATCTCATCTGAATGGGTAGGTTCAAATTCGTCAATCCATCGCGTAAGTGACTGTTTATCAGTGGCTTTGACTAATTTATTTTGATAAGGGAAGTAAATGTCAAAACCTGTCTCAAGAAGAGCATCTAAGGAATTGATTAGTCTAGGTTTTGTTTCGTCAGCTAATGTTTTTACGTACCAACCATTAATAATGATAGATTTTTTTTCCGGTTTTTCCTTGGAAAATACGGTTTTTTCAAAACATTTGCTATCGCCCCTTACCCAGGCATGGATGTTAATGCGTGCTGCGACTGGGTCTTCAGTCAACTCATGTTTTATAAAGCTTGGATTGTAAAAAAGACCGAGTTTTTTTAATAAATCATCGGTTGGCTTTAACGGCATGCAAATATCCCTTCATTGAAAAGCTAAACATGGTGTTTCTTTTTATTATAGAACATTATCAAAGAGTTAGCTCTAAGGGAGAGAAAGGGGCTTATCTTGAAATGCCATATTTTGCAAACTATTAGTGCCAGAGAAAATATTAATGCGTGGCTTTTCGTTGCGAATAAACACTATGCTGTTGAGTAATTAAAATGCAGGGCTCAACTCATAGGTGTTAGGAACTTCTCGGTAGGTCTTTGAAATGACAAGCAGATGTCTCAAATTTTTTACAAAATATGGCAATTCAAGATGCGACCCCATTCTTTGACCCTACTCTTCCTATCCGTAGTACTACCCAGTGGATAATCCCGATAAATATGTTATACTGTTCAAATTAGCATCAGCTATTATAGCGATGATGTTGACTTGCTGGTTACTTTTATAAATTAGAAGAGATGGATGGCTATGGAAAACTCATTTTTAAAGACCAAGGCCTTTGATCTGGCAGTTAATTCAAAACAACCTATTGATACTATCTTTGGTAGCATTATCAAGCGGTTGGATGCGACCTATATCTTGCATCGTCGACTGTATAATGATGGACGTCACTTTTACCTCAGTAATAGACCGGATGTGATGCATTGCTATTTTTCAAATAATTTTCAAAACTACGCGCAATGTCAACGTCATCCATCAGTTTTCAAAACTGGTTATGTGTTATGGGATAGTTGGCGTAGTTGGGAAATGGATATTGAGGGTTGGCTGAATGTAGGCAAGCCGGCCGCTGATGAATTTAATGTGGATCATGGTCTTAGTGTGTTTTATCCCAATATGAATTATTGTGATATTTATGATTTTTCAGTCGCTAAAGATAATGCCAATGGCAATATCAATTACATGACTCATTTCCAACAAATCCTCAATTCTATCGAATCCTATAAAGAACAAGCAAAAAGATTAATAGCTGAAGCCGATGCATCGGCGGCAGTGATGGGATATAATTCAACTGTTGATCTATATCAAGATAAACCAAACAATAAAATACTTGAATTTAGTGTTAAACAATTCGGTCAAGTTATCTATCCCCATTCCTTAACAAGACGTGAAATTGAAACCATATATTGGCTCATTCGCGGCAAGACAGTTCCTGAAATAGCAATTTTGTTGCAATTGTCGAAGCGGACAGTGGAAACATATGTCACTAATATAAAGTTGAAGCTTGCCTGTAAGAATCTGTTTCAAATAGGCCACATTGTTGGGAAGCATAGTGGTTATTTTGATCTCGTGTTTAAGGATATCAGTAACATGTATGAGACAATTCTATAGATTCACGACCTGACTTAGTAATAACTGAGCCCTTATTTCATAGCATGTAGGCATATTATTTATTATAAAATAAACATCGTTATTGATTTATGAGTTTAAATCGAGGTGCTAAATGTATTTATTAGTACGCGGAACAACGGGGTCGGAAACAACGGGCTCGGATTTTGAATTGAGGCGTTTTGCAACTCCTTGG
The DNA here is from genome assembly GCA_963748135.1 of uncultured Gammaproteobacteria bacterium. Taxonomy (GTDB): domain Bacteria; phylum Pseudomonadota; class Gammaproteobacteria; order JBGSLN01; family JBGSLN01; genus CAVVHY01. Next base: position 1,564 of record CAVVHY010000004.1, on the reverse strand, counting down.
TGCCACAGCAAATACTAATTTATGGATACTTGTTAAGAATTATCAACTAATAAATCAATGAATCAACAACTAACTCATGCTCATTGATTTTAGGTGTTTCGAGCTAATTCTCTGAAATAGCAAGCGTATGTATCCAAATTTTTTGCAAAATATGGCAATTCAAGATGCGACCCCGCTGTTTAGTTGTAAAGTGCTATGCTGAGAGATCTGCCCCGCTAGTTTTTGATCCCTGTTTAGCATGGTAAGAACATCATGTTCAAAGGCATTTCTTCGATCTTTGGATAAGGAATCTGGTGCTACAAAATTTAGAATTTTGACGATAACTTCATCAGGATGTAAACTTAGATAACTTTTATCTGTATTTGCTGCAGTAATTACTTCTGTGATTAGCTCCTTTGTTTCGATACAGATTTCATCTGCTATACAAGTTAAAACGTTACCAAACATTACAACCAAATTTTCAGGTTCAATGTCATCAATATTCAATTCATAACAGTCAATATCTTTGCGATTTTTAAGTTCTGCCTGCATAAATAACAATATCTTACTGGCAACGTGGTAAGCTTTATCGGTCTTATCGATTTTTTGTTTAAAAAAATTAAATTTCTTTTTTAATGGAAGTTGAGAATATAATTGTAATAGCTCATTTATATAGTTGTTTGTTGTGAACTGTGGTTTTGTACTCTCATCCATATCTTGTAAACTTTGCATTAGTTTTTTGTAATTTAAACGTTGCAACATTTGATAAGCAATATAAAATTTGTGATCATATGGATCCTTAATATTAAGCCCTAAGTCTATGGTTCTTAATAAACAATCAAGAAAATATTTTGGATTTTGTCGTGTTTTTGCTAAAACATCATTATAAAAAACTGTAATAATTTCAACTTTTTCGTCTCTGATATTCGTAATCCCAATATTTTTAATGTATCGCCCAAACCACAATTGAGCTGTTTTATCATCTTGTTTGACTCCGTGTCCATGTGCATACATATCACCTAAAATGTACTGTGCTGAGCTTTTTCCTTGTTGTGCAGCTTTAAGGAACCAGAAAGTCGCTTTCTGATAATCCTGTTTAACCCCGAGACCATTAAGATACATCCAACCTGAACTGTATTGCGCTTCCAAATATCCTTGTTCAGCGGATTTGAGATACCAGAAAGCCGCTTGCTCATTATCATCATTCACCCCTAATCCTTTACTATACATCCATCCTAAATAATTTTGCGCTAGTGCGCACCCTTGTTGTGCAGCTTTGAAGAACCAGAAAGCCGCTTTCTGATAATTCTGTTCGAACCAGTGACCATCAAAATACATCCAACCTAAACTGTATTGTGCTTTGGAATCTCCTCGTTCGGCGGCTTTGAGGAACCAGAAAACCGCTTTCTGATAATCTTGTTTAACTCCTCGTCCGTTACAATACATCCAACCCAGTTGATTCCAAGAAGAAGGGTATCCCTTTTCTGCGGAGCTATAAAAGTAATTAAAAGCTAGCTGATCACTGGGGCCATCTAATCCGATCCCGCTTAATGCTTGTAATACGCGCAAAAAAATCTCTGAAGGC
>CAVVHY010000003.1:0-36628 GCA_963748135.1 uncultured Gammaproteobacteria bacterium | reverse complement strand
CAGCAACTAGACAGCCAAGCCAGATGGCAGCGCGTAGTCGTTCATCATTTTTTGCAAATGCCGAAGATCGTATACCACCAGTTGGCAAACGTCGTATGGAAGAAGATACTCAACAGTCACGATATCAGGTCGCTAGTCACTATCAAGCAATGAATCATACAATAAGCCACTTGGTTGATACGAGCTCCGTGCAAAGTACAGAAGACATGTCATTTCTGGGACTTTGGCATGAAAACCTGACAAACCCATGGGCAGTGGCCGGCGCTGTTACAGAAAAAACGGGTGAAATGGTTGAACATAAGCTATTAAAATATAAAACCTTCCGCGACATATATTTTGACCGAACTGTGGCGCATGCTACAACGGCCTCGCAATTATCACAAGTTGGTTTATTTAGTTCAAGTAGCGTTGCTACATTGGACAGTGAACTTGGTCAGCTTGGGCAAAGTGCAAGCTTGAATGCAAGCTATGCTGTAAAATATATGGGTGTAAAAGGTTTACACGTTCTTGGTAAATCAGTACTACCAATCGAAATAGGCGTAGGCGTTTATGATACAATAGCAGCACCAGCAGGTACCAAAACAGAAGTCTTTTTTAGGGAGGCAGGGAAGGTAATTGGTGGAGCTGCTGGTGGTTTTGTAGTCTCGTTGATAACGGGGATATCATTGGAGACTACAGCTCCCATCGTCTCAACTCCAATTGTTTTAGGTGCTGCAGTTGCAGGGACGACAGCTGGTGAAGCTGCGGGTGAAATATTTGCTGATAAAGTTTATCATGAAACAAAAATGTTTGTAGATGATGTCGAACGTAAAATCAAAATATCGTTTTAAGTAAAAATTAGGAACTATAATGACGGAATTAACAAGCTATATAATTGCTGACATTGGATGCATTAATATGATTGCACCATTCACAATTTTTCCATATATTTTTAATAGAAAGTTGATCCCTAGTATTGAAAAGCAACTTGATACAAAATTATATTTCGGCGCTTTGACAGGGTATAGCTTGTTTTGGGGAAGTAGTTTTTATGGTAAACATTTAGAGATATCATTATATATAACATTTAAATTAATAGCACGCATGCTTGGTTTTGATGAGTCGAAGTTAAAGCTTAGTCCTAGATGTGCACTGTACGCAGTGGACTACAAGACAAAACAAGCGTCAAAATCCTTAATTACTTGGAGTTTATTAGATGTATTAAATTCCGTGAGTTTTTTTGTGCTCGGATGGATGTTGATACATTATAGCTAATCAAATTAAAGGAAAATCATGAAATATTTTGATGCAAACGTTCATGTGACAATTTGAATAAAAAAGGTTATGTCAAATGATAAGCATCAAGCGATAAAATTTATTTTTTAACTAATCAAATATTCTAAGGAGTTAATATTATGAAGAAGTCATTTTATTTAATAATAATATGTTTTTTATTGGCAGGTTGTGCCACAATTGTTGAAGGTACCAAACAACATGTCTGGATCACCACAATTCCATCAAAAAGCACATGCACATTAAAAAATGAGAAAGGCGAATGGGTGCTTAAACAAACTCCTGGTACAGCAACTGTTGCTCGCAGCTCACATTACTTGTTAGTTACCTGTCGCAAAAAAGGCTACAAACCTATCTCTAAAAAATTGAGTCCTAAATTTAATGGTGGCATGATTGGAAATGCAGTATTTGGCGGTATTATCGGCGCTGGTGTTGATGCTGCAGATGGTGCAACATATTCCTATCCATCGGTTATCAAAATTCGATTAATGAGAATAAAATAAAATATATTAGTGCCAGGAACAACGGGGTCAAGTCTTGACATTACACATTTACGAATACCCGGATAGTTGAAAAAGAATAAAATTTAATAATTAATATATTTTAAAAGGAATTAAAATGAGCAGGCCATTAAGAATAGAATATTCTGGCGCTATCTATCATGTAATGAATCGTGGCCGAGGGCGAAGCACTATTTTTTGTGGCAAGCGTTGTATTGAGCTGTTTATACAAGGTTTAAAAGAAGCGCACCAACGATTTGGTTTAGAGATATTAGCGTACTGTTTAATGGGAAATCATTATCACTTGTTAGTCCGCACGCCAAGGGGAAATTTGGGGCGTTGTATGCGTCATATCAATGGACTTTATACGCAACGCTATAATCAATTGCTTAAAACTGATGGGCCACTATTTCGAGGACGATATAAAACAATTTTAGTCGATGCAGAAAATTACTTATTGCAAGTCAGTCGTTATATTCATCGTAATCCAATAGAAACAAAAAAGCCTTTAGTTGAGAAACTAGAAGATTATTATTTTTCCAGTTACCGTTATTATATTGGACTAGGCACTTCACCGAAATGGTTAAATAGAAAACTAGTATTGTTCATGATAAGTCAAGAAAAATATTATGTAAATTATAAAGCGTATGTTGAAGCTGGGATATCTATCAAACTAAAGGAATTTTATCGCAATGACTCAAATAAGCTGATATTAGGTGATAGTGTTTTTGTAAAACGGGTAAATAAATGGTTAAGTCAAAAGAAAGGACTCGATAATGAGATAACAGGATGGACGTGATTATAGCCAAAGTGTCGAATCATTATCGTATTGAATCAAAACAAATAGTAATAGCTGCAAGAGGTGCTGGGAAAAAAATATAGCCCGAAGGGTCGCTAAACAACGGGGTCAAGTCTTGACATTACACATTTACGAATACCCGGATAGTTGAAAAAGAATAAAATTTAATAATTAATACATTTTAAAAGGAATTAAAATGAGCAGGCCATTAAGAATAGAATATTCTGGCGCTATCTATCATGTAATGAATCGTGGCCGAGGGCGAAGCACTATTTTTTGCGGCAAGCGTTGTATTGAGCTGTTTATACAAGGTTTAAAAGAAGCGCACCAACGATTTGGTTTAGAGATATTAGCGTACTGTTTAATGGGAAATCATTATCACTTGTTAGTCCGCACGCCAAGGGGAAATTTGGGGCGTTGTATGCGTCATATCAATGGACTTTATACGCAACGCTATAATCAATTGCTTAAAACTGATGGGCCACTATTTCGAGGACGATATAAAGCAATTTTAGTCGATGCAGAAAATTATCTATTGCAAGTCAGTCGTTATATTCATCGTAATCCAATAGAAACAAAAAAGCCTTTAGTTGAGAAACTAGAAGATTATTATTTTTCCAGTTACCGTTATTATATTGGACTAGGCACTTCACCGAAATGGTTAAATAGAAAACTAGTATTGTTCATGATAAGTCAAGAAAAATATTATGTAAATTATAAAGCGTATGTTGAAGCTGGGATATCTGTCAAACTAAAGGAATTTTATCGCAATGACTCAAATAAGCTGATATTAGGTGATAGTGTTTTTGTAAAACGGGTAAATAAATGGTTAAGTCAAAAGAAAGGACTCGATAATGAGATAACAGGGTTTAAAAAATTAGATACTCTCGCGATGGACGTGATTATAGCCAAAGTGTCGAATTATTATCGTATTGAATCAAAACAAATAGTAATAGCTGCAAGAGGTGCTGGCAAAAAAAATATAGCCCGAAGGGTCGCTATGTATTTATGCCAGCTATACAGTGATGTCACATTAAAACAGCTAGCGGATAAATTCAATGTCTCTCATTATTCAACTGTGATTCAAACTATCAAGCGATTATTGAATGATATCGAGCATGATGTAATATTAAAAGAAGAAGTAAATGTGTTATGTCAAGACTTGACTCCGTAGTCTCTACCCAGGTTGCGACGGCTATCTTAAACCGCTATCCCGATGGCTTATTGGCGTCGATGACTATCAAACAGGCCGACGGACTCTTTGATTATTATTTATCGACGCTCAATTATGACTTAATGGACCGGTTGCTACACTCGGTGCGTAATGTTTATGACGGTGAGCTAGAAGCTTTTGGTGTTGAGATAACAGAAGGCACTGACTATAACAATGACAGTGCGGTTAGCCACAGTCATACGCTCAAGAAATTTATCATGGTTTTTCCGATCGAGGATCAAAACTCAGACACATGGTATTACTTAAACAAGATGGATTTACCGACCAGTTCCGTGAGCCAATTTAGCGGCCAGTCACAGACATCGCTCAATTTACAGCAAAGCTATGTCGCCTTTGCCGAATATTTATTACGTCAAGTCAGTGGTACGTCGTACACTAAATATGGCCCCAAACAATTGGTGCCAGCGACCCGCTATTATAATGCCAACGGCATCGTGTCCGGCGAATTAGGTGTTGTTGACCAAGACAACAAACCGATTACGATGATAAGTTTTTTAAGTACCGCTGACGGTTTGATTCTGGAAAAACGTGTGTTTCGCCCCAACGGCGTTTTGGGCACCATTTTGCATTTGGCGCCGACGTATAATATTGATGTCCATCGCTTGTTTTATGGGATGCAAGGCGAGCCGCTTTGCAGTTACCAAACCAGCACTGGCACAATTTTTGCGAATATCTTGCGCCATGCGACCAATATCTTTGGCGGCCATGCCATCACCATCAGAGGAAAATTTGATATTTTAGATCCGCTCAAATTGCAATATTCGCTGTCACCGACACCGACACCCAAAAAAATCATGGCCAAGGCCGGTGATACCTTTGAAAAACTGGCGCTTGCCATTTGGCAAGACGCAAGTTATGCCACACTCTTAGCAGAATATAACAATTGGCCGGTCAATGAACCGCTAGACACGGACAAGGTCATTAAAGTGCCGCAATTTGTCGCGCTTTATAAAGATAAATTGGGCTCCGAAGAATTTAATGAATTCATGGCGAAATTTATCGGTGCGTTAGAACCCCACGTCAAATGGAAACAGCCCCCGAAACATCACCATGGGTTTTTAAGTATGGTTGTGGAAACCATCGTGTTGGTTGCGGCCGCAGTCATTGCGCCACATTTGGTTGGCGCATTGCTGCCGGCACTCGCGGGCACGTTAACAGGCGACATGCTTGCTAGCGTGGCCGGGGCACTGATAGACACCGTTGGCCAAGAGGCCGCCAAGGGCATCGGCTTGATGAAACACATCAATTGGGCCGATGTAGTCACGGCCGCCGTCACCGGTGGTATGGGTACAAAGCTCAGTGTCTTAGATAAAGCGCTCGGCAAGGGCATCGCCAATACCATCGTCACCCGCGGCATCGAAAGCACGGTTATCCAATTAGATGATTTAGCGCTAGGCCTAAGCAAACAATTTGATTTTCGAGCAGTGTTCATGTCGATGCTCCAAGCCGGCATCGATGCCAAGATCGATCTCACACTCCACTTAAACGATCCTTTCAGCACTGAGCTCGCCAATAGCGTCGCCGGCATCGGCATCAGCGAAGCAACGACCGGCCACGTCGATCTCCAAGCCCTGGCCGCCAACATGATCGGCGACATCATCGGCGAAGAAGTCGGCACGGGTATCGACTCAGCGCTTGACCGCAACCAAGCCGGACAAAGTTATGACCGCGCCCATCGAAATGCAAAAGGCAAAACCACCACGCCACGCTACCGCAACCATGTGCGTCACGAAACCGAAACCGCCATGCGACAGCGTAATGGTGGTAGTCAAAGCAGTGGCAGTAGTCAACGTAATGGTCGAAGCCAATATAATAACGGCAGCCAATATCCAACCGCAAACAACACACACAATCACAGCAATCGTGCACAACAACCACAACACCGCGACATCAACCACACACATCCACATTCACTCATCGACGAACTCAAAGAGATGACCAACATCCATCCCAAAGACGCCTACCACTATTGGGAGCAACATGTCGAAGACCAAAACCACGCCGCACCACACACAACACAGCAAATCGCCGCCAACCAAAACCCCCACGGCGCAAGCGCCACCAATGCAGCCAATTCAAATTCAGCAAATGCTGCAAACAATAATGGCCCCAGCATCCAATGGGCAGACAACAGCGACCAAGCGCAAGTTAACAATTATTACTCGCGGGCCTCAGCAACTAGACAGCCAAGCCAGATGGCAGCGAGGAGAACAAGGGCAGCACGCTGGAACCTACAATCAGGTGTAAAACATTTCCTAGGACATCATCCAGACGCCACCCATTGGTTAGAAAATCATGAGGGCATAGTCAAAACCGTGGATGAAGAAATAAAATATCAAGCAAATGCTTTATATGGTGTCGCAGATGTCATATCATTTGGGTTCGCCAGTGAGGCAAGTAAACTAGAAGGGACATCAGGCATGTTTGATGTGTCTTCTCGGGGTTATCAACAAGGGGCACTGCTCGCATCAGTTGGAACTTTATTTACGCCCGGTAGTCTTGCAGGTATGAAAGGTCTTGGTACAATATTAGTTGCTGGGACTGAGAAAGTATTGGGTCGAGTTGGAGTTATTGGTAGCGAGAGCCTGATTAGCACTGGCGGGCGACAGTTCACAACAGTTAAATCTAGCCTCAAGGCTAATGAAGAGGCCAAGCAATTTTATACCGATATCCGAAGTAATCCATCGAATGCTGATGTCAAACTAATATCTAAGAATACTAGTATACTTGAGTTTCAGGTTCAACGAATCAAGCAGCATATATTCTTTGATACTCATCAGTTAACGACAGATATTGCGCATTTTGATCCAGATATAGAAATTGCTGATGCTTGGATTAGATTACAACAAGGGAACTTTGTAAAACAAGATCTTCAATTGATGCAACATGAATACTTTGAGGCAAGGTTCAAAGGGATTTTTAAAACAGACTATATAACTGCCCATAATGCTGCAAATAATTCATTGCGTCGCTGGGATCCTCTTGAATTTGAAACAACACCTGAAATGAGCTGGAGGCCATAATGGCATTTTACATCGAACTTCATAAAATACACAATGATGAAAAAGATTTTGCATATTATGTATATGACGTTTTTCTCTACCAACCAAGCCGGTTAGAAACGTCAACAGGAAAATTAAGATGCACCTCAAAATTAGTGAATGGTAAGATTCGCATAAACAAAATAACTGGAGACGTTGATGTGGTTCAGCTTGCAGAAGGTGATAATGGAATATATATGCAACGAGCAGGTTTGGCATTAATAAAGCATTGGGAGAAAGGCGAATTTCCAGAGAGAACGTGTTGGGCTTCGTGATGCTCTAGCCTATATTTTATAATTTACTGTAATAGCTAGCTTACTAAATTTAATTTAAGACCGGTGGGCCGCAACTCTCGATATTACACATTTATGAACACACCAAATAAGTGAAATAAAAAGAAGGAGATTATGTAAAAAATTAGCTATTTAATTTACATATCATATGTCATTTAATCAAAGGTTTTTAAACACCGAAATATTAAAAGGAGTTAATATTTATGATGAAGTCACTTCATTTAATCTTTATATTTTTATTATTAACAGGCTGTGCCACGATTGTCGAAGGCACAAAACAAAAAGTTACAGTCACAACAATCCCTACCAAAAGCACCTGTACCTTGAGTAATGAAAAAGGAAAATGGTCTATCAAAAGCACCCCAGGAGCAGCTACGGTCGCTCGTAGTTCACATGCATTAGTTGTCACTTGCCGCAAGAAAGGATATAAAGCCATTACTAGACATGTCAGTCCACAATTTAACGGTGGCATGATTGGTAATGTAGTATTTGGTGGCATTATTGGTGCAGGCGTAGACGCAGCGGATGATGCGACATATTCCTATTCTCCAGTCATCAAGATTCGATTAGCACGAATGAAATAAAAAGCTTTCACTGAAACAGGCTTAGATATTCTCTAATCAAATTACAAATATGGATAGTAGGCTAACAAGGAGATGTTGTCACATGACACAAAGTAGTTTCACATTGGTAAAGCGCTCTGAAAGAATATTATTTGTCATCGCTTGCATTTTGGCAGGCTTATTGTGGTTGGCTATTATCATTCCCTCATCAGGGGGAATGATACCATTTATATTGTTTTTCTGGCTGATTCATCTTACAGTTCGCTCTAGCATGATCTGTCACTTCAAAGGCAATGGTGTGCATATCAACCAAAAACAATTCCCCAGCATTCATAAGGCAATTGCAGAATGTACTAAGCAGCTTGATATGAAAAAGCAACCACAAGCCTATATCAATAATGGCAATGGTGTCCTTAATGCTTTTGCCACCCATTTCCTTCGCACCAAGTATATTATATTAAACTCTAATGTGATTGATGCCTTATCAACAAAACCAGAGGCACTTAAGTATTACATCGGGCATGAGCTAGGGCATATTCGCCGACGGCATAGTATAAAACGGCTCTTCATTATCCCGGCCACATGGATCCCAATTTTTGGTGCAGCTTATGCTCGTGCATGTGAATACACGTGTGATCGTCATGGCCTATATTGCTGTACTTCCATAGAAGAAGCCCAAATTGCCTTGGCCACTTTAACGGCAGGACAAAATAATTGGAAAGACATTAATATAAATGTCCTATTGGAACAAACAAAGTTAACGGGTAAATTTTGGATGACGTTTAACGAATTGACCCAGAGCCATCCATGGTTATGTAAAAGAATCGCATCAATTAGAGCATTAAGCTCAAATGAGCCGATAAAATTCCCTAGACGGAATCTATTTGCTATGTTATTTGCAGGCTTGATTCCCAATATTTCAAAAAGTCTATTTATTAATTTAATTATAGCCGTGTATGCACTTGGCCTTATATATGGAGTAACACTAGATTTTGATCATGTTAAAGCTCATTGGTATGAACTGAGACAGCATGAACCGTATATGCAAAAGTAAAACGATGATTTTTTCTTAGTTATACATTGCAAAAATAATATATAGTTATGCCCGAATCATATATAGTTTGCTACTAATAAAATAAAATTTATCGACAATATAGACTATGTTAGCCAACATTTAGTAGCTTTTGTATATCCTCATCTAAGTCATTTGTAATGACAATACTACAAGTAGCACATACTTATAGTTTCCTAGCTAACTTTTTTGACATGAATAGCTCTTGTCTGGTTTAGTTTTGGTTCAAACTCAACTTCATCATCTTTTTCTAGGCGCTCTAATGGCTGATCCTTAGATATACGTATTAGAATTTTTTCATTTTCACCTATATCTCCCATGTGTGCTAAATACGTGTCGCCTTGATCATCTTCGATTATATAGCTATGTGGATTAAGTTGACCCGAAGTGTCAGGGTTTTTTTAGAACCAGCTCGAACCTCAATTACTTTTCCTCTAACCTTATTCATTTTTATCTCCCTATAGCATTTAACAAAATCAATAAATTGCATTTTATTGATAAAAGTATAGTATATTATTCGACAATTGGAAGGGAAGCATAGGGTCGCCCATTAGAAAGCCGTGGTCAACAGGCAAAAGCAATCTTTATGGTTAAACATTTCAAACCATCTTATTAAGCAACCACCTATCTGTTGTTATAACTGAATTATGCACCTAAAATTTTCAAGTGAGGTGTCACTAATATGCACCAGTCACTCATGTGAATTCAGGCGTTTTATCAATGTTTACGAGAGAAGATTGATAAGCCCATGATTTTAACGGCCTCAGAAATTATTTAGTGCCGGGTATGAATGGGGTCAGATTCAACCTGACGTCGTAGACTTTATTGTGGCATGATAATTGGTAAGATGTTATCTTAGCATCACATATGATCGTTTGATGAAACTACAGTTTTTCTTTAACGCTAAAATTAGTTGGAAGTAACGGCGTCAAAACTCAGATGAGATTGTTGGTATGCTATGAATACTGAAAACGAAAAATTTATTAAAGTGTCAGCTACGGAATTAGCTGACTTTGTAAAATGTCAAAAAATAGCGCTGTTCAAATATAAGTTTAAGCATGGTGAGTTGGAAACGAAAATCAAGCCTAAAGCTTATGCTGAATTACCTGACCTGTCTGAAACTGCCTCAAAGGAATCTATATATTCATATATTGGTCGGATTAGAAGAGCGCAAGGCATTTCAGTACATAATAAGTATTATGAGAATTTGGAAAGGGATGCCCGTTGTTTTATTGCAACGGCAATTTTTGGACAAGAAGCATGGCAAACTGAATTACTAAGATATTTTCGTGATAAGAACTTACTATCTAATTCAATTGGACGCTTTCTGGTGAAGGTGTATTATAAAGTAAGTCCAACGCTGGCTGATTATTTACAACATAATAATAATGGGTTCGCTTTTTATATAGTTAAATTAATATTAATGAAATTTATTAAAATAATAACATGGATGCAATAATTTTAGGCTTCATTATATTTTTATTAATCTCTAGTATAGGGTTGCATCTATATAATCGATTAACTGATCCATTAAAAGGTTTTATGTTCTTGGAGATAGAGTCTTACATTAAATCAACAAACCGTTGTAAACTTCATGGAATTCCTGATTTAATATGTAAGGCTAGAGATAAATATAATCATAAAGATTATATAGTGGTTGTTGATATTAAGAATAGACGAAATTATAGATATTATGAATCTGATAAAGTTCAGCTATCAGTTTATGCATATATTTTAAATGTCAATGGATTTTACAATATTCCTGTAAGTAGATATGGATATGTTCTGATAAAGAAAACGCAAAATTCCAAGGGTAAATTAATTAAGATCAAGCTATACAATAAATTTAAAGTAGAGAAATTATATTATGATTACCTGGATGTTATGGAGGAAAAATATAAGGCTGAGCTACACAATGGTGTGCTTTGCGATTATTGTCATTACAATAAGATTTGCCATTAATTTTTACAGTTAAATTATGGTTATATATTAGTCTGCGCATATTGACTGTCAAGCTGAATTTTATCATGGCACATTTAATCCCTTCTGGCTACAATTTCTTATGAATATGTAGCTAGAAGGGATTAAATCGTATATTACACAGCTAATAAGAGTTATGCATAACCTGGCAAAGGTATAAATAGATATTATTATTTGGATAAGGATCTAAGCAATGTATGAATTATCAAATCTAATGAAGCTTGTAGACATGTACGATTATAAATACCTTTTCAAGAAAACAATGTTTTGTAATAAAATTAGAGGTGCTCTTACCCTTACCATATTCAGTCTCTTTTCATTATGTTTCATTGCTATGTATATATTAGATCGTAGTATTTTATTCTATGTTTTGCTTTTTATCATGCTTGCATTTGCAAAGCTCTATGACTTTTATTTAAAGCGCGATTATCGAGAGATCTATGCGACTGTCCCCTATAATTTAAAAATAATTAGAAGAAGTCATTTGGGTCCGAAAATTCACTTAATAATTCGTTGGATTGAAGAAGCCAGAAAGATTCCTACAGATTAGCTTGTAAAAGCATTGACGCAATGTAATAAGGCTAATGATATGGAAAATGACTTCAAATGTAAGTCAATTTTTGATAATTATTCTATTAATTTTATGCTTGTGTTAATCATGGGTATAAGTATCCAATTAATTAATAAATTACAAATAATCGATATTACTGAAGTTGTCGCATTGCTATCTATATTATTTGGTTTTGTACTTATCTTTGTTTCATTATTTATTGTAGAAGAGAGCAAATTAAAGTCATTAAAATGGATTATTGAGCTAATGATTGAGGGTAGGTTAAGAAAATTAAGCAACCCTGATAGAGGCAATATTGGAGAATTAAATATAGCAGATGATAATACAGTTGAAAAAAACGAATTGTTAACTCATGATAATTAAGTGAGTTTGCAATAAGCTTTAGGCTGAAGAAGCCAATAGAAGAGTTTTCTCAAGAACTGAACCATGGCTATTAAACAGCCAATTAGAAATTGATTTACATCGAAAATTAGACAAGGGTCATAAGTTCATTCAGCATTATTTAAGTTTGCTATGAACTGGGCTAACTTTCACATCAATAAGATTCTGAAGGGCGTCAGCAAAGAAGACTTTATCCTGCGTTGATATTTCACTACTTGATAGTATTGTTTCGACATCATCTAAAGCCATTCGTACTGCTAAAGGAATAGGTCTTACCATTTCATTGAATGAAATTGGCTTTTGAGATTTTTCAGCTTGAGTTTTGTTAATCCTTGCATGGATATATTCAGGTTTGGTAATTTTAAAATGTGAATAGGTATATGCAATTCCATTGGTTGGCCGTTTGGGATAAATTAAATAATCAAATTCATGCATACATAAGATAGCAGCGTATTCTTCGCGTTGATATTTTAGAGATGCTTGAAATTCTTGCGCTGAGAGACATTTTTCCCATGTCTTACGGATTTTTTCATAGAAATAACTTTTAGGCTGACTAATTGTAATTATTCTATTATGCGCCTCATTAAATTGTGGTTGGTGACTCTCAACGAATTCTTGCCATCGTATAATATTATATCCTTGCAATGTCTCTTTATTTGCAAGAATAAAATCATTCCCTTGCTTCATGCTTTCTGATTCAGAACAGTTGTGTCGATTTAATGTATCACAGACAAGTATAGTTATATTAGACTTTGCGTGCCCAAGGGTTTTTAGGGCATCAAGTTGAGCCTTGAATGCTACGCCTGTCTGCAACGGCTGATTCATGCTTATAGGAATGACTATTTTTGCCGTCAAGGGAAGTTGAGGCAGCTTTACTTTGCAATTGATCATCACTGGTTGATCCCTATGGCATTTTCATTATGGGCTATAATAAAACATAATTATGCCAATAAGCAAGTTCAGCACATTACCAAATATATAATGAATGCTAAAAAATCATCACTAAAAGATAATATTATCTACAATTCCGGTGGCAATCTTTACTGGAAGGATTTGCATGGCAAATATCTTGGCTGCAATAAAACTTATGCTGACATGATTGGTTTAAAGGAGCCTAATGAGATAATCGGTAAGAGTGATAGAGATTTATATAGTAACGACATGAGTGATGATCAATTATCTATTATCGAAAGAACTGATCAAAGCGTTATGCGAGAAGCAAAGGAAATGACTTGTGAAGAAATTGGCGTTGATCAAGACCGAAGACTTGCTTATTACATAACAAAGAAAATTCCTCTTAGAGACGAGGATAAAAATATAATTGGCCTTATAGGCACATCAATAAACATATCTGCACAAAAAAAATTAGAAAAGTTGAGAAAACATAATCAGGAGATTTGTAGGCGTAATAAGGAAATGAGTAAACAGATTAGCATTCTTAAACGTCAAGCATTTACTATAGCACATGAATTGCGTACCCCAATTGGCTCAATAACTAACTGTGCCTCATCACTGGATCTAATCGCTGATCGAATAAATGATCCTGAAATTAAGCAAGATATAATGGAGATATATGAATTAATAAATAAAGAGAGCCAGAAAACTAATGGGTTTATAGATATCATCTTGCAAAATTTAACCGACCTTGAACATATCGCAATAGATGAAATTTCAATTAATGAGTGTATCAATGAAGCGATAAGTCGTTACCCTTATGAAACAGGTGAAAGGGAAAAAGTTACATTTAAGACATCCGCAGATTTTATTTTCAGAGGTGAGAAAGAGATTATAATCCACGTTATATTTAATTTAATAAAGAATGCCCTGTATTTCATTCAAGAAGCGCGAAAAGGTGACATTATTATTTGGACTGAGGTTGGTGAAAAATTTAACCGCGTGCATTTTAAAGATACAGCAAAGGGTATAGAACAAACTAAAATTGATAAAATTTTCAAAGAATTCTATACAGACACAGGCATAGGAACGGGTATTGGTCTATACTTTTGTAAGCAGGCAATGAAAGCATTCCAGGGTGATATAGTCTGCGAGGCTAAGTTAGGACAATATACGCACTTTATTCTCTCATTTCCTAAAGTGCCACATCGCGAAGTCGAAGGAGGATAAAATGAAAGTTACCCCACATGTGGTTGCAATGAATAATCGGCCAACGACTAGAGTATTTGTTGATGATGATAAAGATTACCTGAAATCACTGGCAAAGTTCCTTAAGTATAATAACATTTCTTGCAAAATGTTTACTGACTCTGAAAAAGCAATGAAATTTTTGGATCAATCAGTTAAAGATCATTATTGGTTGACGCATTGTATTACAATTCAGGAGCATGATGATGTTTATAATAAACTAAGAAATAAGAGCATCAGTTTAGATATTAATAAAAACAGTGATATTATTTATGATCCCAAACGTTTCTTGGAAGTATCATGTGCCTGCTTTGATCACAGAATGCCAGGGCTCACAGGGGTAGATTGCTTGAATAAATTGCAAAACTTTCCATTCAAAAAGGCTATGCTAAGTGGCCGGATGATGAATGATGAGGCCATTGATGAATTTAATAAGCAGACGTTTGATATATTTATTAGCAAGCAAGCACAAGAGTCCTCAAAAGAAATCACAAGAAATATAAGACGTGCTGAGCAAGTTTACTTTAAAGAACATACACGGCAATTGACTGAAGGGCATGCCAAATTAAATCAAGTCCTTTTAAATGCTAAATTTGCCGATTTTATCGATAAATTTGTCGATAAGCACAATTACTGTGAGAGCTATTGTATTGATGATTTTGGGAGCTTGTTGTTTCTGGATTGCGATGGCAAAGGAGTTATATTGGCAGTTGTACACGAGGATGATTTTGATGCATATCTCCAGACAGCGCTAATGGCTGATAATAAACCTGACTCGGAAGTCATAAATAGTTTAAAGAGCAAATCAAAATTCCCGTTTTTCTATGGCAAGGACATCAATAAAATTGAACCTGCTGAGTGGGGGGCATTTATGATTCCCGCTATCAAAGTTGATGACGCTAAAATATATTACTCAGTTATTGACGATCTTAAATCATATGGAATTGATGAAAATAAAATTGTTAGCTATAATAACTTTTTATCAACGCAAGATCCGTTTGAGTTTGATTGATACTGTAAGACTAGATTTGGCAAGTTTGCGAGCTTGCTTCTTTATTTAAAAAATACAAAACAACAGCACCAAATTAATCTGGGCGCAACCCCAAGAATATACGGTCCGCACGGAATTAGCACTGTGGCCAAGCGAACACAGCGCCACCAATCCGATACCCAAGATTGCGGTTGATGATGGTTATTGCATTGTTGATGTCAGTACACTCTCCACAGATCGTTATACCTATTATATTGCGTATTATGCAGACGAGGGTTCATCAATCGGTGAAATCGATGCTACGCAAAAACCATTGTATTATTCCTACGGTGAAGTGCAAATCAAAACACCTGCCAAGGGTGAACATTATTCCATAATCATCGAAGTCGTGAATGATGATACATTACAATTTTTTGGTAGTGTTGCTGACATTACCGAAATATAAATTATGGATAGTGATAACGTTATCGCCCCCGTACCCATCACCCAAAACTCGGATACACACATCTATGAAGCCGATGTTAGCCAAGTGGCCTCAGGCGAATATACAAGCGTGGTGATGAAAGGCGATACTGCTTTGCCCGCAAGTTTACCGTTTGTGATTTATATCCCAGTGGCGCCGACACAACTCTTATCACGTGCAATTGCATTGTTAACAGAAATGAGTGTGCAAGATAATGCAGGTGAACGGCGGCGAATTTACGATTGCCGCCCAATGCCATCTCTGCGACGCTCACTCAGTTTGAAGTCAATGAACTTCGTAAACGTTCAGGGATCCATCGACCGGCCGGTACGGCGACGGCGGCCATCGACATTTATGAAAACTTTGATTTCGATCCAAAAGAAAATGTTTATGCTTCTTATAATGGTAGACGGTTTGCAACCACCTATGTTCGTCATCGAAGCGGCGAAATTTATATTCAAACCAACCCAGACGGTTCACAGTTAACCTATAACCGAAATTATAAAGGGACATTACAAACCTTCAGGGATTTAGGCGGCGCCTTATACACTTATCTTTATGATGGCTTAATGCAATTGGCGTCTCGTCAAAGCCAGGGCGGTCGCCATGGCTCTGAATTAGTGATTGTCGTGCAAACGACGCAAAATGGTCGCAACCTTTATATTCCGGTGGTGGTCTCAACGCCTGGTCAACACCAGGAATTTAAATACGTTGCCAAACGGTTAATCCAAGTGATTGATTATGCACTCAAGCAAGTCACGGAATACACCTATGATCGAAACCGTCGGCGGATAAAATTGGAAGTCAATGACTTAATGAGCAATGCGCCGATCCGCACGGTGCATGTCAATTTAAATGCCCTGGGTTGGGAAGAGAGTTTGTTTGATTCTGGGCTCACGTTTACCCTGTGGCGTGATGCCGCGGCCAATGTCCGTTATCGGGCAGCGACCTTAAAAGACGGTGCGAACCGGGTCATTGCGATGCAGGCAGGGTTTAATTTTCCAGACCGTGCCAATCGCGTGATTCGGGACTTTACGGTGGACAATGCCGGCACCTTGAAACCGGCACAAGGTTTATTAACCACTTATGATGTGAATACCAAATTGCCGCGCGTGCAACAAAGCATTGCGGTATTGCCAAGGCCGTTTGGCCAAACCGCCACTACCCAGGTTGCGACGGCCATCTTAAACCGCTATCCCGATGGTTTATTGGCGTCGATGACTATCAAACAGGCCGACGGACTCTTTGATTATTATTTATCGACGCTCAATTATGACTTAATGGACAGGTTGCTACACTCGGTGCGTAATGTTTATGACGGTGAGCTAGAAGCTTTTGGTGTTGAGATAACAGAAGGCACTGACTATAACAATGACAGTGCGGTTAGCCACAGTCATACGCTCAAGAAATTTATCATGGTTTTTCCGATCGAGGATCAAAACTCAGACACATGGTATTACTTAAACAAGATGGATTTACCGACCAGTTCCGTGAGCCAATTTAGCGGCCAGTCACAGACATCGCTCAATTTACAGCAAAGCTATGTCGCCTTTGCCGAATATTTATTACGTCAAGTCAGTGGTACGTCGTACACTAAATATGGCCCCAAACAATTGGTGCCAGCGACCCGCTATTATAATGCCAACGGCATCGTGTCCGGCGAATTAGGTGTTGTTGACCAAGACAACAAACCGATTACGATGATAAGTTTTTTAAGTACCGCTGACGGTTTGATTCTGGAAAAACGTGTGTTTCGCCCCAACGGCGTTTTGGGCACCATTTTGCATTTGGCGCCGACGTATAATATTGATGTCCATCGCTTGTTTTATGGGATGCAAGGCGAGCCGCTTTGCAGTTACCAAACCAGCACTGGCACAATTTTTGCGAATATCTTGCGCCATGCGACCAATATCTTTGGCGGCCATGCCATCACCATCAGAGGAAAGTTTGATATTTTAGATCCGCTCAAATTGCAATATTCGCTGTCACCGACACCGACACCTAAAAAAATCATGGCCAAGGCCGGAGATACCTTTGAAAAACTGGCGCTTGCCATTTGGCAAAACGCAAGTTACGCCACACTCTTAGCGGAATATAACAATTGGCCGGTCAATGAACCGCTAGACACGGACAAGGTCATTAAAGTGCCGCAATTTGTCGCACTTTATAAAGATAAATTGGGCTCCGAAGAATTTAATGAATTCATGGCGAAATTTATCGGTGCGTTAGAACCCCACGTCAAATGGAAACAGCCCCCGAAACATCACCATGGGTTTTTAAGTATGGTTGTGGAAACCATCGTGTTGGTTGCGGCCGCAGTCATTGCGCCACATTTGGTTGGCGCATTGCTGCCGGCACTCGCGGGCACGTTCACAGGCGACATGCTTGCCAGCGTGGCCGGGGCACTGATAGACACCGTTGGCCAAGAGGCCGCCAAGGGCATCGGCTTGATGAAACACATCAATTGGGCCGATGTAGTCACGGCCGCCGTCACCGGTGGTATGGGTACAAAGCTCAGTGTCTTAGATAAAGCGCTCGGCAAGGGCATCGCCAATACCATCGTCACCCGCGGCATCGAAAGCACGGTTATCCAATTAGATGATTTAGCGCTAGGCCTAAGCAAACAATTTGATTTTCGAGCAGTGTTCATGTCGATGCTCCAAGCCGGCATCGATGCCAAGATCGATCTCACACTCCACTTAAACGATCCTTTCAGCACCGAGCTCGCCAATAGCGTCGCCGGCATCGGCATCAGCGAAGCAACGACCGGCCACGTCGATCTCGAAGCCCTGGCCGCCAACATGATCGGCGACATCATCGGCGAAGAAGTCGGCACGGGTATCGACTCAGCGCTTGACCGCAACCAAGCCGGACAAAGTTATGACCGCGCCCATCGAAATGCAAAAGGCAAAACCACCACCCCACGCTACCGCAACCATGTGCGTCACGAAACCGAAACCGCCATGCGACAGCGTAATGGTGGTAGTCAAAGCAGTGGCAGTAGTCAACGTAATGGTCGAAGCCAATATAATAACGGCAGCCAATATCCAACCGCAAACAACACACACAATCACGGCAATCGTCCACAACAACCACAACACCGCGACATCAACCACACACATCCACATTCACTCATCGACGAACTCAAAGAGATGACCAACATCCATCCCAAAGACGCCTACCACTATTGGGAGCAACATGTCGAAGACCAAAACCACGCCGCACCACACACAACACAGCAAATCGCCGCAAACCAAAACCCCCACGGCGCAAGCGCCACCAATGCAGCCAACGCAGGCAATGCAAATTCAGCAAACGCTACAAACAATAATGGCCCCAGCATCCAATGGGCCAACAACAGCGACGAAGCGCAAGTTAACAATTATTACTCGCGGGCCTCACAACAAAGTAGCAACCGAGCGTCATTTTTCAACCGCGCAGAACGCACCGCCGGCAGAGCCATCCGCGCAACAGAATCATTCACTGCCGCAGCGGTAAAGCAGTTTGGGGTTGATTTGTTAAATGATACAGAAGAGCAGAACGAAGTCTTAACTAACCAACATATAAATGGGCGAACCATCGCGACAGACTTCAATTTTGTTTCAGCATACGCCCATCCCAAAGCCTACATCGAAAACGAATTTGCGCAAATTAAAGCTGGTTTTGCACACACCTACCATAACATCACCTCAGGCAATTCTGCTATAATCGGTAATTCTGTAGGCGGAGCACTTGAGAAAATTGGCTTTTTCTTGGTGGGTGCAAAAGGTGTTGGGGGAGTTAGTGAGATTGAGGCTGAAAAAATTTCTAATCTTAAGCCAGGTCTCTATCACTTAAATCCTAAAAATATACGATTTACTCAACCAAATGCCAGCCCATATTTTAGTAATGGAACACGAATTGATGATTTAATACCAAAATTGAAATCAGGTGAGGTGTCACCATATAGTATACCACCAATTCAAGTGGTGCAAAAAAGCGGGAAATTATTCTCGATAGATAATCGACGATTACTTGCTTTCAATACTGCTGGTATAGATAAAATTCCTGCTCAGGTTGTTACATTGGATGATCAGGCGGTTTATCTTAAATTTAGAGAACGTTTTGATCCTATTCTTGGTGAGGGGCAATATGCTGTTGTAGTGCCTAGAGCAGAGCGAGCAAATGCGCTATCATTGTTAGAAGATTATGGAATGATTAAGGGGATGAATAATGGATATTAAACAAGGTAAAACATATTTGACATCAAAAGATTTAAAAAAACATTCAATCTGGAAGTTTAATGACATTGATGATTTAATTTACCCTATTACTTGTCGTGAAGATTTTCCAGAAAATAGTTTTGATTTGAAGATTAGAACAAAATTTATTACTCCATCTGGAATAGAGTTATTTGGCTACATTGTTGGCATTAAAGATGTTTATACAATTACATTATATGTTGAAAATTTAATAATCAATTTTAATAGAAACCTACCTCAGGATTACCAAAAAGATTTGAGCGAATTAAGTAAGGCTTTAGGTCGAGCATTAACGATAAAAGATTTTTCCCCATTAAAATATAGGACCGATATTGATCTGGAAGGTTTTAGAAATATCGAAGGCGAGTTTGATTTGTTGAAAAAAAGAACGGACGAAGAAAGATTACAAGGTTTATAGTACAAAGATATAATTTTATATATAAAATATTCATTATTCTTTTATAAAGAAAAATGCTAAATAAATGGCGATAATAGTTTTTTATAACCAATCAAATATTAAAAGGAGTTAATATTTATGATGAAGTCACTTCATTTAATCTTTATTTTTTTGTTATTAACGGGCTGTGCCACGATTGTTGAAGGCACAAAACAAAAAGTCACAGTCACGACAATTCCTACTAAAAGTACCTGTACCTTAAGCAATGAAAAAGGTAAATGGTCTATCAAAAGCACACCAGGAGCAGTTACGGTCGCTCGTAGTTCACATGCGCTTGTTGTCACCTGTCGCAAGAAAGGCTACAAAGCCATCACTAAGCATGTCAGTCCACAATTTAACGGAGGCATGATTGGTAATGTAGTATTTGGCGGCATTATTGGTGCAGGCGTAGACGCAGCGGATGATGCGACATATTCCTATTCTCCAGTCATCAAGATTCGATTAGCACGAATGAAATAAAAAGCTTTCACTGAAACAGGCTTAGATATTCTCTAATCAAATTACAAATATGGATAGTAGGCTAACAAGGAGATGTTGTCACATGACACAAAATAGTTTCACATTGGTAAAGCGTTCTGAAAGAATATTATTTGCCATCGCTTGCATTTTTGCAGGCTTATTGTGGTTGGCTATTATTATTCCCTCATCAGGGGGAATGATACCATTTATATTGTTTTTCTGGCTGATTCATCTTACAGTTCGCTCTAGCATGATCTGTCATTTCAAAGGCAATGGTGTGCATATCAACCAGAACCAATTCCCCAGTATTTATCAGGCAATTGCAGAATGTACTAAGCAGCTTGGCATGAAAAAGCAACCGCAAGCCTATATCAATAATGGTAATGGTGTTCTTAATGCTTTTGCCACCCATTTTCTTCGTACCAAGTATATTATATTAAACTCTAATGTAATTGATGCCTTATTAACAAGACCTGATGCGCTTAAGTTTTATATTGGGCATGAGCTAGGGCATATTCGCCGACGGCATAGCATAAAACGGCTCTTCATTATCCTGGCCACATGGATCCCAATTTTTGGTGCAGCTTATGCTCGTGCATGTGAATACACTTGTGATCGTCATGGTCTATATTGCTGTACTTCCATAGAAGAAGCCCAAATTGCCTTGACTTCGTTGGCAGCAGGGCAAAATAATTGGCAAGACATTAATATAGATGTCCTATTGGAGCAAACAAAGTTAACAGGCAAGTTTTGGATGACATTTAACGAATTGACCCAGAGCCATCCATGGTTAAGTAAAAGAATCGTAGCAATTAGAACATTAAGCTCAAATGAGCAGATGAAACTCCCCAGGCGAAATCTATTTGCTATGTTATTTGCAGGCTTGATTCCCAATGTTTCAAAAAGTCTATTCATTAATTTAATAATAGCCGTGTATGCGCTTGGTCTTATATATGGAGTAACACTGGACTTTGATCACATTAAAGCACATTGGCATGAGCTGAGACAGCATGAGCCTTATATATAAAAGTCAAATGAATAGATTTTTATTAGTTATCGTATTGTTAAAATATTATATAACCATGTCGGATCTATAAGTGGTTTGGTGCTAAAAGTAAATTTTACTGGTAACAAGCTCGATTTAACAACATATTATTAATATTTTATTTAGTGAACATATCAAGGATTATGCCAACAGCTTGTACCAATGTAAAAAACACAAGCGCTCCTGTTAACCAATACATGCGATTTGATTGTTTCTGTTCTATTCTAGCAAGTTGCTCATTTGATTTGATAATACTATCCGAAGAGTTAGCAAGTTGATTTATCAAATTAGTATTCGACTGTTCCATTCTACTTGTAGAATCATTCAACTGCTTAGTAAGAAGAAACATAGTTATGTTACTTGAGTAATTAATATCACCGGAATTTCCTGTATTAGAAAATTCAAGAAAATCTTTCTCTTCCTTGCTAGCACCAGCTTTGCATAGGAGGTTATCAATTAATTGAGATATTTTGTTGTCCATTATACACTCCATTGCTACATTAATGTGAAAGGCTTGTTATATTTTAGCCGAATTAAATTGCCAACGTAATTAAATTTAATAAAATATTTGGTTCGTTTAATTAATTCAAAATCATTCGGTCTCAAGTGCTTGCATAAAAATTCATCATCACCTATATGATAAATATAATTATCATATCTATAGTTTTTATTATAATGTTTACAAATTATTTTTATAGCTTCATTCTCACTCTTAATGCTGTCGCCCGAATTAACATCGGTGTAGATGAAATGTTTTAGCGTGCCTGTATTTAAAGTCTTTGCAATATATACTCTTCTATTCCAGAATAGCATGTCGTCGTAATCCCAAAGCTTTTGAAGACCGTTTAACTTGGTGTGTGAATCCATTACTTTACTTAATTTATTTGCCTTTTTTATAATTAAATTAAGTAGTTGCTTTTGTTTTCTTAAGTCACTGTCCTTAACGCCTGTACATTTAGAAAATTGATTTGCCAAAGAAGCGTAATTTCTATATCGCCTCAGGCTGCGATCGTGCAAAATGCCTTTTTCTTGCACGGCACGCTCAAAATTACTGATAAACTCTCTACATGTTAAAGTGCTTGTTCCATAAGTTGCTTGTGCATCTATATGAGATGTGATTGTGCTTGGGATCATGGTTATGAAATCAAATGCTTGACGGTCAAGTGCTTTTTCATTTTCTTTCATCATTAATCTAGTTTGACGATTTCCAAAAAATGCAAGGTAGACTGCAAAAAAAGCAGAAGCCGTTGTGCCAAAGGCAACCCACCAGTTAGGGTTTTTTAAAATATCTAATATAGCCGTGGTGAATTTATCCATGCTTTTACTAAGTGATTTCTTTTCTAATAATATATTAAAGCAATATTTAGTTCTTTTATTTTAGGTTTTTTAGATGTGTCACTTGGTATCAAGTGATTTATTGCTAAAAAATAATTCGCTAATTAAACGATATACTAACTATTTTGTTTGTCTAGATACTCATTGAACGAAAGAACATCGTCAAGATTTACGCCATATCTTTTTATGTCTTCGATCACGGTATAGTAAATCTGGCTACCATCGATTCGTTTGGTGGGATGTAAAAAATCAGTCCAATCTGGTAGTTCTATTTTATCAATATCTTGATTATAAAAATAAGGTAATTTTGTTCGTGATTTTATTTGGTCTAATAATTGCCTGTGTTTATCAATGTTATCAGCAGTGTTTAGTAGTTCTTCATACGCTTTGAAGTCATCTTCATGTAATACAGCAAAGATTTTTCCGTTCGCATCTTTATCCAGAAATAAGTAGCTGCCAAAGTCATCAATCAGATAACCCTCAGCTATATTGTTTGCATCAATATATTTATTAAAAAAATCAATAAATTTTTCATCTGATAAGACATTCTTTAACTTAGGAGTGAATTTCAGAACTTCATTTGTGAAGTCATTAAAATATAACATAGATGCTTGCTTTATATATTTGATTAATTGAACAGCAATCTCATGCTCATCTTTATTCAGATATACATCAAATAATCTTTTATTAAATGAGTCTATCGCTCCAGACAATGGCAGTACACCAGTTAGCATGGCTTTGTATATGGGTGTGTTTTCCAGAAGCTCTATAAATTCTAAACCTGTACCTTCTGGCATTTTATAGTCAGTTACGATCATACATATTTCGCTATAACGGTTAGGATTGTTTAAACGTTTTATGAGGCGATCAATATGTAAGAACATACCTTGGAGATTCGGTTTATTATAGTCTTCATCTTCAGCACTGGTTAAGCATTCTCGTAACCAAAATTCTTTTTTATGGTGTTCTTTAATATAGTTTACGGCCTTATTAGCGTTCGAAAAGACGATGTATAGTACATCGCCTTTTGCATCTAATAGATATTTAATCATATCCAGATATTTTTTATCATCATCAACAAAAACAGTTGTAAGTGGGTAGAAACAGATCGGGGGTAAATGACTTGGCCGCTTCATATTATCGTTCTCCCT
The DNA here is from genome assembly GCA_963748135.1 of uncultured Gammaproteobacteria bacterium. GTDB lineage: Bacteria > Pseudomonadota > Gammaproteobacteria > JBGSLN01 > JBGSLN01 > CAVVHY01. The sequence continues at coordinate 12,638 of CAVVHY010000003.1, read as the reverse complement.
TATTATAATATAAAATTAATTAGAGACTACAGGAAAGGATAATATAAAATGCGTATATTCTCCTTTCTTGGATCGGCATGTAATATCGCCACCGAATTCCTGCATGGCTCTCTTACAAAAATATAGACCAATTCCCGTGCCTATGCCAGTATCTGTATAAAATTCATCAAATATATGGGTAAGTTTAATCTTATCCATACCCTGCGCAGTATCTTTGAAATGAAGTTGATTAGATTTCGTACCGATTTCAGACCATATGGCAATTTCTCCTTTCTCTGCTTTGGCAATAAAGTAAAGTGCATTTTTGATTAGATTAAAGAGTATATGGATCATTAGTTCTTTATTACCGTTAAATATGAAATCTTCTAGCTTTTTTGTTTTGATTAAGTGTTGCTCATTTTGGTCTTCATAAGGATATCGTGAGATAGCTTCGCTGACACATTCTTTTATACTTTCGTGAGACAGTGGAATTTGTTTTAGATCACGCACATTGCCTAAAATTATATTTATGAACGCAGTTGTTTTATCTGTTTCACCATTTATATCTTTAATAATATCATTTATCATTTTGGCGGTTTTAGGATCTTCAATATTTTTTGTTAGTAACTTTATGGCATTTGAGCCTAATTTTATTCCGCCGAGAGGAGTTTTAAGTTCGTGTGCTAAAGTAGTGGCCTGGCGATGGAGTGCAGAAATTTGTTGTCTTAGTTGCATATTCTGTTGCTTAATTTTATCTTTCTGTTTACGCATCACTTCAAGTTCTTTTTCTTTTGTTATATCAATAGAGATACCAACTATACCAACTAGTTCGTTATTCAGCCAAAGTGGTGACTTTCTCGATAGGAAATATTTTGGCTCCCTGTTTGGTAATTTTGCAACTTCTTCTCTATAAATAGTTTTATTCAGTCTAATAACTTCTCTATCAAAGTTTCTAACCTCTTCTGCTTGCGCTTTCCATGGCATGTCATCATCATTTTTACCAATAAACTCTTCATATGAAGCTAACTCTGCAAACTCTAACTGCACTTGGTTACAACCCAAAAAAGTTCCGTTTAAATCTTTAATATATATAGAGCTACCAACCGAATCTAAAATGTCTGATAGTATTTCTAGGGTGTCTCCCCTAGATACTAATTTTGGGGATAATTTCACTTGCGTAATTCCTTTTAGTCATATCAAATAGCCAGTCTTAGAGCCGTCATATTATTAAAAATCCTTATGATACTTTTGTACCTTTTTTCTTTACTTTAAGCTCAATGCTAATTCGTTCCTTCAGCTGTGGAGGAGCATCAGAAAATTCGCCATTAATAATGTCATCTAATACAGGCATTATAACACCTGGATAGATTTCTACTCTATAGCCGCGCTTTAGCATTATATTGAATATCACAATTTCTTCCAGTAGAAAATTCTTAGATATGTTAATTGCGTCAATTGTAGGTACTCTAATAGTTTGGCTGGAACGTTTGGCGTCCACATAATTTGATGCTATATAGCTAATCTTTTCGCTGAATATTTCATTATTGTTATAAAAATGATTGATTTCTCTGAGTGATTGATTGAAAGCATCAGTTCCAATATAATCAAACCACGTTGTTAAGTTTATTCTTTTATCATCAATTAATGATTTGTATTTCATTAATTGATTGTCTATATACTCTTTCTCTTCTTTTATAGCCAAATTTATTGATTGTTTCTCATCATGGCCTGCTAACATATAATTATAACGGTATAGGTAGCCGGACGTGATTAATATACTTTTTTTAAACTGTTTTATAAGATACTTTAAGATGGCTTCTAAACGTTTACCGTAGTAATTTGGATTCGAAAGACTAAGTCCACAGTATGCATTTTGATTATTAATTTCATCAATAGTTAAATTTACTGGCAATATTCTATTTGCAACAGCGTAATATTTTCGCATGAGTAGGCCTATTGTATCTCTATTACAAAAAAAACTATTTGGGTTTAATTCATTAATAATTGAGTGAGTTCTAACGCCTTGGTGCACTGACTGGTGTTTTACTTGGATTCTGATTATCTTGATAGAATCTTGTTGTTACGCCACTGGAATGGGGCCTTGCATTGTGTACATTAGGTCGGCTTGGATTACCTAGCAAAGTTAATTGTGGCGCATTATTTTGTGTTGTTTGATGTTGAGCAAGATCTTTATCGGATATTGAAAACATTTTGCTTCCCCTGGTGAAATAACTGATTGAGTTCATTTGAGTAGTAGGTGTACATTGTAAATCTGATAAGGTGTTTATTCAATTAAATCTAATAATTCTTTGGTTTTTAATACTATCGTGCATTATATAAATGGTAATGTTTAGTGGTGTCTGCTTCACGATCCGGTTGCTCTGTATAATTTTTCACATATTATTATGAAAAAAGATAGTAATTTCGTCAGCCGTCGGGGAGGATTACACCGCGACCGACGGTGAGGATTACACTTTAGAAACCGTTGCCGAATGGAATGCTGCGCGCCAAAGTTATCCATTAAACTTTAGTCATGACGTGCAAGAGATCCATCAACTCACACTCGCCGTTAAATCAAATGACGATTGGATAACTTTGCTCGCAAACCAATTGCCTTTGCCACGACGTCGCTACCAAAATACATCGTCCGCCGATTTACAAGGTTATAGTTTTGGCCGCAGACGTATTTGTTATCTCACACCTTTCTTAAATCTTACTGACAAACCGATGCTGACCTATCTCGATACCCATCTTGATCATCAGGCGAGTTGGAAAAACGTTCAAGCCATTGGTTTTAATAGCAAGGGTTTTGTCATTGATGTCACGGGCTTTACCTTAAGCACGTATCCAATCAGCAAAATCAACAAACAAACATTTAGTGCGCCATATCCACATTTTATGGTGAATAGAGATGCATATTATCAAACGGCGATGGTTTATCCAGGCCGGCCAGAAACCGATGTTGAAAAACATATTCAACAAGACATTTGGCAAACACGTTATGGTCATTGGGACAAGTCAGCTGAAATCGATCCGATACTTGAGCAAACCGATTATCAAACTAGTAAGCATGGGCAAATCACTAAAATAACAACGCCTGCTATTCAGTTTATGGATGATTCTGGTAAGGTGGTGACAGGCCGGTTAGTGATCCGCCACGGCTATAATAATATGCGCAAAAACATTGGCCATGCCGACGGCAAGGGCAATGTGACCGCCTTTATTTTGGATGAGGCCGGCCATAAAATGAAACACGTGCTGGGCGATGGCACGTTGGCGCTTTGGCATGTCTATAATGCCTTGTCCCAAGTCCCGCGTTACCTAACGCCGCTTGGGCTTTGGGTTTATCAAACCTATTTTCGAGACGACACGCTGTCAAGTGTGTTAAGGCCTTCGCACCCAACGGCGGCGAATTTACGATTGCCGCCCAATGCCATCTCTGCGACGCTCACTCAGTTTGAAGTCAATGAACTTCGTAAACGTTCAGGGATCCATCGACCGGCCGGCACGGCGACGGCGGCCATCGACATTTATGAAAACTTTGATTTCGATCCAAAAGAAAATGTTTATGCTTCTTATAATGGTAGACGGCTTGCAACCACCTACGTTCGTCATCGAAGCGGCGAAATTTATATGCAAACGAACCCAGACGGTTCACGGTTAACCTATAACCGAAATTATAAAGGGACATTACAAACCTTCAGGGATTTAGGCGGCGCCTTATACACTTATCTTTATGATGGCTTAATGCAATTGGCGTCTCGTCAAAGCCAGGGCGGTCGCCATGGCTCTGAATTAGTGATTGTCGTGCAAACGACGCAAAATGGTCGCAACCTTTATATTCCCGTGGTAGTGCCAACGCCTGGTCAACACCAGGAATACAAATATGTAGCCAAGCGGTTAATGCAAGTGATTGATTATGCACTCAAGCAAGTCACGGAAAATACCTATGATCAAAACCGTCGGCGGATAAAATTGCAAGTCAATGACTTAATGAGCAATGCGCCGATCCGCACCGTGCATGCAAATTTAAATGCCCTGGGTTGGGAAGAGAGTTTATTTGATTCAGGACTCACGTTTGCCATGTGGCATGATGCAGCGGCCAATGTCCGTTATCGGGCAGCGACCTTAAAAGATGGTGCAAACCGGGTCATTGCGGTGCGAGCAGGTTTTAACTTTTATGACCGGGCCAATCGCGACATTCGTGATTTTACAGTGGACAATGCCGGCACCCTGAAACCGGCACAAGGTTTATTAACCACTTATGACGTGAATACCAAATTAGCACGCGTACAACAAAGCATTGCGGTATTGCCAAGGCCGTTTGGACAAACCACTTCTACCCAGGTCGCCACGGCCATCTTAAACCGCTATCCCGATGGTTTATTAGCGACAATGACCATCAAGCAGGCCGACGGACTCTTTAATTATTATTTATCAACTCTCAATTATGACTTAATGGATAGATTGCTACAGTCGGTGCGTAATGTTTATGACGGTGAACTAGAAGCTTTTGGTATTGAGATAACCGAAGGCACTGCTTATAACAATGACAGCGCGGTGGCCCGCAGTCATACGCTCAAGAAATTTATCATGGTTTTTCCGATCGAGAATCAAATCTCAGATACAAGTTATGCATTAAATTTGTTGGATTTACCGACCAGCTCTGTGAGCCAATTTAGTGGCCAGTCACAGACATCGCTGGATTTACAGCAAACGTATGTCGCCTTTGCCGAGTATTTATTAAGTCAAGTCAGTGGCACATCACACGATAAAAGCGGCGCCAAACAATTGGTGCCAGCGACCCGCTATTATAATGCCAACGGCATCGTGTCCGGCGAACTGGGCGTGGTCGATCAAAACAACAAGCCCATCACGATGATAAGTTTTTTAAGTACCGCCAATGGTTTGATTCTGGAAAAACGTGTGTTTCGTCCCAACGGTGTTCTGGGTGTCATTTTGCAATTGGCGCCGACGTATAATATTGATGTCCATCGCTTATTTTATGGGATGCAAGGCGAGCCGCTTTGCAGTTACCAAACCAGCACCGGTTCAATTTTTGCGAATATCTTGCGCCATGCGACCAATATCTTTGGCGGCCATGCCATCACCATCAGAGGCAAATTTGATATTTTAGATCCGCTCAAATTGCAATATTCGCTGTCACCGACACCGACACCCAAAAAAATCATGGCCAAGGCCGGTGATACCTTTGAAAAACTGGCGCTTGCCATTTGGCAAAACGCAAGTTACGCCACACTCTTAGCGGAATATAACAATTGGCCGGTCAATGAGCCGCTAGACACAGACAAGGTTATTAAAGTGCCGCAATTTGTTGCGCTTTACAAAGATAAATTGGGTTCCGAAGAATTTAATGAATTCATGGCGAAATTCGTTGGCGCATTAGAGCCACACGTTAAATGGAAACAGCCCCCGAAACATCACCATGGATTTTTAAGTATGGTGGTGGAAACCATCGTGGTAGTCGCGGCCGCGGTCATTGCGCCGCATTTGATAGCAGCCGTACTGCCAGCGCTGGTTGGCACATTAACAGGAGACATGCTTGCTGGCGTGGCCGGGGCACTGATAGACACCGTCGGCCAAGAGGCCGCCAAAGGCATCGGCTTGATAAAACATATCAACTGGACCGATGTAGTCACGGCCGCCGTCACCGGTGGTATGGGTACAAAACTCAGTGTCTTAGACAAAGCGCTCGGCAAAGGCATCGCCAATACCATCGTCACCCAAGGCATCGAAAACACGGTTATCCAATTAGATGATTTAGCGCTAGGCCTAAGCAAACAATTTGATTTTCGAGCAGTGTTCATGTCGATGCTCCAAGCCGGCATCGATGCCAAGATCGATCTCACACTCCACTTAAACGATCCTTTCAGCACTGAGCTCGCCAATAGCATCGCCGGCATTGGCATCAGTGAAGCAACGACCGGCCACGTCGATCTCCAAGCCCTGGCCGCCAACATGATCGGCGACATCATCGGCGAAGAAGCCGGCACCGGCATTGACTCAGCGCTCGGCCGCAACCAAGCCGGACAAAGTTATGACCGCGCCCATCAAAATGCAAAAGGCAAAACCACCACCCCACGCTACCGCAACCATGTGCGTCACGAAACCGAAACCGCCATGCGACAGCGTAATGGTGGTAGTCAAAGCAGTGGCAGTAGTCAACGTAATGGCAGTAGCCAACATAATGGCAGTAGCCAATATAATAACGGCAGTCAAAACACAACCGCAAACAACACACACAATCACAGCAACCGCGCACAACAACCACAACACCGCGACATCAACCACACACATCCACATTCATTCATCGACGAACTCAAAGAGATGACCAACATCCACCCCAAAGACGCTTGGCACTATTGGGACCAATATGTCGAAGACCAAAACCACGCCGCGCCACACACAACACAGCAAATCGCCGCAAACCAAAACCCCCACGGCGCAAGCGCCACCAACGCAGCAAACGCAGGCAATAAAGAAAATGCTACAAACAATAATGGCCCCAGCATCCAATGGGCCAACAACAGCGACGAAGCGCAAGTTAACAATTATTACTCGCGGGCCTCACAACAAAGTAGCAACCGAGCCTCATTTTTCAGCCGTGCAGAACGCACCGCCGGCAGAGCCATCCGCGCCACAGAATCATTCACTGCCGCAGCAGTAAAGCAGTTTGGGGTTGATGCCCTACATGATGTCGAAAACGTTGTTGAAAACGCTAGCCAACAACATGTTATCAATTCCACTATCGATCTCGCCATGGAAGCAACCTATGCAACCATGGTCGGCCCCAAAGCCTATGCCGAAACCAAACTCCAACAAATCGGCACCGGTATCGACCGTGCAGTTCATAATTTCACTAACGAGATCACATCCGGCAATCCTGCTATAATGGGCCGTGCTGTAGGCGGCGCACTTGAGAAGATTGGCTTTTTCTTAGTAGCATCGAAAGGTTTTGGGGGAGGTGAAGCAGAAAGTGTTATTTATGGTGCGAGAGGTTCAACAAGTGGAAGATTATTTGATGAAACTGCCGCAGGTGGTCCAATACGCGATCTTGCTGGCAGTCAGGCAAAAATTAAATTTACTCACCAGGGTATTGATATTGTAGAAAAACATATATCACGCTTTGGCCCTGATGCAGCAAATCAATATATGGTTAGTCGATTACGATCTATTGCTAGTGGAGAAATTACTGCAACTCAGGTTGATAGAAATTTTTATTCGCATGAATTAAGAGAATTTGTGAGATATAGACGTTTAGGTTGGGAAAATGGCACACCAGCTAATTACAATGCAGCACAAGAGCTTTGGAATAATACCCATACTGCAACTTTAGAAGAATATGGGCTATCTGGAGCTGATAAAGAATTATATCATGCCGAAGCTCTAGAATTAGCAACTAGACAAATTGAGCAAGAGTTTTTAAATACTTTGAAATTTAATCCCAAACTTTAGAGGTGAAATTATGCAAGGGAAAAAATCAATCAAGAATTTAATACTAGTTTTAATATGTGCTCATGACGGTGAATATACATGGTATCAATTAGAACGAGAGCTAGAATGGAGAGGGTTAGCGGGAAAAGCAAGGGCTGGCGATATAGCTGAACTTTTATTAAGAGAGTCATTTATCACACAGGAAATAAAAACTGAAATGGGAGCCGGTCTCCCAGTTTACCATATAACAGATAGCGGGAGAAAAAAAGCAAAAGAAGTTGTAGAGTTATATGGATTGGAAAGCTTTAAGATAAAAAAGCAGAATCCAAATGATTATGAATTATAAGGGAATTATTTTTAAATTTTCAGATGGTTTGACATAAAAAGGTATTCCACCTGAGTCGATGCACTCAGTTACTATAGGTAATGATCTTATCTTTGTTAGAGAATCGCATGTTAATAATGTACGCGTTTTACGTGAAAAGCTCTTGCATACACAGCAACAGGTTACTGGATTTGAAATTAGTAAAACTCTAAAACACAAGTTGAATTAGAAGTTAGAGAATAAATGATCTCGCGTGCAGCTGAATGGGGTATATCTAGTAAAGAGGTTGAAGAATTGCGAGATGAAATAAGTATTATTAAAATGAGAGGGGATATTGACATGAGTAATAAATTACCTGAGAGTGTATTAAATAGATATCCACAATTACAGAATATTTTTGAATCCATAGAGTTATTTAAAAAATCTGGCAAGCAGGAAGTTAAGTGTCAAAGTTGTGGAAACACAATTGAAATGAGAAAAAATAAAAAGGATGAGAGCCTGGAAACAAATTGCACCTGTGGGAAAAGTAAATACAGAATGCGATGGGATACTAATAAAGAATCACCTAACTATTTTACGGATCTTATTTATTTTTTTTAGTTGAGCTTAATTTTTTAACCAATCAAATATTAAAAGGAGTTAATATTTATGAAAAAATCGTTCTATTTATTGGTGACGTTGGGTTTACTAACAGGGTGTGCGACTATAGTTGAGGGCACCAAACAACATGTCTGGATTACAACCATACCATCAAAGAGTACATGCACTTTAAAAAACGAAAAAGGAGAATGGGAGCTCAAACAAACTCCTGGTACAGCAACTGTTACCCGCAGCTCGCATTATTTGTTAGTTACCTGTCGTAAAAAAGGTTACAAACCTACCTCTAAAAAATTGAGTCCTAAGTTCAATGGTGGCATGATTGGTAATGCAGTATTTGGTGGTATTATCGGAGCTGGTGTCGATGCTGCAGATGGTGCGACATATTCCTATCCATCAGTCGTTAAAATTAGGTTGGCAAAACTGAAGTAAAACATCGTGGAGCTACGCCTTGACTCAACATCAACATGAAAAGAGTGGGGTTGGAATCTTAAATTGCCGTATTTCGCAAATTATAGGGGCAAGAACAAATATTAATTAATGATTTCTTGTTAGAATAAACATCAAGGTCATAAATAAGAAAAACCAGCTCTCTGCTTATAGGCATTAAAGGAACAACGGGGTCAAGTCTTGACATTACACATTTACGAATACCCGGATAGTTGAAAAAGAATAAAATTTAATAATTAATACATTTTAAAAGGAATTAAAATGAGCAGGCCATTAAGAATAGAATATTCTGGCGCTATCTATCATGTAATGAATCGTGGCCGAGGGCGAAGCACTATTTTTTGCGGCAAGCGTTGTATTGAGCTGTTTATACAAGGTTTAAAAGAAGCGCACCAACGATTTGGTTTAGAGATATTAGCGTACTGTTTAATGGGAAATCATTATCACTTGTTAGTCCGCACGCCAAGGGGAAATTTGGGGCGTTGTATGCGTCATATCAATGGACTTTATACGCAACGCTATAATCAATTGCTTAAAACTGATGGGCCACTATTTCGAGGACGATATAAAGCAATTTTAGTCGATGCAGAAAATTATCTATTGCAAGTCAGTCGTTATATTCATCGTAATCCAATAGAAACAAAAAAGCCTTTAGTTGAGAAACTAGAAGATTATTATTTTTCCAGTTACCGTTATTATATTGGACTAGGCACTTCACCGAAATGGTTAAATAGAAAACTAGTATTGTTCATGATAAGTCAAGAAAAATATTATGTAAATTATAAAGCGTATGTTGAAGCTGAGATATCTGTCAAACTAAAGGAATTTTATCGCAATGACTCAAATAAGCTGATATTAGGTGATAGTGTTTTTATAAAACGGGTAAATAAATGGTTAAGTCAAAAGAAAGGACTCGATAATGAGATAACAGGGTTTAAAAAATTAGATACTCTCGCGATGGACGTGATTATAGCCAAAGTGTCGAATTATTATCGTATTGAATCAAAACAAATAGTAATAGCTGCAAGAGGTGCTGGCAAAAAAAATATAGCCCGAAGGGTCGCTATGTATTTATGCCAGCTATACAGTGATGTCACATTAAAACAGCTAGCGGATAAATTCAATGTCTCTCATTATTCAACTGTGATTCAAACTATCAAGCGATTATTGAATGATATCGAGCATGATGTAATATTAAAAGAAGAAGTAAATGTGTTATGTCAAAACTTGACCCCGTAGTCTCCTGATAGACACCGTCGGCCAAGAGGCCGCCAAGGGCATCGGCTTGATGAAACACATCAATTGGGCCGATGTAGTCACGGCCGCCGTCACCGGTGGTATGGGTACAAAGCTCAGTGTCTTAGATAAAGCGCTCGGCAAGGGCATCGCCAATACCATCGTCACCCGCGGCATCGAAAGCACGGTTATCCAATTAGATGATTTAGCGCTAGGCCTAAGCAAACAATTTGATTTTCGAGCAGTGTTCATGTCGATGCTCCAAGCCGGCATCGATGCCAAGATCGATCTCACACTCCACTTAAACGATCCCTTCAGCACTGAGCTCGCCAATAGCGTCGCCGGCATCGGCATCAGCGAAGCAACGACCGGCCACGTCGATCTCCAAGCCCTGGCCGCCAACATGATCGGCGACATCATCGGCGAAGAAGTCGGCACGGGTATCGACTCAGCGCTTGACCGCAACCAAGCCGGACAAAGTTATGACCGCGCCCATCGAAATGCAAAAGGCAAAACCACCACCCCACGCTACCGCAACCATGTGCGTCACGAAACCGAAACCGCCATGCGACAGCGTAATGGTGGTAGTCAAAGCAGTGGCAGTAGTCAACGTAATGGTCGAAGCCAATATAATAACGGCAGCCAATATCCAACCGCAAACAACACACACAATCACGGCAATCGTCCACAACAACCACAACACCGCGACATCAACCACACACATCCACATTCACTCATCGACGAACTCAAAGAGATGACCAACATCCATCCCAAAGACGCCTACCACTATTGGGAGCAACATGTCGAAGACCAAAACCACGCCGCACCACACACAACACAGCAAATCGCCGCCAACCAAAACCCCCACGGCGCAAGCGCCACCAATGCAGCCAACGCAGGCAATGCAAATTCAGCAAACGCTACAAACAATAATGGCCCCAGCATCCAATGGGCCAACAACAGCGACGAAGCGCAAGTTAACAATTATTACTCGCGGGCCTCAGCAGCTAGACAGCCAAGCCAGATGGCAGCGAGGAGAACAAGGGCAGCACGCTGGAACCTACAATCAGGTGTAAAACATTTCCTAGGACATCATCCAGACGCCACCCATTGGTTAGAAAATCATGAGGGCATAGTCAAAACACTGGATGAAGAAATAAAATATCAAGCAAATGCTTTATATGGTGTCGCAGATGTCATATCATTTGGGTTCGCCAGTGAGGCAAGTAAACTAGAAGGGACATCAGGCATGTTTGATGTGTCTTCTCGGGGTTATCAACAAGGGGCACTGCTCGCATCAGTTGGAACTTTATTTACGCCCGGTAGTCTTGCAGGTATGAAAGGTCTTGGTACAATATTAGTTGCTGGGACTGAGAAAGTATTGGGTCAAGTTGGAGTTGGGGTCAAGAGAATATTCTTCCTGGTTCTGAAGCTAAAATTGGGCAAAAGGTATATCGTGTTTGGGGCAATGAAGCTCGCCCGATGGGGCGTTCATGGACAAGAGTAAACCCTGATTTAACGCAAGATTATCGAGAAGTAGCTGGTTTACCTGATCAAAACACAGGTCGATTTGTTACAGAAGGGCAATTAAAAAATATTTCAGGAGTATCAACTCGAACTGCAATTCCTCTACATGGGAATTCTGGCGGTTTAGATGAAATTCTTGTGCCGGATCCTGAGGAGCAAATAGAGATAGAGAGAATATCAGGAGTAAATCCAAATTTTTAAGTACCAAGGTAACGTATGAATAATTTATCAGTAAATGAAATTAAATTTATATCTGAACAAGATGGTATAATAGAAAGAGAATTTAAACAAAAGATAGCTGAATTCTTAAATAAGAAAAATGATTTAGTGCGTGCTTATTTAGCTCAAGTTAGATATAAAAATAACTCTGATGAGTTTGTTGTGGCTCTGTGCTTAAAAGCTAATAATAAAGATATCCAACATATTGTTGATAGTGTAAGTGATATTTTCCAAAATATGTTTGGGCATGATGAACATTTAGATATAGTTGTTCTTGAGGATCAACAAGAGTACCTATTAAGGCAAGTTTGTTGTCCATTTTATGTTAGTGAACAGTATCAGATGCAAGTGCCAGATTTTTATTTGATATCAAGCGAAGGTTACGATTTAAAAGATCCTATTGAATGTTATAAAAGAAAGAAGTTAAAAGGAATGCATCCTGATGGGTATATGCTTTGTGATATTATTCCTTCATTAGATGCCTCAAAATATGCAGTTGAAGGAGGAAAAATATGTCAGCTCGTTTTTGCTGCAAGACATGAAAATTATTCGTTGTTTCCGATTGCAGTTTGGCCTGCTTATGTTCATATAGCAGTGCCACTAAAGTATAATTCTGCTACTTCATTTGAATTAGCAGAATCAGATATAAAGCTTATTGCATGGGGTGAATTATACAAAGAATATTCAGATGTAAAATAAAAAAATAATTAATACTGAAAGCAAAAGGAATCATGTGACATTACACATTTCCGAAAATACAAATGATTAAAATAAAAATAAGGAAGTTAAATAATATATAACTATTAGGTAGTTGAAGTATTTTACTTTTGTTTATCCCGATTTTTTAGCC
>CAVVHY010000002.1:0-18952 GCA_963748135.1 uncultured Gammaproteobacteria bacterium | reverse complement strand
TATGAAATGAGTCTAAAGCGGGTGTTGTGTTTCCACCCTGAAATGAGCCTGAGGGCCTAACTTTCTGGACATTTCCGAAACAATCCTCATGATCTAAGGATGAATACGATCATGAAGTTAGACAACCTGAATACCATCGAGCAGATGGAATCCTTTATCAAAGGCAGCCAGGCAATCGCCTTTGCCGTGGCCTCAAGCAAAGATGAGAGATATCAACTTGTTGAGCAACTATTACGGCGATTCGCCTACTCAAGGCTTAAGCGACGAGAAAAAGGCATTGTCATCCAGTTTTTGATAAAGGTAAGTGGTTATTCACGCCAGCAGTTAACACGTATGATAAAAAGCTACAGCCAACAGGGGCGACTAAAACGCCATCAAAAGACTGTCAATGGCTTTGAAAGGATTTATACAACAGAAGACGTGAAAACGCTGGCAGAGCTTGATAAGCGGCATGATACGCCAAATGGTATGATGGGAAAGAACTCTGTGAACGGGCATATAATCGATTCAATGACAAAGCCTATGAACGTTTGGCCCACATCTCTGTGTCGCATATTTATAACCTGCGCAAGTCATCAGGCTATAAAAAATATCGTTGCCATTATGATAAAACGAAAAGCCGTAGCAAACCTCTATAGGACAACGGCGTAAACCTAAGGCAAATGGAAAGCCAGGCTATATTAGGATTGATACCGTCCATCAAGGTGATCTTGATGGACGCAAAGGAGTTTATCACATTAATGCCGTTGATGAGGTCACGCAATTTGAAGTCGTGGTGAGCGTTGAAAAAATATCAGAGCGATATTTAATTCCAGCACTTGAAGTTTTATTAGCGGCGTTTCCATTTAAGATTATTAATTTTCATTCAGACAATGGCGGGGAATACATCAATAAAACAGTTGCCAGGTTGCTTAGCAAATTACTCATTGAGTTTACTAAATCAAGGCCAAGGCATTCTAATGATAATGCTTTAGCAGAAGGAAAAAATGCGGCTATCGTGCGAAAAGTCTTTGGTTACACACACATCCCTCAGCATTATGCAGCTCAATTAAACGCGTTTAACCAGAAGGCATTAAATACCTATGTAAATTATCACAGGCCTTGTTTGTTTCCAACGCTTGTCACAGACAAAAAGGGCAAACAGAAAAAAATATATATCTATAAAAATATGATGACTCCTTATGAGAAATTTAAATCGCTTCCTAATGCGGAGATTTATTTAAAAGATGGCTTGAGTTTTAATATGCTGGATGACATTGCTAGCGCAATGAGTGATAATGAGGCCGCTGATTACTTACAGCAACAGCGTCAAATCTTGTTTAAACAAATTCATGAGGATTGTAAGGCTAGGGCATAAGTTGTACTCCCCTTCAGACTCATTTTGAAATTGGAAAATACTGTTCTATTGCATATTTGCACGGCACATATGAAGGGCAGGTCTTTCATTATTGCATTTTGCAACTACTTAGGTTCAGGGTGACCTTATATATTCCGAACTATATTATCCACTCACCGTTAGATTCAACGGCGAGTGTGAGTTTATGCCTCTTTTGTGAAAATTGCTGGGTCGCCCATAGAAGTCGTTAGCCAATAGGCAATGGCTTTTAAAATCATACAATCAAAGATTCTCGGTTCTTTTCCCTAAATTCGGTATAGGATTTAATCCCGTTCAATTTCAGATTATATGGTGAAATATCATCGATTAAACAATAATAAATACCATTCCCTTTGAGTTCAGTAGCAGCAACCAAAAATCTTTCCCAGTCCTCTGGTTCTATATCTTCTTCAGTGACATTGCAGAAAAACGGGAATTTAGTTTTATTATTTAAAGCCTCTAATACAATCGGACTTGGTTTCTTATCAGCAAGCTTTGCTGTGACATGATAGGATTCCAAATCATCGTCATTGGTAACTGCCAATATTTTCGCATCGCCATTGGCATCTAACAGTAAGTAACTACCCGTTTTATCAATAAGATAGAATTCAACAATATTATTTTTATCAAGTATTTCCAAGAAAAATTTAACAAAGTCTTGATTCGCTAATACCTTAGCAAGTTTTGGTTCATATTTAGTAATAACAGGTGACAGCTTCGTAAAATAATCCTGATGTGCTCTTTCAATATATTTCATTAGTTGTTCAGGGGTTTCTTTATCTAATTTGCTTAAAAATACATCTACCTCTTCGCGATTAAAGGAATCTATGGCTTCGCCATATTTCATCACACCACTCAGAATCCCACATTTAATAGACATATTTTGAATTTTTGTTAAGAATTCCCGGCCTGAACCTTCCGGCATTTTTTCATCCATAAATACCATTGAGACTTCATTGAATCTATTAGGATCCAAAGCTCTGTTTCTTAATTTACTGATATCAAGCTCTACTCCCTGCATAACACGACCTGATTCGTCTTTACCTGATGCCTTGGTGAGACATTGCTGTAACCATGTCTCTTTACTATGATGTTGATTTAAAAAATCAACGGCATCGACAGGACTATTGAATAACCTATAGTGGACATCCTTACGAAACTTAAGCATGTTATCAACTGATTTTAAGAACCCCATGTTATCATCGACAAACATGGTCATAGTGGGATAATAAGATGCTGGAAGTACTCTCATGGCTAGTCCCTTAATTAATTATTGTGGATTAAAATTATTCTTTGCTAATTTTAGGCAACTTCATAATGAAATGCGTATATTCACCTTCTTTTGCGCGGCATGAAATGTTGCCATCGAAGGTTTCAATCACCTTCCTACAAAAGTATAGACCAATGCCAGTACCCACGCCAGTATCAGTAAAAAATTGCTTGAAGATCTTCTTTTGCTGATCCTGCGTCATTCCCTTGCTCGTATCTTTGAAATGTAAGTAATTATATTTTTTGGCTTTTTCAGTCCAGATGGTAATCTCACCCTTATGCGTTTGATTAATGAAATAAAGCGCATTTTTCATCAGATTAAACAGGACATGCACCAGGAGGTCCTGATCACCCAGATATTTAAAATCAACAATATCACGCACATGTACCTTCGCCCTTTCGGCGTCATTATCATAAGGATAACGTTCAACAGCCTCATGAATCGTATCTGAGATACTAACAGTTGCCAGCGGAACATCCTTGAAATCACGAACGTTACCTAAAATTATGTCGATAAAGAGATTAGTTTTATCCGCCTCATTACTAATTGTTTCATAGATATCATTGATACCTGATTTAAGCTCAGGGTCTGATATAGCTGTAGACATATTTTTTAAACCCTCGGCACTGAATTGGATGGCAGCCAAAGGTGTTCTTAATTCATGTGCAAGCGTTGAAGCCTGAAGTCTTAGTTGCTCTATTTGTGTCATCAAGGCATTGGTCTTTAGCTTTGCAATATCTTGCTGATGTTTTATCTCCGCTGCTGCTGCTTCAATTTCAGTTGAAATATCAACTGCTGTAGCTAATACACCAATTATTTTATTGTTATAGTAAAGTGGTTTTTTTTCAGTCCGTATGTAACGATGATGACGTTTTATACTTGATGAAGGGATTTTATCTTCAGCCACTAAAACAATGCCCTTATTAATTACCTCCTGATCCTGCTTCCGATATATTTCAGCATCTGTTTTCCCCCAATAAAAATCATGATCAGTTCTTCCGATTATCTGACCTGGATTGTCCAGTCCTGATTCTTTAGCTAAATTATTATTACAACCCATATACTCAGAGTTAATATTTTTCCAATAAATATAGCCAGGTAATTCCGCAATAATATTCTTGAGAACGTTATTTTCGTTTATTAAGACATCATCAATTTCATTTTTGTTTTCTAGCTCAATCACAGCATATATCAAAGATGATGATTGATGCATTAGTGATGACAATGAAATATTAGCTTCTCTGACCGTGTTTTCTGCTCTTATTTTTATTGGGCATGAATATATTTTATTATCTGATAAAATTTCTTCTGATATTAGTTTAATTTCATTACGTTCTAACTCTATATATTCCAATATAGATGATTCATGCATCCCTCTCAATGAATCATCATCATTAAGCTTTATAAGACTTAGAAATTTCCGATTGCACCCTTGGATAATTCCGTGAATATTTTTCCAAAATATAGGCTTAGAACTCGATTCTAATAAGGATTGGAGGAAGACTTGCTGTTCATCGTAGGTTTGATTCATACTACTATATTTTTTATCATAATCGTGTCAAGTGAAATAGCTTCTTGAAAGTCCAGATTTTTCTAGTATATGTATAATGACCACTTAAATTATAATCAATTTAATTCTAAACATTATAGTATAATTTCCTTTAAAACACACATCTAATAATAAGGAATGAGAATATAATAAGAGTCTACCGGGGTCAGGTTTTTCATTATAGCATTTTGCAACTAGTTTGGGTCACATCGCTGCTACTATTGAAGATAATAATAGCCTAACCATAGTATTTTCCAATTTCAAAATGAGTCTGAAGGGGAGTACAACTTATGCCCTAGCCTTACAATCCTCATGAATTTGTTTAAACAAGATTTGACGCTGTTGCTGTAAGTAATCAGCGGCCTCATTATCACTCATTGCGCTAGCAATGTCATCCAGCATATTAAAACTCAAGCCATCTTTTAAATAAATCTCCGCATTAGGAAGCGATTTAAATTTCTCATAAGGAGTCATCATATTTTTATAGATATATATTTTTTTCTGTTTGCCCTTTTTGTCTGTGACAAGCGTTGGAAACAAACAAGGCCTGTGATAATTTACATAGGTATTTAATGCCTTCTGGTTAAACGCGTTTAATTGAGCTGCATAATGCTGAGGGATGTGTGTGTAACCAAAGACTTTTCGCACGATAGCCGCATTTTTTCCTTCTGCTAAAGCATTATCATTAGAATGCCTTGGCCTTGATTTAGTAAACTCAATGAGTAATTTGCTAAGCAGCCTGGCAACTGTTTTATTGATGTATTCCCCGCCATTGTCTGAATGAAAATTAATAATCTTAAATGGAAACGCCGCTAATAAAACTTCAAGTGCTGGAATTAAATATCGCTCTGATATTTTTTCAACGCTCACCACGACTTCAAATTGCGTGACCTCATCAACGGCATTAATGTGATAAACTCCTTTGCGTCCATCAAGATCACCTTGATGGACGGTATCAATCCTAATATAGCCTGGCTTTCCATTTGCCTTAGGTTTACGCCGTTGTCCTATAGAGGTTTGCTTACGGCTTTTCGTTTTATCATAATGGCAACGATATTTTTTATAGCCTGATGACTTGCGCAGGTTATAAATATGCGACACAGAGATGTGGGCCAAACGTTCATAGGCTTTGTCATTGAATCGATTATATGCCCGTTCACAGAGTTTCTTTACCATCATACCATTTGGCGTATCATGCCGCTTATCAAGCTCTGCCAGCGTTTTCACGTCTTCTGTTGTATAAATCCTTTCAAAGCCATTGACAGTCTTTTGATGGCGTTTTAGTCGCCCCTGTTGGCTGTAGCTTTTTATCATACGTGTTAACTGCTGGCGTGAATAACCACTTACCTTTATCAAAAACTGGATGACAATGCCTTTTTCTCGTCGCTTAAGCCTTGAGTAGGCGAATCGCCGTAATAGTTGCTCAACAAGTTGATATCTCTCATCTTTGCTTGAGGCCACGGCAAAGGCGATTGCCTGGCTGCCTTTGATAAAGGATTCCATCTGCTCGATGGTATTCAGGTTGTCTAACTTCATGATCGTATTCATCCTTAGATCATGAGGATTGTTTCGGAAATGTCCAGAAAGTTAGGCCCTCAGGCTCATTTCAGGGTGGAAACACAACACCCGCTTTAGACTCATTTCATATTGGAAAACTCTACTAGTTCCAATAGGTTACAAAATGCTATAATGAAAAACCTGACCCCGTTGTCTTGACCTGGTCGCACAAATCGTGCACAATATGCAAACTATATATTATACGAGGAACATTACATGCTCAAGTTCAACCAAGCCAAGACTGATGAACTCAAAGAGTTAATACAAGCTTATGATAAAGACCACAAGTTAAACCAGCAGTCTTCACCTAAATTCATCGCCCAAGTCAAAAGTCTGCTTGCTGATGGCGCCGACCCTGCCGTATCAATCAATGAAATCAATAATACGCCATTGCTGACAGCAATTCTCAAGGGTGATATAGCATTATGTGAATGCCTTATTGAGGCTGATAAGGATGGTCAAGCCATCAATAAAAAAGATACTTATGAAGGAGAAGCTGGTAATACGCCATTAATATTGGCGATTAAACGCGGTCTGTATGATATTGCCCTCTTACTAATAAAACATGGCGCCAAGGTCAATGAACCATCAGGTTTTCAAGGCTATACAGCATTGCATTTCGCAACCGCATTATTAGGTATCCAATACCAACGTCAAGAAACATCGCGAAGTGATTTTCATGCTAAGGCTGAAGATCCTATTAAAAAATTAATCGAGTTAATCGAGAGATTGGTGTCAGCCGGGGCAAATGTTACTGCAGAAAATGAGTTCGGCATGACGCCACTTGCTTATTTAAGCCATGAATTTACCGAGGATGAGATTCAAACTTCGGTCTATGAGCCAACAAGTAAAATGATATTTGCCTCGAGAGCTAAGGTTAGCCTTGAGCTTGCTAGTGTTTATTCTGCTAAGAAACAAAAATACACCAACGAGTTTGATCAATTCGAGGCTGATGGTGAGGCGCAATTTGATAAATGGATAGCTAAACATGAACATAGTATAGAGCTGCAAAAACTGCGTCAAGCCGATAAAGAAGATGAAGCAATTAACCGCGAACGTGTTAGATTACAAGCCGAATTTTCTCGAGATAAATATGATGAATTTATAAAGCAGAATGCTGATCATTTTGCATTAATGAAGCCATTTTATGCTGAAGAATTACCTCATGTATTAGAAAAATTTTGTTTGCCAGAGATATCACTGCATGAACTCATAACAGGACTTTATGTTTTAAAGTCGTTTACCGATCTAGAACATAGTCATCGCAATCACGCTGAATCTATTTACAGCGCAGTCTGCTGGCATCGTGATGATAATATACGAGACGGATTGATTTATCGTCGTAAAGAATATTTTGATGATAACACCATGGTACCGGGGAAATTGAAGGCCTTATTTACAAAAGTAGCAATTAACGATGAAATTCCAGTGTCTAGACAGACCCTAGTAAATCATAATAGCCATTTACAATTATCGTAAAGCGTGCTCTATCACAGGGCGGTATCGATTGTAGGTCGATATCGCCCTACTAACAATAAGAATAATTTACCATGCCAATTGTAATCATTATCATGTTGCTTGTGTTTTTCCCTAGAAAACGTAGGGTCAGATGCTGAGGGGCCCCGTCAACTTTTAAATCACTCATGGAACGCGCCCCCATTCTTCCCTAACTCACATAATATGGCCATGAACTGTTTCTTCAAGCAATCATGCATATTCAAACGGATCTTGATTTTCTAAAAATTCAGCGTAGCCTGCTATTTGGTCTGTATCAATGCCATATTTTTTAACATCATTTATAAGTGAATAGAAGATATTAGTACCTTCTATTTTTTTGGCAGGAACTAAATAGCTACCCCAGTCTTTGGGTTCAATATTAGCAATATCATGGCCATAGAAGAATGGGAATGCTTTTCGCTCTTTAATACGATTCAAGATTTCTTCATTAGGCTTTGTGTCTGCCATTTGAGCCATTTGTAAATAAGCTTCTATATCATCATCATGGGCAACTGCCACGATTATTCCCTTGGGCTTAGAATCAAATAATGCGAAACTGCCATGAGGATCGATTAGATATCCTTCAACAATGTTGTGCTCATGTTTAATATCATTCAATAAGTTTATGAAAGATTCGTTAGTTAGTATTTTATTAAGTCTCTCATCGGATTTTATCATTGCGAAACGAAGATTCTATATAATATGCCAACTCAGCTTGTTTTAAATACTTCATAATAGATTTTGTTGAGTCAGATAGCTTTTTATTAATGTATATATCTAATGTTTGTTGATTAAAGTATTCTAAGGCATCGGTATTATCTGCAATACCACTTAGCAAACCCAACTTAAACGGGAGATGATGCAGCTTCTCCATGCAATCAATACCTGTTATTCCTGGCATTTGATAATCAAACCATACACTTGAAATTTCATTAAATCGGTCTTTCTATAAATACGATATCAAGCAACTTATTAATGCTGAGCGCTACCACATTTGATTCTAGCCTATCATATATATCATCGCTCTCAGGATGCTGGATACACATATTAAGCCAACAATGATTTTTGACATTTTCTTCTAATAAATTCATTGCTTGTTTTAGGATTAATTATCATTTTATGATGGATATCTGCTAATTTCAGCGCATTACTTAATAATGACAGGTAAGATTTACTATCATCGATAAATGTACCCATGGTTGGATGAAAACATACGGGTTGACATTGTGGTGGTTTTCTCATCACGATCCCCTTATTCATCACAATACTTAATTTTGTGTATTATCATGTTTATATTTTTATCGCTCTCTCATTGCTCTGGGAATGTCATGATGAAATGCGTATATTCACCTTTTCGTGCGGCACATGTTATATCACCACCAAAGGCCTGCATGACTCTCTTACAAAAGTATAGTCCAACACCAGTACCTACGCCAGTATCGCTATAAAATTCCTTGAAAATCAATTCTCGTCTTATCGCTTACCATCCCCATCCCAGTGTCTTTGAAATGCAGCTTATTGAATTTTGAACCCACCTCCGTAAAGATTAGTAACTTCTCCCTTTTTTGCTGCTCGGATAAAATATAATGCATTTTTAATTAGATTAAATAATACATGGATCAGCAATTCCTTATTTGCATTTACCATGAAATCATCGGTATTTTTACTGAGATTAATGTCTTGCCCCCTTCTTCATATGGATAGCGCTCAATTGCCTCATGTATACAATCCATTATACTGAAAGGACTCAGTCGTCATGTTTTGTAAATCTTTAACATTCTCCATAATGATATCTATAAAAAGATGCGCCTTATTCGTTTCTGATTGAATGGCGCTCTGTATTTCTCTTAACATGCTTTGTAACGCAGGATCTTTTTCCTTATCAGCAATAACTCTAATGCAGTCGCACCATGAATTAAAGCACCCAACGGCGTTCTTAATTCGTGAGCAATCGTGGCAGCTTGACGGCGCAACAGCTTAATTTGTTCATGGAGAGCTTGCACTTCAGCCTCTTGTCTTTCAGCCTCTTGTCTTATTTTCTCAGCAGCAGCTTCTTTTTCAATAGTCAGTTTTTCTAATTTTAAGCGCTCAGCTTCTTTTTCAGCCGTAATATCAACAAAATATCCCACAATTCCCAGAGGCTTATCATGATCAATAATGGGTAACTTACTAACTAAAGTAATTAATTTCTCACCATTTGGTAAAGCGAGAATTTCTTCTTGATTTGTCAGCAATTCACCGGCAAGGACTCTTCTGTCTCCTTCCCTAAAAAATTCAGCACTGTGACCCATATGCTGCCATTTTAAATCAAAATCAGTTTTACCTATTATTTCTTTTGGTGATTTGAATCCAACGAGTTGAGCAAAATTTTCATTACAACCTAAATAGACTGAATTAGCGTCTTTCCAGAAAACATACTGTGGTAAAAACTCAGTAACCTTTTCCAAAAATATTTTGTTAATACGTGCCGCTTCAGTGTATTTATCCTTGAGTTTACCACCCTCTGTTTTCTTATTGCCCATGTTCTCGCGGTGTCCTTTATATCAATATACCCTATTCATTATAATGCAGAATTTCTCATGTAAAAGAGTAGTTACCATATTCATTTGTATTGCCTTTTTAACACAAAGGAAAAAATTTTTATACTATCACCTTAATCACTACTAATAAAATTGATAAGAACATTAAAGCTAGAGTAAATAAATAGAATTGAGATTGCCAGCCACAACAGTTTGTTATTTGCCCAGAGCAGTCTTGCTCTAAAATTGCTTTGCATTGTCACTTTTTTTCCTTATAATTAGCTTGTTATTCACAATACAATTAATCTCCTAAATTGACTGTTTTATCTTTTATACATCGTTGTGATTTTTGATTATGGATGACATTTTCAACTTGAGGATAATGCCTATATTATTATTTTGGGTTGACAGTACACCTAATAATATTGGTGATGAAAAAATGAAATTATTGATTTAATTTTTTGCAGCTAACTTATATTAAATTATCAACATTTATGCGTTTCATGAGACGTCACGGAATGAAAATCAAAGCACTTTTAATCATTATAAGTGCTATCTTTGTGGCAGCATGTGGTCTTGTAACAAGATACCAGGCTAATCCCAACGCCCCGCATGCACGAATAGGATTTTATAAAAACACGTTTCTAATGAATGAAAATATAGGTGCTATATTCAAAGATTACCGCACCTGTAAACAATCATTTAACATCCCTATGTTTAGTGCAGCTATTACAATCAATGCGGGGCATCCAACTACTATCGTAGTGAAACATATAATCTCTTATAATACTGTAATTTTTGCCTTTACCTTTATCCCCATTAAAAATTATACTTATCTTATCACCGTTAAAAGCCATCATAAAAACGGTAAAATTGTTACAACCCTATGGTTAAAACACATGCGTCCAGATAATAAATTTAAATTATGGAATACCCCTCTCGTTGCAAGAAAATACAAGCTAAGTTTGTTCTCAGGTTCATGTAGCGACTACACCATAAATATATTTAAAGCTCCACACGTACACACAATAACGAGAAAAATAAACTATATTCCACCGCCCGTTATAATTATACAGAAATAAACATCTATAATCATTTCAACTTATTTTTTGCTTACGTAAAAATATAGTAGCTTAGAATACGACATCTTACTTTTGCATATAAGGCTCATGCTGCCTGAGTTCATGCCAGTGAGCTTTAATATGGTCAAAGTCCAGCATTACTCCATATATAAGGCCAAGCACATACACGGCTATAATTAAAGTAATAAATAGACTTCTTGAAACATTGGGAATCAAGCCTGCAAATAACATAGCAAATAGATTTCGCCTGGGGAGTTTCATCTGCTCATTTGAGCTTAATGTTCTAATTGCTACGATTCTTTTACTTAACCATGGATGGCTCTGGGTCAATTCGTTAAATGTCATCCAAAACTTGCCTGTTAACTTTGTTTGCTCCAATAGGACATCTATATTAATGTCTTGCCAATTATTTTGCCCTGCTGCCAACGAAGTCAAGGCAATTTGGGCTTCTTCTATGGAAGTACAGCAATATAGACCATGACGATCACAAGTGTATTCACATGCACGAGCATAAGCTGCACCAAAAATTGGGATCCATGTGGCCAGGATAATGAAGAGCCGTTTTATGCTATGCCGTCGGCGAATATGCCCTAGCTCATGCCCAATATAAAACTTAAGCGCATCAGGTCTTGTTGATAAGGCATCGATTACATTAGAGTTTAATATAATATACTTGGTACGAAGAAAATGGTTGGCAAAAGCATTAAGAACACCATTATCATTATTGATATAGGCTTGCGGTTGCTTTTTCATACCAAGTTGCTTAGTACATACTGCAATTGCCTGATAAATACTGGGGAATTGGTTCTGGTTGATATGCACACCATTGCCTTTGAAATGACAGATCATGCTAGAGCGAATGCATATTCTTGCCCCACTCGATCAGCCACCCTAGCTGTCAGGAAAGATGTCGCCTTATATAAATTGAACAGTTAGGGCTAAGGTTGACCAAATGGCGAGGTATTCAGAAGATTTTAAAACTGCTATCATCAATAAAATTTTATCCCCAGAAAGTAAAAGTATTCGTACTGTTGCCAGCGAAAGTGATTTACCGGTTGGCACGGTATTGAATTGGTTAAAACAAAGGAATATAAATGTACCCATGGAAAAATACCCATCAATTGAAAATAAACAAGCTGTCGAACTATCCCAAGCGGAGCAATTTAACATTATCTTAGAGACAGTGTGCATGTCATGAAGGAATTGATAATAAAATTCTAAAAAATCGGATAGAAGTATACCAAAAAGCAAGAGAAAAGCATCCGAGCCGATGGATTAAAAGTATTAGGAATTGGCAAAGGCCAACAGAAGTTCATTTAAATCCGTCAAGACCAATTTAAAAAACATTATTAATTATGAATTTGTTATTGACATGGAAAATTTAAATTGTAACAATAAAGACGCTTATTCAAGCGACAACTTTCCTGAAAACGACCGCTTGTTCCTATAATGCCCGATCAGTAATTCCTGCCTAACTCGATCACTCATTCTTGTTGCCGATCACGGAGCGTAGAGACGGATGGCGATGAGCATCGCTCATCAACCTGTTTTATATGTGCGCTATCATGGTGTTTTGTAACCCATGAGGTGCCACATGAGTGAGAAACTATCGATGAGAAAGATAAAAGAAATTTTGAGATTAAAGTGGGTACTGTTGCAATCCAACCGTGCGATTGCGACGAGTGTTAAGGTTAGTGCAAGTACGGTCAGCGATTGTGTGCAGCGGGCAAGCCAAAGTGGTTTAACCTGGTCTATTGCCAATACACTTGATGAAGAAATGCTGCATCTAAAACTTTATGGCAAGCCCGCACGTGAGGTTGGGCCAAGCCATCAAATTGATTGGCCAGGGGTACGTAAAGAACTCATGCGCAAAGGAGTTACGTTGCAATTGTTATGGTATGAATACAAGCAACACCATCCGGCGGGCTTGAGTTATAGTCGCTATTGCGCACGCTATCGCCAATGGCGAAACACCCTTGATGTTTGTCTGCGACAAAGCTATAGCGCAGGCGATTAGTTTTGTAAAACTCGGTTTTATCATAACAATGAATAGTATTTTTATTATCAATGTACGGCTCAACAATGTAGTTGTTTTACCATCAAAAGGCTGCAGTGTCCTTCAAAATAACCGCTGTCCACTGCGAATGAGCCAACCGATTTAAAGCCCGCTTTTTCATAGACGTGAATTGCGCGCGGATTACCTTCATCCGGATCTATTAAAAATGTATCTGCTTGGGGGTCAATCTCTTTCTGAAAAAATATTGTAAACGCTTCTAATGTTGGAGACGCCAATCCTTTTCCAAGGTATTTTCTGTTACCTATACAAAAATCAATACTGTACGTATTACCTTCTTTTGATAAGTATCGCTTATGTAACTCACTGATATCTAACTGATCATTTTCATATTTTGATGTTAATAGAAAACAGTATGGGACATCATCAATCAAACCAATCCAATATACAAAATTACCAATTCCATAGCTTGATGGTGTTTTTCTACCTTCCATAAAATTAACGATGTCATTTCGATGCGCTTGACTATTATCCCAGAATTCTTTGACGTGAGCTTCGTCAAGCCATCTGAAAATAGTGTCTTTATATGCAAATGATGCCGTTTTAAATTTAATTACTTGATTTCTATTTAATGGCATATGCAAAATCCTTATTGTTTCAGTAACGTCTGAAACCTTTAGTTTTCAACGCCGATTCCCAAAACCTTAATCTTCAGTATCATTCATGATCTTATCGTAAAACTTTGACCATAGCCACTGGTACATAGCCAGTCTTCTCAATTTAGATATGATCTAAATTTAGTTGCGCATTATATATTATTACCGCGATGTTTAATTCAATCGTGCCTCTCAGAGAAATGGGTTCCATAGTTTATGAGTCTTCATTAGAAAATAACTTAACTTTAATGCCCGAAGCCTGGGCCATCAAAGCGATAACAGACATATCTTTCGCCTTCTACAACAACTTCTCTGTTTTTATGACCAAAGATGCGAATATTAGGGCCAACAAACTTAATTTCAAGTGCAGCGTGATGTATTTGTCCATTGACGTCAGAATAAGTTGGTGGGTTTTGGCGATTTTGACCAACGATTTGAATACCATCACCACCTTGACGATAGCCATGTACCTTCCCACTCGCAAGCTTTGCTAATACTTGTTGCTTAGACACAAATCTCTTAATCGCAGGAAAAACGCCATAATCTATGGTTGCATATGCATGCCCTCTTGGGATATAAGAGACTCGAATTGGATAGGCAAACTTAGCAGGCTTTGGTGTATTAGATTTTAATGTGGCTCGGAAGAATCTAAAGCCATTCCCAAAATCGACCTCTGATGGATAAATACCGGATGAATTATGTTTACATTTATAGCCTCGACTGCTGCCCTGCGTATTGTGTCTCCGCTTAGGTTTTTTTTGTTTTGCATTTGATGATACAGGCACCAAACTTAATTTAGTTGTAAGGCCTGAATCAGACTCTGCATTATTATCAATATTTTCTTCTTCGATAAGTGGTGCTGGCTTACATACCGCATCATAAGCGCTTGTCATTTGTGCCAACAAATCTGGCAAATCATCAGGCGGACTCAGCATTGACATAAGACTTATCATTTCATTTTCTCGAATCACATCTTTATTTAAGGTCAGTTGATCTAACACATCCAAATAGGTATCCCGTAATTTTGCTGGAATTTTATTATCATTAAGGTAGAATGTTGTTATCCGTTTTCCTTCACGGTTAAAACTCGTATAACAATCCCAAATATTTTTTAACTTGATAGATTCGCCTATTGTATTGAGCAAGGCTAATGTCTCGGCAATTTTATTTTCGTGCTGTACAAGCTCGTGTAAGCAATCTTCAAATAATCGACGTAATTTTTGAGCTCGACGCGCACTTATACTACAGAAACCGACAATGATTTGATCTTTAGACATTACATAGACCGGCAATTTTGCCGCCAGTAAAAAGCGATGGAGTTCAATAATATAATTTTCTATCGTGACCTTATGACTGATACCTGCACCTAAAGCTATACGCACCTTGCTGCGTCTATCAAGTTTTAAAGATAACATCGAGGATTCTTTACCATAGCGATAATCAGATAATGATTGCCAAGCAATACCACTAACATCCACTAGAGCGCTAATATTATGTAAACGTTCTGTGAGTGTCTTTAATTGCTTTGGAATATTTAAATTAGACCAACGCCGAGCTAGCCACTGCCCAAGTTTAATAGATTGTTGTTGGCGAATTACCCTGCCAACCCAACTTGGGATAGGTAATACATCATTATCTATGCTTAAACGTATTGCAGGCCCGAATGAAGTTATCGTTAAACCTATAGTCGGCGGTTGAAAGATAATTTTACCTGAAGCAATCGTTAATGAACTTAAAAATGGCAGTAATTGCATAATAAGTGCTAGAACTGTATATCTATATGTTCCTTGCTGTTCAGCAATGGTGAGCTTAAGGTCATCAATCAATGCTTGCACCTCGTTTGCCGTCCCTAATTGCTTCTGCATTGCATAACCTGGATGTTGTTGCCTGGAAAAACCAAGGCCATTTGGGAAGACCATTTGAACCGTAGCATCAGCAATGCTGAATAATTGGTAATAGATATAAATTATGCAGGGAATCATCGCAAACATAATCACAAGACCAAATGGACTTTCCTCGAGCAATAGACTTAATATGTCGTGCACGAATGAGTATATTGCTTCACTCAACAATAGTTCTCTTAGACCATCCACAGTGGCAGATAATAAGATATTCGCCAACGGCAAATTGAGTTCATACGCCGCTTGTTGCAACCTTGATAACAAGGCATTCAATTCTGCGATTTGCTCTATTGAAGGCGGGGCATTGCGATTAGTGAGAGTCTGTTGGGCTGTGGGACGACGTCTCCGGCGAACAGAACGGGATTTTGAACGGTGTTTTTTGGGCATAATACCTAACTCCAACTTTAATTAATTTAAAAAAAATAATTAAAGCGCAGCGGTATACATGTAAGCAGTAGCTAAATAACAGAATTTGTGCGATTAAGCCACCAAGCTTGTGAGCACTATATTAGCAGCCAGCCTAGGTCTTGGTAAGGGGGATGGCTTGCAAGATATTATAACAACTTAGACTACATATCGATTCTATTTTATAGCTTGATTAGCAAATTTCACGGCTAATGTACAATTTGTCAGGATTTTTGGGCGTTAGGGTGGAAAATTGAAGGTGTTTTTTGTTTGAATTATCCACATAGAAAACTAACTATCTTAAACAACTTCTTAAATACTGTACTCGGATAGATTTCAGGGCCTTATAAGTAATTACTATTTTTTCTCATAGTTTATCATCACTACAAAAATATTTCTTTACGCCCTCTTTCCATGGATAAACCATAATATTATCTATTTTCTTTCGACGAGGATCTTGGGAAAAGCAAACAGCTTCACAGTCACCAAGGTCATCGGTAATTTGTTTGAATGTACTTAGATCTTCTTTTGTGACAGCGTCTTTACTCTTTATTTCTATACAAAGTAGCTTTTCTCCAGGCCTTTCAACGATCAGTTCAATCTCAACATTCGATTCTGTCATCAAATAGGAAAATCTATATTCTGATTTATAATAACTTGCTAGTTTGTAAATCTCAATTATGACAAATTGCTCGAATAAATCACCATAATAACTAGTTGACTTCTTTGGTTTTAATGTAAGTAATCTTGCAAGTGCTCGAGCTATGCCGACATCAATAAAATAAAACTTAGGTGATAATTTTAAACGCTTTCTAAATGAGTGAACAAAAGGTTCTAAAACAATACCTAACAAAGTATCTTCAAGAATTGAGAAATAATTTTTTACTGTCTTATCATCAACCCCTACATCGCGAGCAATATTTGAGTAATTTATGATTTTACCATTGCATTGTGCCGCGACTTCAAGAAAGCGTCTAAACGGTGATAACTTTCTAATAAGTTGCTCACCCCAAACCTCTTCTTTCAAATATACTTGGGCATATGACTGTAGAAATCGCTGCTTTGTTTGATTAGAGCCAAGAGAAAATACTTTTGGTAACATTCCCCATCGCAAAGCATCTTCTAAATTAAACTTATCTGGAATTTCAATAAAAGAAAATGGATACAAATGATATACTAATGCCCTGCCAGCTAGCAAATTAACTCCAGCAACTTTTAATTTACGAGCACTAGATCCTGTTAAAATATATACCTTTTTAGATTTTTTTGTTTCAAGTAAAAGATGGATAATGTCTAGTAACTTTGGCACCTTTTGAATCTCATCAATAATTACATACTTCTGACTTGTAGGCATTGCCTCTGCCAAATTAATTAATTCATTAGGATTTAAGTCGAACCTTTCTTGCTCCATTGGGTCTAGTAAATTGATGAACAGGCTGTTTTCAGAGTTATATTCCTCTTCCAATAATGAACTTTTACCAACACCTCTAGCACCAAAGAGCAAGGTACTTTCTGCACGTGGTAATTTAAGTAATCGTTTAATAAATGCCATGCTTTGTCCCGGACTGAATTCCGGATTTACGCCGTAAATCCGGAGTATGGTCTACTATTCTATGCTAGTTGTTTGTTTTCTCTTGTCAATACTTGTTACAACAATCACAAATAATACAAATTATAACAGACCATACTCCGAATTTACGGCGTAAATTCGGAGTATGGTCTGTTTCTTAGCTGACAACGGTAAGTAATCCAACGTGTATTTACAAAGCGAATACTGGCGTCATTTCAACAGATGATCTATCATACAAGTTTGATTTACCTCTTTTAATTACAAGCATTCCCATGTCTGACACACACTCTACTATCAATTTAAACCAACTTGCCCTAGACATTAAGGCGTGGGGCATGGCGCTTGGCTTTCAACAAGTGGGTATCACTGATATTGATTTAAGCCAAGCCGAGACGCGTCTGGATGCCTGGCTTGCCAATGGCTATCACGGTAATATGACTTACATGCAACGCTATGGCCATAAGCGCAGCCGACCCGATGAGCTCCTGCCTGGGACGGTCCGTGCGATTACCGTGCGCCTGGATTATTTACCGGCGGCGCGCAATATGCTGGACATATTGCGTAACCATTTTAAGGCCTATGTTTCGCGTTATGCCTTAGGCCGCGATTATCACAAGTTAATCCGCAAACGATTGGCTAAACTTGCGCAGCAGATCGAATCGGTTGCCGGTCCGAGTACATTTCGCGCCTTTGCCGACAGCGCCCCGGTAATGGAAAAACCGCTTGCGGAAAAGGCCGGCCTTGGCTGGATCGGCAAACATACTAATCTCATTAATGCCAAGGCTGGTTCATGGTTTTTCCTGAGTGTTATGTATATTAATCTGCCCTTACCCATCGACAAACCTGCCACCAATCATTGTGGTAGTTGCCAAGCCTGTATCGATATCTGTCCGACTCAGGCCATCGTCGGTCCTTATCAACTTGATGCCAATCGCTGTATTTCAAATTTGACGATCGAATTGTGTGGTTCCATCCCGGTTGAATTTCGCCCGCTTATCGGTAACCGAATTTATGGTTGTGATGATTGCCAATTGGTTTGCCCCTGGAATAAATTTGCCAAGCATACCAGTGAATCTGATTTTCAGCCGCGTAATGATCTCGACCACAGTGATTTATTGATGCTTTTTGCCTGGGATGAACCTGAATTTCTTCGTCGTACTGAAGGCTCAGCAATCCGTCGTATTGGTCACGCGTGTTGGTTACGTAATATCGCTGTCGCCATGGGCAATGCCCCACATCACCCTGATATCGTTCAAGCCTTAAATCAGAGATTGGATCATCCTTCAGCAATGGTGAGAGAACATATTGAATGGGCATTAACAAGACAATTGTCAACTGCTCCTGACTAATAAAAATTAATGTTCTCTTAATCTAGCTGGCGTATTATTATAAATATAAAATTATCCTTAGATACGGTACTCTCACTCAAATAACCCGCAGTCAATGGATAAAATAATCATAAAAATGGATTTACTCTAATTATATTCGAGATTGATATGTTACGTTCAACTGATCACACAGCAAGTCTAAAAACTTTCATGGAAGCCAACTACGGGG
>CAVVHY010000001.1:0-50709 GCA_963748135.1 uncultured Gammaproteobacteria bacterium | reverse complement strand
CTAAAATATAATCTTCTGGCGCAAAAGGGGATAAAATATCAAATACTTGTAATGCTGTTAAAGGGTATTTGGGGGGGGATTTGAGTCCAGAGGAAATGGTTGCTCGGGGATTTACGGGATTATGTTTCTTATCAACTTGTGAAATAAGTGCTTGTAAAGCCAAGACACTGTCACTGACTATGGCATCACCAACAGGCGCTTTTGCTGCTTCATAGGGATCATCCGTAATCTGAACTAATTGCGCACCTTTTGGTAAATAAGTTCCTGGTACCCACGGATAATAGCGAAACACAGGTGCGCCAATTACAATGATTAAATCATGTCCCGCCAGGCAATCGCTTAATGGACCAATAGCAGAGGGCAATTCCCCCTGATAGAGTGGATGATTTTCAGGGAATGAAACCAACTCGGAAAAAGGACCTTTCCAAACAGGAGCACTTAGTTTTTCAGCAAACTGAACAGCCTCATTCCAGCCTTCACTTCGTGCAATATCGCCACCGTAAATCAAAGCGGGATTCTTACTATCATTAATTCTACTGGCAAACGCATTAATATCATCATCAAAAGGGGCAATGCGTTTTGAAACAGATCGTATGATGTTATTATCTTCCATCTCTTTATCCCAATCATCAAGGGGTAAAGATAGGAACACTGGGCCTGCTGGTGGTTGAATTGCCATTGCATATGCTCGCATAAATGCACCAGGTACGTCTTGTGGTCGAGGAGGTTCATAGCTCCATTTTACCCAAGGCTTCGGGCCTTCAGTTGATTGGACATTAGTGAGAAATGGTTCCATCAGTAACATTTCTCTGGTTTGTTGTCCTGCTGTGATTATTAGTGGGGTTTTATTCAATTTAGCAGTTAAAATACAACCCATTGCATTTCCCATCCCCGCACCAGTATGAACATTAACTAATACTGGTTTTCGTAATCCTTTGCTTAGTCCATCTGCTATGCCAACAACACTAGCTTCCTGTAAAGCGAGGATATATTTAAAATCCTTGGGCAAATTACTTAGAAATGTTTCTTCCGTAGATCCTGGATTACCGACAATATTGGTCAAATCCAGTCGTCGTAAAAGGTCTAGAGTAACTTCGAGCACAGTAGACATTATTAATATCCTTATTAAATTTCATAACTAGAATCATTATAGTAGATCTTTATATTAACTTATATACATATCATTTATGAAAATATGAGATTTAGATCGCTTTTTAAGTCTAATTTTCGCTATGTATGACTGTTGGTGAACGTAGCGAAATGGCCTCTAATAATTGACAATATGCGCAATATATGTATAATTATACAATTTCTCCTGAAGTTGCTATGTCATATCCACGCGAGTTTCTATATATATTTCCGGCTTTACCATATTTACCCCAAGACATTGTGATAAATTTTGTTGATGATCCTTTTGTTAAATTATTTGCAAAGCAGGTAATTGAAAAAAGACATCATTGGTTTTCAAAGATCTATAAATTTGATCAGTTGACACGTAACCTAACAGAACTTGAAATAACAGAGTTATTTTCTGCTTTCAAAAATGCCGAAAAAATTTCACGATTGTATTATTGGGCTATTATAGAACACAAACCAGACAGACCTATGCTTGATAAAGAGAGCATTCAGCCTCTTATTAATGCTTATGAACAATTATCCATTTTATATGAAAACTTAAACATTAAGTTAAGTTATGAGTCCGTGGGAATTTTTCTTCACGATGAGGATAATGAAGAAGAACAAATTGAAATTCTGGAAAGAGATATCAGAAAATTAAGGAGACGTATATGTTTATCGAATTTGAATCAAAATGTAAAACAAATTGAACTTGATGCCATTTGTCAGCAGTATCCTATATTGAACCCAATTAAGACAACGCTTCTAGAAGGGGACTTTAACCAAATTCATTTAACGATTTATAACTACTTTTTAGAACGGTTAAACAACGGCCTATCTACACAATATTCTCTAGACTTAAAAGAGGAAAAAAATCAGTTAGCCAGATCATTAATTGCTAGCATCATCAATGATGATGAGGACATTTATCAAAAGCAAACTGTCTTATTTTTAAAATCTGTAGAGCAAAAGGTTTTGGATGAACTAAATAAATACGCTTATGAAAATAGTTCATTACTGACATCAGGAATAAGCCAACTATTTAGCGAATTTGTTAATGATTTAATTGGACATACTGATAGAATCGCTCAAGCGTATCAATTCATACAATATACTGGGTTTGGATCTCAGTCTGACTTTTTTATATTTGACGTATACAGCGCAATTCGTAACTCAGGTAAAATTTCAGAATTTAAACAAATTACATATGGTTTGTTAAAACCTTTTCATCCACTCTTTCATGAATACCAATCTATTGGTTTATATGAAACGAATGAATTTCGTAAAATTGTCAGAGCGCTTATACCATTATTAATTGCAACAGGGGTATTCATTGCTATTACAGCTGTACTCGCACCCTTAGGACTCCCAGAGATAGCTTTTATGGTGACTTTGATTCCTTCTTTATTCATAGGCTTAGGAATTGCAAGTGTATATTGTAAATTTAAAGATAATTTATACCAGTCTTTTCGCCAATATTACTATGGTGGTCAATACCAATTGCCCGAATTCAAAGTCAATGAAAGAATGATTTTCATATTTGGTGATTCGGCAAGTATTGTTCAAAATTACTATATTAATGCTTTAAAAAATTGCAAAGAAATTGAGGATTGCTGTGCTTCCAGGGAAGACATTGGCTTATTAACTGAATTAGAAAGCAAGCTACGTATTAAAAATCGCCAGCAATTTCATGTGCTTATAAACGAGTGGCATGATATACATCAGAATCATCAAATCACTCAAGAAAAGGTTAAATCAATTGTTGATAAACGGCTTAATTCCGAAATCGATTCTAAACTCTCTAAATTAAGTGCAAAAGTTACTGGCATAAAGAAAAAGGAATTGCATGCATGGAATAGTCAAGCTCAAAAAACCACTGATGTTACTGTTCCATTGGCTCAGTTACCAAAGCTTGTAACTAAGTTAGGTATCTTTAAAGAAACAAAAGAAAGGATTAATAGGGAAGTAAGTATGTATGCGACAGTGATTGAATCAATCACTAATGGTTAAAATGAATCAGCCAGCTGTTAATTTGCTGAAAAAATAATGTTTTTTTGCAACATTAAACATATGTATACTACAAGTAAAATATTTTGTAATATTGTTGAGTATTATGCGTATAAAACTAAAATCAGGAGTGATACTTATGATCCGTATAGTCTTAATGCTAGTTTGTACGATAATTACCAGTACTGTCTTTTCTAGACCTTCCCCCATTTGTAAAAGCAGTTGTTTTAAATTCAATAATAATTCTCAACATCAGGCAAAAATTTCCTGTGGCAAAAAATATTTTTTCGTTGAAGCACTAGCTAATTCAAGAAATTACAACCAATTCGACTCAGGAATGAATGATGGCCTTGGAGAGCCAGCCGCCGGACAGCTTCATTGTAAAATCACTTTTGCAAGTGGTGAGAGTTATGATTTCAGTTTATATAATCCTTTTTGGGGTCCTCTAATAGAATTTACTGCCCTCAACAAACATCAGCTTGAAGTTGAAGTCAGCGATAAACCACGAGGTCATAAACATTATAGTTTTCAATGGTAGCTCAGGGAGGGTAACTGGTTATGATGAGGATAAGCGTTTACGTCTTTGATAAGCAAGCCATTGTTCTCTAAACACATGATACAAAAAGGCGCCAATTAAAGTTTTGTTCCATTTAACAGGTTTTTTGTCGCTTAAACGTATAATCTGGTAATAAAACCAGGCCACTTCGCCTTGTATATTAATACCTTGGATAAATTGGAGGGGGCTTGCTGCTCCCCAAAATCCTTTACCAAGCAATTTTTTTTCTGGTCGCGGCAATAATTTTATCTTATGTTCTTTTACTTTTGTTGGCCAATCAGGCATAACACAAAATGGTCTGCCCAAACCTATAAAATCAACATGTGTTAAGGCAGCATGCATTGCTTTAACTGATTCAAAACCTCCAGTAACCATTAATGGCTTTTTAGCTACTTCACGAGCTTGCTTTGCGTATTTAACAAAATAAGCTTCTCGAGCAATTGTGGAATCTCGTTTTGGTATGTCAGCATCCTTTTTATTTCCATAGTGACCTAGAAGTTGAGGTTGCTCATAGGTACCACCAGATAATTCAATCAAATCCAATGGGTAATCATTTAGAATTTCAATTACTTTTAAACAATCATCAATAGAATAACCACCTTTTTGAAAATCCGAGGAGTTTAATTTTAAACCAACTGCAAACTGGGGACTAATTGCAGCGCGAACAGCCTCAATAACACTAATCAAAAACCGTAGTCGATTATCAAAACTCCCACCCCACTCATCGCTTCTTTGATTTGTAAGAGGTGATAGAAACTGGCTGATTAAATAGCCGTGTGCACCATGTATTTGAACACCATCAAAACCGCATTTTTCAGCAATAAGGGCACTACGTGCAAATTGCTGAATTATTTGGTCGATTTCGTGTGTGGTTAATGCATGCGGTCTTGCAAAAGAATGTAATAGATCTAAACCCACTTCTGAAGGAGAAACAGGATCTTGATTCACCCATTTTGTGCATTGTCTACCGGGATGATTTATTTGCAACCAAAAACGAGTATTATTGTGCGTTCCGGCCTCAGCCCAACGTTTTAATTGGTCAAAATCGCTTGAGTCATCAACGATTATATTCCCTGGTCTTTCTAAGTAACGTCTATCGATCATAACATTACCACTTATGATTAATCCGGCTCCACCAGAAGACCATTGTTGATAAAGATTAATTAAACGTTCATTGACCTGTCCATCAACACTTAAACCTTCAGTCATGGCTGCTTTAACCAGTCTATTGAAAATTTTTTGACCACAAGGCAAGGTGAAAGTCTGGAACATTGGGTCATTGTCATCGCTCATATATTTACCTTTTTTCTTTATGGGCTTTTGCCAATTCATTTCAGCACAGCAAATGGGGTTATTATTCAGATTTTTTTTACTGGAACAAATAGCCGACAGACTTATTTGGTTGAAATCAATTACACTCTGAACCCAGATGATGTTATAGTAATGCCATTCTGGCAAAGCTTATGCTATTCTAAGAATTTATACAACGACTATATAATTGAATAATTATTTAAAGAAGGTTACCAGCCCATGCCCTCTGAAACTGTTTTTTATACGATTTTCTTGATTTTCGCAGGCGCATCCTTATTTGCAACCGTCGTACTCTATACACGCCAATCATTATTAGTAGCATACATCCTTTTGGGAATGGTATTTGGACCATGGGTTTTGAAACTTGTTGATAATGTAGATACAGTGCAGCAAATTGGTGACATGGGGATTGTTTTCTTACTTTTCTTATTAGGTCTGCACCTACAACCCCAAAATTTAGTACATATGCTTAAGAAAATAACATGGATCGCATTAGTTAGCTCGGTTGTTTTTGCAGTTGTTTCTTATTTTATTGGTCGATGGTTTGGCCTAACTGTCTCAGAATCTTGGGTTTTAGGTGCGGCAATGATGTTTTCCTCTACTATCATTGGCTTAAAACTATTGCCGACAACCATTTTACATCACCAACACACTGGTGAAGTGATGATCTCTGTTTTATTAATGCAAGATTTAATCGCCATCATCATCTTAATCTTAATCAATGGTTCCAAAGCGGGTACTGGTTTCACCTGGAATGATTTAGTTTTAGTATGTATTGCATTACCAGCAATGATTGGGTTTGCATTTGCTTTTGAACGATATGTTCTTATTAAATTATTGGCACGTTTTGACACTACCCAGGAGTATGTATTTCTCTTGTCGATTGGTTGGTGTATGGGTATGTCTGTTTTAGGACATGCTTTAGGGCTGTCAGAAGATATTGGTGCTTTTGTTGCAGGCGTAGCATTAGCATCAAGTCCAATATCTCTTTATATCGCAGACAGCTTGAGACCCTTGCGAGACTTCTTTTTGGTTATGTTTTTTTTCACTGTGGGCGCGACGTTTAATTTTAGCCTGGCCGCACAAGTAATGATACCTGCATTGATACTCTCATTTCTAATTCTTCTATTTAAACCGCTATTATTTGGTATGTTACTGAAGCTGTCTGGAGAAAAAAAATCAGTCTCAAGAGAGGTTGGTTTCCGATTAGGTCAGGCGAGTGAATTTTCCTTATTAGTAGCTAGTATTGCACTGAATGGTCACCTTATTTCTGAAGTTGCATCAAACCTTATTCAAGCGACAACTATATTAACCTTTATTGTGTCTTCCTATATTGTTGTTTTAAAGTATCCTACCCCTATTGCACTCTCGGATAATATGCGCAAGGATTAATGCTATGAAATTACTTATTATTTTAATAAGCTTATTCTTTGAGCGAAATTTAATGCATAAGCTTGCTGAAAAGAGAGTTATCTGGACTCACTGGCTGCAAAAATTAATTCTGGAATTTTGCAATAGTTATTCTTTTACACAACCCCAATTAATGAAGACTATAATCATGGTCTTACCAATATGGTTAGTTGTCGCAGGGGTTTACTGGCTACTCCATGATGAATTTTGGGGGATTGCTACATTTCTTTTAAATCTGACAATTTTTTATTTTTGTATTGGTCCAATGAATATATTTTATCCTTCTGAAAAAGAAGGGATTGGTATACAACATCTTGTTATTGCCAATAATGCAATTTTTTCACCAATATTTTGGTATTTATTATTTGGACCATTATTTTTACTTGCATATCGGTTAATTCATTTAGCCAGTTATCATACTAAGGAACAAGTATATTGTGATACCATTATACAATGGCTAGATTGGATACCCGCGCGTATTTCAGCAATATGTTATTTACTTGTTGGGCATTTCCAACGAGGTATCGAACCATTTGGACATTATGTTTTTGCTGGTCCAAAAGATAATGCAGTGTTACTAGAAGCTTGCGCAAAAGCGACATTTAGTGATGACCAAACTTTGCCATCAGAGCTTGAAGCGGAAAAGGCATTGGAACACAGCATTATTTTGTATTTAGTAATCATTGCTATTTTAACCATTGCCGCATGGTTTTAAGGATCTCTATAAATGAATAAATTATTATTAGTTGTCATGGCTTGTTTTTTTATTGTAGGATGCCATAGTATCCATCACATAAACGGAAAAAAATCCTCGATTTTCAAATCAACTATTAAGAAAAGTGATTCCCCTGTTATAATCAAACGGGATTGTATATATAAGTGTGAACAAATTTATAAAGCATGCCAAAAACAATGCCATAATAGTTGCCGGAAATGTCAAAAAGAAGCGGATAAACAAGCATGGAAAAGTTATCGTTCATACTACAATAAAATAAAAGTTGAAGGGACTTACCGTCCGAGAGATTGGCTATCTTTCCGAGATCCTTTACAATGCCGCAAAGTTACTTGTAGCTGCCCGGCAGATTTGAATGTTTGTATCCAACAGTGCGGCGGAATAATTAGAAAAGTATTACGTGCTACACCAT
The DNA here is from genome assembly GCA_963748135.1 of uncultured Gammaproteobacteria bacterium. Lineage (GTDB taxonomy): Bacteria > Pseudomonadota > Gammaproteobacteria > JBGSLN01 > JBGSLN01 > CAVVHY01. The sequence goes on along the minus strand of CAVVHY010000001.1, from coordinate 43,164 downwards.
ATTGTCAATAGAACAAAATTATATAAAGAGGAATGAGCTCATGTCTAAAGAATCCTTACCAGATATTGATCCAGTGGAAACCCGAGAATGGTTAGATGCGCTCGACTCAGTCTTATCAGTTGAAGGACAGGATAGAGCTGCATATTTAATCCAGCAATTAATTAATAGAGCTAATAGTGAGGGGGCTAATGTTCATTCTTCAATTAACACCCCTTATAGGAATACAATATCAGTCCTTGAAGAAAAGACTATTCCACCGGATGAAGGAGTCAGGAAACGCATTTCGGCATTAATCAGATGGAATGCATTAGCAATGGTTTTGCGGGCTGGAAAAATTGCTCCTGAATTGGGTGGTCATATCGCTTCTTATGCCTCCGCGGCAAACCTATATGAAGTTGGTTTCAACTATTTCTTTAAAGCGGATGATTTAGTATATATTCAGGGACATTCGGCACCAGGAATTTATGCTCGAGCCTATTTAGAAGGGCGGTTGAGTGAAGAACAACTCGACAACTTTCGACAAGAAGTCGAATGCGATGGTTTATCTTCATATCCTCACCCATGGCTAATGCCTGAATTCTGGCAATTCCCAACTGTTTCTATGGGACTTGGACCTTTACAGGCCATCTACCAGGCACGGTTTCTTAAATATCTTGAAAATCGGGGGATTATAGAGCCTAACAAACGTAAGGTATGGGTATTTCTTGGTGATGGAGAAATGGATGAGCCTGAATCATTAGGCGCATTGAGTATAGCATGCCGTGAAAGGCTTGATAATTTAATTTTTATTGTCAACTGTAATTTGCAAAGGCTCGATGGTCCAGTTCGTGGCAATGGTAAAATTATTCAGGAACTTGAAGGCGTATTTCGTGGTGCTGGTTGGCAGGTTTTAAAAGTAATTTGGGGCGCTCGATGGGATAGTTTGCTTGCTCAAGATAAAAATGGCCTCCTGCAAAAAAGAATGGAAGAATGCCTTGATGGGGATTATCAATCATACAAAGCTCACGATGGTGCCTTCGTTCGAAAATATTTTTTTGGTCAATATCCCGAACTTAAAAAAATGGTTGAAAATATGACCGATGATGAAGTTTGGCGATTGAACCGTGGTGGCCATGATGAAGGAAAAGTATTTGCCGCATATGCTAAGGCTAGCAATTCTGTTGGCAAACCAACTGTTATTTTAGCCAAAACCGTTAAGGGCTATGGTATGGGAGCTGCAGGAGAAGGGCTTAATATTACCCATCAACAGAAAAAAATGACAATTGAACAAATACGGGCTTTCCGTGATCGCTTCCATATTCCGATTACGGATGAAGAAATTAATGATATTCCTTTTTATCGTCCAGATGAAGAAAGCCCCGAATTTAAATTTTTACAGGAACAACGAGAAAAACTCGGTGGCTATTTGCCCCATCGGCATCATGACTGCGAAAAATTAACAATTCCTGATTTATCTGCCTTTTCAGCAGTCACTGTAGACAGTGGAGAAAGGGAATACTCAACAACTATGGCTTTTGTTCGAATTCTTTCAGTATTACTTAAAGATAAAATATTAAAAGACCGTGTCGTACCAATAGTTCCTGATGAATGTCGTACATTTGGTATGGAAGGCTTATTCCGTCAGATAGGTATATATTCCCCTGTTGGTCAACTATATACGCCAGTTGACCATGAACAAGTCATGTATTACAAAGAAGCTAAAGATGGACAAATTTTGGAGGAAGGGATAAATGAGGCTGGTGCATTTTGCTCCTGGATAGCAGCTGGCACCTCTTATTCTACGAATCAACATCCGATGATACCTTTTTACATATATTATTCTATGTTTGGTTTCCAAAGAGTGGGTGATTTGGCCTGGGCTGCGGGTGATATGCAAGCGCGTGGTTTTCTTCTTGGTGGGACATCAGGTCGAACCACTCTGGCTGGAGAAGGATTGCAGCATCAAGATGGTCATTCTCATATCTTAGCAGGCACCATACCGAATGCTGTAACATATGATCCAACGTTTGCTTATGAACTGGCAGTTATAATGCATCATGGTTTAGATCGAATGTATGTTAAACAAGATAATGTTTTCTTCTACATAACTGTAATGAATGAAAACTATCATCATCCAGCAATGCCAAAAGGCGTTGAAGAAGGTATTATTAAAGGCATGTATTTGCTTGAAAGTAACAAAGGAAAAAAGGCCCATATTCAATTATTGGGTTCCGGTGCCATTCTCCAAGAAGTAAGAAAAGCTGCACGGTCGCTACAAAAAGATTTCGATATTGCTTCTGATGTTTGGAGTGTTACAAGTTTTAATGAATTACGTCGAGATGGCTTACATTGTGAGCGTCATAATCGTATGCATAGTGATAAAAAAGCTAAAATACCTTATGTAAGTCAATTACTTGAAAAGAAAAAAGGGCCTGTAATTGCAGCAACTGATTATATTAAACTTTATGCAGATCAAATTCGCCAGTTTGTTGATAAACCTTTTACAGCATTAGGAACAGATGGTTTTGGACGAAGTGACACCCGTAAACAATTACGTCATTTCTTTGAAGTGGATGCAAAATTTATTGTTCTTGCATCAGTTGAGGCACTGGTTAAATCGGGTGACTTACCTAAATCCGCCATTAAAACCGTGCTTAAAAAATATGATATAGACCCTGACAAACAAGAACCAATAACGCACTGAGCTGTGTGCACTTAGTGATGAATGAGGAATCACGATGGCAAACGAAAAACAAATAAAAATCCCTGACATTGGCGGCGCTGAGGGCGTTGATGTGATAGAAATCTTGGTAAAAAAAGGGGATACAATCAATAAAGATACTCCCTTAATTACTTTAGAATCTGATAAAGCCAGTATGGACATCCCTTCTCCGTCTTCAGGTGTAGTCAAAAAAATATTAGTTAAACTCGGCGATAAAGTCTCTGAAGGAGATGATATTTTAGTCGTAGAGTCGGACTTAGAGGATATAAAAGAACCTAAAGAAACTTCTACTGATAAGCCGTCTTCATCTATAGAGAAAGAGCAGGAATCAGCGCATCAGGAAAAAGTTGAAAGTGCCGCTACCAAAGAAACTATACAAACAATCTTAATCCCTGATATTGGTGGCGCAACAGATGTAGATGTCATTGATCTCATGGTTAAAGTTGGCGATTCAGTTGAAAAAGAACAAGCTTTAATTACTTTGGAAGGGGACAAGGCAACAATGGATATCCCTTGCCCAGAAACAGGTAACGTTAAAGCCATTCATCTGAAAGTTGGTGATAAAGTCTCACAAGGTAATCCCATCATAGATTTACTTGTCAGCGAAAGTACATCAACAACACCAGCACCAACACAACAAAAACAAACTGCCCTGGAAGCAGAAAAGTCTGAAACTGAAAAGGTACCTACAATAGCACCAACCCCATCTCCCATTGAAGATATAGGCAGACAAAGTAATAAAGCTGTACATGCCGGCCCTGCAGTTCGTCGACTTGCCCACGAATTGGGTGTCGATTTAAGTCAAGTAAAAGGAAGTGGGCGAAAGGGTCGCATTATCAAAGAAGATTTAACTGCATTCGTCAAAGCAGTTATGGCAAAAGGTGGACAAACAAGTGGCCTGCAATTGCCAATTGCACCATCAATTGATTTTAGCCAGTTTGGTGAGATTGACGTTAAGCCTTTGAATAAAATAAAACGATTAACTGGGGAAAATGTACATCGAAGTTGGGTAACCATACCCCATGTTACCCAATTCGATGAAGCTGATATTACAGAGCTTGAAGCATTTAGACAAGCAGAAAAAGAGGGTGCTAAAAAAGCTGGTTATAACTTAACTTTACTGGCATTTGTTACCAAGGCACTGTACCACTCACTAAAAACCTATCCTCAATTTAATGCATCCTTATCTCCAGATGGTAAGGATTTAATTTATAAATCTTATTATAATATTGGCATCGCAGTTGAAACGCCAAATGGATTGGTTGTACCGGTTATTAAGGGTGTTGATAAGTTAAGTGTTGCTGATATTGCAAAGGAAATGGGAAGGCTATCTCAAAAAGCAAGAGAAAAGGGGCTGATGCCTAATGACATGTCTGGTGGGTGTATAACCATCTCCAGTTTAGGTGGTATTGGCGGCACAGCATTTACGCCAATTGTAAATGGTCCTGAAGTTGCTATTCTTGGTTTATCTCGTTCTCATATTAAACCAATCTACCAACAGGATAAATTTGTCCCACGTTTAATGTTACCGTTATCTTTATCTTATGATCATCGTGTTATTGATGGGGCTGAAGCAGCCAGATTTACGGTGCATTTAGCTAATTTATTGACAGATATTCGTAAATTGATTTTAGGGTAAATAATCGGGTTAAAACCCATTAAATATTAAAATGTAAGTCGGGATACGCCTGACATATTAAACTAATAAATTAAGAGGCAATTATGGCAACAGAAAAAAAAGCTGATTTAGTCGTTCTTGGTAGTGGACCTGGTGGTTACACAGCTGCATTTCGTGCAGCAGATTTGGGTTTGAACGTTATTTTAGTTGAACGCTACGACAGTATCGGTGGTGTTTGCCTGAATGTGGGTTGTATTCCATCTAAAGCATTACTGCATGTAGCCAAAATGCTTGATGAAGCTGAAGAAATGCATACTGCTGGCGTTGATTTTGGTAAAGCAACGGTTGATAGCAAAAAACTGGTTGAATGGAAAAATTCTGTCGTTAAAAAACTCACAGGTGGTTTAAAAGCACTGGCAAAACAAAGAAAAGTAGAGATTGTTAAAGGGGTTGGGAAATTCACTGGTAGCCACAGTATGGAAGTCACTGATGGCAAAGACAAGACGTCTATTGAATTTAAAAATGCAATCATTGCTGTTGGCAGTGAATCAGTAAAACTGCCATTCATTCCCGAAGACGATAGAATTTTCTCTTCCACAGGTGCGTTAGAGCTCAAAAATATTAAAGGTGATTTATTAGTCATTGGTGGTGGTATCATCGGTCTTGAAATGGCTACGGTTTATTCTTCGTTAGGCGTTAACGTCACTGTTGTAGAGTTTATGGATCAATTAATGCCGGGTGCAGACAAAGACCTGGTGACAATTTTACAAAAACGTATGGAAAAGAAAGGTGTAAATTTCCTATTGAAGACAAAGGTCACAAAAGTAGAAGCCAAAAAAGATGCACTTCATGTTAGCATGGAAGGGGATAAATCCCCAGACAAGCCTCTGAAATTTAAACAGATATTATTATCAGTTGGTCGAAAACCTAATGGTGGTGAGGTTGATGCTGACAAAGCGGGGGTTCAAGTTGATGAGAGGGGGTTCATACACGTTAATAATCAACTGCGCACCAATGTGGAACACATCTATGCTATTGGCGATGTTATTGGGCAACCCATGCTTGCCCATAAAGCAATTCCTGAAGGAAAAGTTGCGGCAGAAGTAATATCCGGTAAAAAACATTACTTCGAACCTGCTTGTATTCCCAGTGTTGCATATACTGATCCTGAAGTTGCCTGGGCTGGTCTTACTGAGAAAGAAGCAAAGGACAAGGGAATTGATTATGAAAAAGGTGCATTCCCGTGGGTAGCAAGTGGAAGGGCGCTCAGTATGGGTCGAGAAGAGGGTATGACCAAACTTATATTTGACCCCAAAACAAAACGTGTTTTAGGCGGTGGGATCATCGGTGTTAATGCTGGCGATCTAATCTCAGAAGTTTCTTTGGCGATTGAAATGGGCTGTGATGTTGAAGATATCGCACTAACAATTCATCCGCACCCAACGCTCTCAGAAACGATATGCCAATCTGCCGAAGCGTTTGAAGGGTCTATTACGGACTTATATCTCCCCAAAAAGAAAAAGTAAAAGAAAAAGTAAAACTAAAGGCAAATGGAATTTTAATCCCACGGTATGGACGGGATTAAAGTTCCAACCTAATAGGACACAATTTTAGCATGTCATTTGCAAACAGCTATTTGTCTTTATCTGATGTTGAGCAGCAATTGCCACCAAATAGATTGTACAAAAATGCTAATATGACACCGCCTATAAAACCATCTACAAAGCCTATTATGGTAGTAAAAAACACATTCGCAAGTGTTACGCCACTAATAAAATATAGTGAGTTCACGGTCATTATGAATGTAGTACCATAATCTGCATAGTATGATAGCAACCCAATGATTAATAATGAAAATGCCCACATTACTCCTATCGCCAACCCTAAGGCAGCAGGACTAAGCTTACAAGTTTGCATTTCTTTCTCCCTATTAAATATTAGCCCATTCATGATAAGTATAGAGCATCTATCAATAGATTCACACAGCGACAATATGTTACATATGCTATGTCAATAACTCATGTTATGCACATCAGCCTCTAGCCTCCAATACTTTTTAACTCCCGCATAGCAATTTGGTTCGCTCTTACAATCAATTTATACTTGTTAGCAAAGTGATTAAGATTTGTTTTTATTTCCACCATTTTTAGTTTACAGTACGCAATGATTGAAGCAAAAATGTGGTTTGACTGCGTTTTCACAGTACGAGTTGGCGACTTGGCTAAACTGATATTTTGTTTGATTGACTTATGATACTCTTCAATTCGCCATCGTTTCTGGTAGACTTCATAAATTTGACAAGGCGCTTTATAAACTTCATCATCTTGTAGAAAATGCTTTCCTCCATGAGGTATTACTACAGGTACGCAAACAACACCCCATCTTTCCTTACTGCAGCATGGATCTATGGGGAAAGATAATTTGACGACACTATCTAATTGATGGTAAATAAATCTGGAAGGAAAAGTTTATAGACTAAATTTGACCTGAAAGACACTTCTAAAAAGCTGGGAACTGTCAGATCAAGTCGAGACCACTACAAATTAGGTCATCTTTAATTAAAGGGCGCTCATTTGTTTCCTTCCGATCACCTGAGATATTTTTTGCCGATAATATGTTATGGGCTTTAAAAAAGCCATAGGTACTTGCTATACCCACAGCAACACATCCACTTATAGCAAGCGCCGCAATTCCGCCACTTAGAATTGTAGCAGCAACAGCAAGAGCAAATACTGATGCTGCAAACACCAGTGTTGCAAGAGACATAGTCGTATATAAAAATAAACGAGAATATTGATTTGCTATTTCTGAGTTATCCCTTGCTTCGATATGGAATTTAGCATTAGACATAATACGACCCGGAAGGGTTACAGGACAAGGGAGAAAACTTGGCCAAACAATGCCAAAAATAAGGTGGTTCCAACTAATATTTGATAAACTGGGTTTTGGAATACCTGTAAATTCTGTTAAAAACCACTGTGCTGCCACCGCACAGTTTTTACCTAAAATGCTGGCATCATTCCATGTATCCAACCAATAGTTTCTCCACCTATTTGTAATTTCATCAGGATCAGCCTCAATATCAAAGCTATATGTGGAGCTAGCCTGTTCAATATATTGTTTAGGACCATATGTTCGCCATTTATCTAGGGGTTCTTCCCATCGATTGACACGATAATATGTATGGGGTTTAGTTGATGCATTTTCGAGCACAATTTCAATATGGGAGAAAATGCTATGAAAATTTAAAACATGTACTTTTATCTTGGCCATATTTAATTGATCCGATATAAATTATATTGACTCGTATTATATCAATTAAATATTAAATAAAAATTAAGTAAAAATTAGGATATTTAGTTTAGCTCTGTGCAGGACAAAACATCACCTATACATCTCCTTTTGTAGAATTTGAGGTATTATTTGTTTAATTATCACCCTAAAATCGGATATTTTACTTGCAAACTTACTTAACTTATCGCGGATAAAATCCAACCCATATTTGAAGAAGCTGGTTCTAGGCCTATGTTGTTTTCTAATGGTTGTCCATTTTATAGGCTTTTTAGAGGCCACCCACTCTCCAGTTTTATGTGCCCATGCAAACCCAATGGCCATAAAGGCTATTATTTTTTCTAACCTAGCAAGATGTTTCACGTGAGTTTGCTCTAGCTGAAATCCTCGTTGTTTTAATGCCTGGAAAAGACATTCAATTTCCCATCGACGCAAATAAGTGGCAATGGCAACTTTAGGGTTTGCATTGGTTATAATAATCATGAGTTCATCGCGTTCATTTTTACTGGCAGCAAGGTAAATTTGATGTTGAAACAGAGTAACTCGCATATTTAAGACATAATTCTCGCGGAGACTTAGGTGTGAAAAAATCTCACCAGCGGATTTATATTTTTTCCCTTTTATTTTAACAATCGCATCATGCTTAATTCTCATGTAAAACGGTATTTTGTTTTGCTCTAACCAAGTTATGAGTGTTTTATTGGGAAACTCTCTATCAGCGAGAACCGCCTGAATTTGATGACAACCGAACTGTTTAACAAAGCGTTTGAGCAAAGCTACTTGCTCTCTACCGGTTGAATTGCCTGCCTTATTCAACAAACGCCAATAGATTGGAATTGCTATCCCTTCATAGCAAATGGATAACATGAAAATATTGATTTTACTTTTTCCTTGGAACCAATTTGTTCTATCAATTGACAAATAAAGTTTATCTGTGGGTTTGAAAAACAGTAAAAATAACCAACGTGCTATTACATCAAAGTTTATTTCAAAGTCTCGAAAGAAGCGCTGTATCCTTTTATACCTTGATTCAACTAAGGACGATGAAGGCATCAGTACCGAAATTTCTTTGAAATTTATGCTGCGCGAAAGCATCAAACCTATCAATGCGCGTGCAAAAAAATCTATTCTAGACTTGTGCCAATCTAATTGTTGCCCTAATATGCCTTTTAACTCGTTGATTTTTTTCATTTATACCTCCTTTTTCGCGAAATGAAGTATAAATTATTTGAATTTAATCAGCGAGTTATATCTAAAACTCCTCCTTAATTTTATGTAAATTTGTCTTTTTTGTCCTGCACAGAGTTAGTTTAGTTTTTTCCGGACAATTTTTTAAAAAAGAGTTTTTAAGAAAGAAATAACTCGCTGATATTAAATGTATTTCATATAATCTTTCCGTCTAAAAAAAGGTGTGAATATGAAATATATCAGAGAGTTAAGAGACATATTAGGGCAACAATTGAATTGGCACAAGTCTCGATTGGACTGTTTTACACAAATTTTGCTCGCTTTATTTATAGTCCGTAGCGTGAATTTAAGTGAAATTGCTGTCACAATGCAGGAAAGAATCGTGTAAAAAGAGAGTCTATCGCTTTTTCAGATATTTCGAACTTGATTTTAATTGTATTGCAAAGTGGCTCTTTTATTTGATGTTCTCTGAGGATGAAAGGTTTATATCGCAATAGATAGAACAAAAAAATAATAATGCCTAAATCCTCGCATTTTGAAAGATCACGGGTATAATCCCAAATATTATATAATAAAATGGGATTATAATGACTATCTGGTATCGAGATGTAACAGCGGATCAATTAAATAATCGCGGTAAGGAAACCATGGCTGATTATTTAGGCATTCAGTTTACCGAAGTAGGTCATGATTATTTGATTGCTACGATGCCAGTTAATGAAAGAACCAAACAGCCAATTGGAATTCTTCATGGTGGTGCCAATGTCGTTTTAGCCGAAACAATGGCCAGCACAGCTGCAAATATTGTTATTGATATCGAGAAACAATATTGTGTTGGATTAGAAATCAATGCTAATCATATCCGTTCAACAACACAAGGCGTAGTCACCGGAAAAACTTTTCCTATACACATTGGTCGAACAACGCAAGTCTGGCAAGTCGAAATCAAAAATGAAGAAGGTAAGTTAACCTGTATTTCTAGAATGACAGCATCAGTTTTAACCAGAAAAGTCTCTTGATCTTTAGACTAACCAACAAAATTTTCTAAGACAATAATAAGCAAAAATCCTATAAAAAAACTAGCTGTGATTAAAGGGGTATCCTTAACTTCGTGAGCTTCTACTAACAGTTCTTCTGTTACCAAATATAACAATGCAGCCACACCGAATGATAACAATGCAGTGGTATAAGCTTGTGGAAGGATCTGCAGTAAAGAGGCACCACCAACGCTACCAATGGGTATTAATATAGCTAATATGATAACGACAAAAACAGACATCAGCTTGGCGAACCCTTTACTTTTAAGTGTGGCTGCTGAAGATAGCCCCAAAAACAAGACTTCTATGGCCAGGGCTACTGCAATGAGCAAACCACCTTGCTTACCTACCAAAAAAGCGATTCCGATTAAAACACCATCGATAAAAACGTCTATACCAACACCTGCAATTAGTCCCCATGGTGTGGATGAGTCACCTGAGTGGCTATGACCAAGTGACTCGCTTAACATCTTAACTGCAATCATGGTAACCAAGCCAGCTAAGAACCCGATGATCATAATCCATATGTTTGTGCTGGCACCTAAGTGTGGCAACAATTCTCTTGCAACAGCAGCAAATACAACACCAGCAGCAAAATGCTGGGTTCCACTGATTAGTTTATCGCCAGGATGAAATCCACCCGCAATAAGCCCGCCAATAATCATACATGAGGTGGGTATTAAGCTATATAGGAATATGGTTATCATTATTGAATTTTAAATTTAAGTAATTAATTGTTAATAATAAATTAACCAAGTTTATTTGTAAAATAGCATGACAAGCTATAAGTTGAATTACATTAAAGATGAATGTCTGTTGACAACTCGTTTTATTAACTGACAGCATGAGCTATTTATTATTTATGTCGTCACTATCCACCCGCAGATGTAAATTTCTGGGAAAAGGTAGGTTTAGGTGCAGGTTGAACGAAATTTTAAATCAAAAAGTGCAGCATACACCAGTATGTGAGCATCTTTTGTTTTAATTTTCGCTCAAGATGGGTTAAGTACGACTTTCCTGCGAACAAAAATGAACCTAAATAGTTACTTTTTATCTTTAGAACCTATCCAATCACGCCAGGTTTCAAACCCCTTTTGCATTTGATTGACCCATTGCTCAGATAGTTGCTTATAGCCATTCATAAGGGACTCTTTTTCAGCCGTTTGATTTAGCATATCAAAACCAGACTCTAAAAAGTCAGTCATCATTTGATGCATTGGGTGTTTTGATAATTTAATTATATTTAATAATATTTCTTTTGAAAGAAAAGGGTTAGCACTTGCCTCTTGCTCAACAATAATCTGTAACAGGGTACTGTTTGTAATATCATTTTCTGTTGCGGAATCAATCACCTTAAAGTTGATATCCTCATCAATATATGATTTCAACTGCTCAAACGTGATGTACTGGCTGATTTCAGTATCATATAACCGTCTGTTCTTGTATTTCTTAATAATTTTCATTCATAATCCTCAAGCAAAATACAAGCCACCATTTATATTTAAATTTGCGCCAGTAATATATTGGCTTCGTTCGTCTATCAAAAATTGAATTGCCCAGGCAATTTCTTCTGGCTCTGCCAGGCGCTTTGCTGGGATGTGTTTAATAATATCTTCTAATATATCAGGACGGATTCCATTCATTAATTTAGTATTAACATAGCCAGGAGAGATAGAATTTACTGTAATGTTATACTGTATCAGTTCCTGCGCTAAACTTTTGCTAAACCCATAGATGCCAGATTTTGAGGCAGCATAATTTGCCTGGGAAAATTGTCCCTTTAGGGCATTAACAGATGACACATTAATGATGCGTCCAAAGTTATTGGCACGAAGACTATCAACAACATGATGGGTAACATTGAACATTCCATTTAGGTTCACGTTAATGACACTATCCCATTGTTGCTTCGTCATTTTTGAAAATACAGCATCACGTGTTATACCTGCATTGTTAATGACTATATCAATAAGGCCGTGTTCATTAATAATATTAGTTACTACATCATCACATTGTTCATAATTAGTAACATCTAAAGATTTAAAATGAATATTGTCTAAGCCCTCATTTTTAAATATATTCAACCAATCATTACTTGTTGCTTCTTCAACTATATCTAAGGCATATACATGAGCACTGAGCGGACTAAGCATCCGGCATATAGCAGTACCTATATCACCCACACCACCAGTAACAATTGCAATATGTTTTTTTTTCATTATTTTTCCTAAAAATAAAACCACCAACAATATGATATATGTTGGTGGCTTTTATAATCTAAACCATCACTATTGTGAAGGCAGTATACCAATTTTATATTTCAAGTAGTATTTCAGCTACTCGCATGAGCATGCTTTTGTGGTACTTTGAAATCTTAACTACATATACTGTCCGCCATTTAAATCAATATTGCTTCCAGTTATAAATCCGCTTTGTTCATCAGCCAAAAATGTAACCATTCTGGCCACTTCAGTCACTTCTCCTAACCTACCAACCGGAATTTGGGTAACTATGTAGTCTAATGTTTCTGGCTTCATTTTCGCAACCATTTCCGTTTTAATATATCCTGGAGAAATAACATTAACAGTAATGCCTTTACTGGCGACTTCTTGAGCTAAGCTTTTGCAAAATCCATAAATACCTGATTTGGAAGCAGCATAATTACATTGTCCAAACTGACCTTTACGACCATTAATTGATGAAATACTAACAATTCTACCATAGCCAGCATCCAGCATAGGTTGTATAAAGTTTCTAGTCATATTGAACATCGAGGTTAAGTTGGCATCAACAACATCATACCATTGTTCTGGTGTCATTTTTTTGAAGCTACTATCTTTGGTAATGCCAGCATTATTTACTAAGACATCGATTCGACCATAGTTAGCAATGATTTTATTTTTTAAAGCTTCACACTCATCAAATTTCGAAATATTTGCATACGCAATATCAATATCAAACCCTAGTTCTTTCTGCTTTTGTTGCCATTCTTTAGCAGCTTCATGATTGCCGCCTTTATAATAACAAGCGATTACCTGATAACCTGCTTTTGCTAAATCTTGTGAAATAGCAGTGCCAATTCCACCAGTGCCACCAGTCACAACTGCAACCCGATTTGTATACATAATAAGCTCCCTTTATTTTGTTTTTGATTGCATTAAATTATGGTGGATTATTATCATTTATTTGTCAAATATGAAACCTGTATTCTTATCCATCCAGATTAATATAGGATCAATTCATAGAATTGAAATCAAAATACACAACTAAATACATTTAGTTACAAAATTCATTTTTACACTAATTTCAAACACTTAGTTAAATATTTATAAATCATGTACTTGATTATCATTGATTATGTCGTTATAGTGAAATTTTGAACACAGTTGGGGGTTCCTTATTTCAAGTAACAAATCCATATCCATCTTGGCATTAATCGTCTGCGTGACAGCAAGCACTTATGCACTATATGATTTTTTTGTTGCAGTTGCTCCCAGTGTCATGACTCATCAATTAATGTCAAGTTTTCATATGACCAGTACTGACCTGGGATGGATTGGCGCCAGTTTCTTTTATGCATATGCGTTAATGCAATTACCATCAGGCTGGATGTTGGAAAGGTATGGCGCCAGACGTATGTTGGCTTGTTATTCATTATTATCTGGCTTTGGGTTGCTGTTGTTTGCATTAACATCAAACTACAAAGTTGCTATGATTGCACGTTTCTTGTCGGGAACAGGTGTATGTATTGGATTTCTATCCTCTTATTACCTAGCCGCTCGCTGGTTGCACCACCGTTATTTTTCAACTGTGGCTGCTGGATTACATTTATTGGGTACAGTAGGGGCCATATTAGCCCAAGGGCCATTAGCCAGATTGGTCAATCAGTTTGGCTGGCGACAAACGACATTATATTTAGCTATGATCACAATCTTGCTTGCCGTATTATATGCTTTGATAATCCGAGATGGTTATGGCAGGAAAAATTCACAATCAATTCAATTAAAACAGGCACTAACCTATTGTATTACCCATCCTCAGTTAAGATGGATAGCCCTTGTTGGGTTTCTTGCCTGGTTGCCATTTTCAACTATTGGTGCACTCTGGGGCGTACCATATTTAATTAATGTTTTTCATTGGGACAATGTCACAGCATCTCATTTTTGTTCTTTATTTTGGATTGGTTCTGGCATTGGTGGCTTTATTTTGTGTGGGATTTCCGAAAAGAGCAGAAATCGAAAAAAACCCATGCAGGTGTTCTTTTTGATTGCATTGCTAAGCAGTTTAGTGATTGTTCAAATACCTACTTTGTCTAAAATATTACTACTCATTTCCATGTTTTCCCTCGGCCTTTCTGTAACTGTTCAAACAATGACATTTTCCTTAATCAAAGAGAATGTACCACAACAATATTTTTCTACCGCTTCAGGCTTAAATAACGCCGTTTCCATGCTTAGCTCAGCCATTGGCCAGGCTTTTATAGGTATGTTACTTGATTGGCATCGGCTAAACAGGGGAGGGACTGCCATAATCTATACCATCAGTGATTATCAGTGTGCCCTGGGTGTCATTCCTATTGTGGCTGTGCTGGGTTTATTTGTTGTTACTTATAAAATTAAAGAAACCCATTGCCTACCCATGGAGAAACGAGATGAATATGAATCTTTCCCTCAATCAGCAAATAACACAAGTGAAGGAGTCAGCAACGCTTGAAATTAATCAGCGTGTTAGGGTATTAAAATCTCAAGATAAGTCCGTTGTACATTTTGGTTTTGGTGAATCGCCATTCCCCGTACCAATACAATTACAAGACAGGTTAATTCAATTCAGTGACATTAAGACATATTTGCCAGCAGAAGGGCTCCCAGATTTAAGGCACGCCATCGCAAGTTATTACACAAAAAATTATGACTATTCATTTAGCAGTAACGATGTATTTATAGCGCCTGGATCTAAAGAATCCTTGTTTCACTTATTGTACCTCTTAGATGGAGACCTGTTGCTGCCATCCCCAAGCTGGGTGAGTTATGAACCACAAGCAAAACTGTTGGATAAGCAAGTTTACAGAATGCAAACTGATATTAACAACAGTTATTGTTTGGCAGCTTTAGAACTAGAAGATGTCTGTCAATCGTTACAATCTGGTAAACAAAAGATCTTAATTTTAAATAGTCCCAATAATCCAACGGGTTGTTGTTATACGCAACAAAACTTTCATGAATTAGCCGCAATCTGCCGTAAAAACAATATCGTGGTTATATCAGATGAAATCTATGCTGGTACCGAATGTCATGACTGTCGCCATGCCAGTATGGTTTACGCATATCCTGAAGGGACTATCGTGACGTCGGGCTTATCTAAATATTTTTCAGCAGGCGGCTACCGACTGGGTTTTTGCTTAGTTCCTGAATCCATGAATGAACTTCAAAAATCATTAAAAGTGTTAATCAGTGAAACTTATTCGTGTGTATCAGCACCTATCCAATATGCTGGTGTCGCCGCATATACATATGACAATTCGGTTAAAGAGCATGTGGAGGATTGTGCTGAATTACATCGACTAGCAGGACAGTATTTATACCATGAATTTATTCAAATGGGATTAAATTGTGCAAAACCCAATGGCGCCTTTTATTTAATGCCTGATTTTGCTAATTTTAAAACAAAACTAAAACAACAGGGCATTACAAGTGACAAACAACTGGCACTGACGCTGCTGGAAGACTACGGTGTTGCAACATTGCCTGGAATCCGAGTTCGGCATGCCACAAGATGCCTTTTCCCTGCGAATCGCAAGTGTTGATTATGACGGAAAAGAGGCCTTAATAGCATATAGTCGAAACCGCAAATTATCAGTAGATGAAGCGATGCCAAATCTGAGTCTGGGATGCAGCCAATTGCGAGCATTTATAAAAAACTTATAATTACAGTGGTTTTGGTACGTACAAGGAGCAAGATTTGAGTGAGCAAGTTTTTTGGGTTTATATACTTTATTGTGAGAACAACACCTATTACACCGGCATCACAAATGACATTAAAAGAAGGTATCAATCTCATGTTGATGGGACTGGGAAGTGTAAATATACGCGCAGTTTTAAACCAGTTAAAATTGCTCAGTGCTGGAAAATAACAAATGGTGGAAAGTCAGAAGCCTTAAAGCTTGAAAAGTTCATCAAGAAGCTGTCGCGCATTGCAAAAGACAAACTTATTTCTAATCCTTCAAGTTTATCCGAAAATGCAATTCCGCTTGGTGATATATCCTAATTCCTATTTTTATGAATCACAGAGGACTAGCATACATATTAAGTCTGATTATTTTGATAATCAGACCTTTACTCAAAAGTGTAGTTAATGTAGTCAACTTCATGTCCAAAGCCATGCCGACACTTCTTGGCAAAGTAAAACGGGAATATAAAAAAAGTTTGATTTCAAGACTATCTTCTAAATTCATTTCCAAGCAATTTCCATATATTACAAAATGTCTTGCAATCTGCATTTTTTAGTATTGGTGATGCAAGCTTAACCTATATTTTCCATTTTTTCTCCAATCTTGCATGGTAGGTTTAGAACAGATTAGCTAATATATCAGCAGAACCTATGATGCCTAGTAAGTTTAATCCATGTTGATAAAGGGAAAATTACGCCATGAAGAAAAAGTCATCCACGTCATTATTTGGATTTAGACGAACTCCGGCTGAAATTTTTGGTACAGATATTGATGAACGATCCATTCGTAAAGTTTGTGATGAGCAATTAGGTTGGTTTGATGAAAGTGAAAGATCTCCCACTAAGGAATTGCTACGATCTATTTTAAATTTCATCGAAGAAACTACAATCAATATTGCATCAAGCCTGATGATGAAAAGAAATATCTTGAGTTATGGGATAATATACTGATATCTTTGCAAAATAATAAGATAAAGCCTCTTGCTTCAGATTATGCCAGACGCTGCATTAACAATCACTTAGAGCTTACTAAGAGTAACAAACCTGAGTCTATAGTACTTACCTGGTTCGAAAACCCTGAAAAACCATTAAAGCTCTAACTTATGGCCATCCACTCCTGTAATAATGGCTATTATATTGTCTACAAACTCATTTGCTGATAGAAATAAAAGTAATCATGGATCCCGGACCTTTATTAGAGTCCAGGATCGATCGTAAAATAATCAAACATTAATTATATTGGTAGGAAGGATAATCGTCTGGTGCTTCATCTTTCTTATTAGGCAATATTGAAACGATGGTAGCGCCAATGATGTCTATAAGATTTGCTATTGGACTAACAACAGCTAATATTGCATAAGCTAGTGTATTAAGTGAGTGTTTCCCAGAGTCTTTAACATTTTTCCAAGAATCAGAAAATTCTCCAGTTATAAGGTTGATAAAACCTGTAATTAACTCTTTCAAAGCAGCCCCCAATGAAATGATCCCTAATCCAGCATACATAGCTGGGGCTGTAGCAACACTTGTTCCCCTCCCAAATAAATCCGAAGCAGAAGTAAAGGGTTGAAAAAAAGAAGTTTTCTCGTGTATATACCCACCAGTAGTACCAGTTAGCTTAGAATATGACATAATATATCTCCAATTAAAGTCGGACGATTATAATGTACTGACACAAATATTTCAACCTGAGCATATTATACTCACTTCTGGGGCGTTATATTTTTTACTAGTTAATCTGATTTTATAAAAGCTAATCCACTATACTTGCTTGGTTAAGCAGCATAAACTTATTCTTCCATGAACCGGATCATAGATGGGGCAGATAAAATTTTTGTGTTCTTAATTTCTTTGTTCAAATTCTTCATTCAGATAATGGATGATTCTCGGAGGTAACCAGAAATTAGGTATCATTTTCTCATCACCATCAATGAAACCCAAATGCCCCCCTTTTTCACTTAATTCAAGCTTTGTTGTCTTCGACAATTCTTTTTGTGTAGGCACGACTTCAGGGGACATAAACGGATCATCTTTGGCATGAATTATAATGGTTTTATTGGTAATTCCTTTAAGAAACGGACGACAACTTGCCTTACGATAATAATCATCTGCATCGTCAAAACCATATAATGGCGCTGTAACACGGTTATCATATTCTCGGATTGAACTTATTGACATTAACTGATTGTCATTGATGCCTATAATCGGACCCAACTTGATGTAGTTTTCTTCTTGTAAGAAATTTAAGATCCTTTAACAAATAAGCTTGATAAAACTTACCAATACCATGATTTAAAGTATTAGAGCAGATTGCTAAGTCAAAAGGAACTGAGATAGCCATACCTAAATCTATTTGTTTTTTATGAGGTGTTTCTCCCAGCCATTTTAGCAAAACATTTCCCCCCAAAGAAAATCCGATGACACTCTTGCGGCTTTTTGGTTCCTTATGATTGAAATAATCAATCGACATATTCTAAATCATCAGTAGCTACCTGAGTGATAGGCTCTTGGTCATACCGATTCGGGGATTCGCCAGCACCTCTAAAATGCGACCAACACACTACGATATCCCGCTTGATGGATAGGCATTAAATACTCGTTTGATATAATGGGAGTTCACATTCCCCGCCGTTCCATGTAAAAGAATAATTAGACGGCGCTTCATGGGTTAGATTTTCATCAGCCCAACGTCAAATGGAGAAAGTCACCATCAGGTAATTCGAGATGTTCACTTCTTAATATCGTCGTTGGGCTTGGATTATTAATGACCGGTAATATGGTTTGTAGATGGCAACTTGCAAGCCAGAGTGGTGGTTGAAATGTACTTTCAATGATCATTTTAATTTTTCCATCCCTAAATAGTTATTATTTGGATTCATAACCATAAATAGAACAGGTTCGAAATAATCCTATCAGGTCTAAAAATACCCCTCTATATCTAAAGTATAGACATATTTTTGGAAAAATTTATAAGGTCTGAAAAACGATTGGTGATGCTCCTAAGCTTTTCTTGCAGCAATGAGACAACTCCCATAAAAGCCGATCAACTGTTTGTCATCATTTATCATTCTTATGGTTTCATCATATTTTCGTTGCCAGTCTTGTTCACTGAGTCCCTTTTCTAATTCCGTTTGCTTATAAGCCTGCAGACCTGATAGAAGTCCTTGCTTTTGCTCTTTTCTCCATAACAAAGGTTGATGATAAGCACAATCGTTAATAGATAACCCATTTACTAAGCAGTTATAAAATAGCTTCATACCAAAATCACCATCGCGCCCCTCCCCTTCTTTTTCATCATTCGGTGATAAACATTTTTGGTAAATAACCATGCCATGCAAATGAATCAGGATATGCAAAAGCAGAGTGAACCATGCCCTCTTGGCCAAAATATATGCCTCCTGCCTTTAGAGCTTTATAAAAACATTTGTATTGCTAATCTTGGACTATGGAGATGGTGCAGCAAAAATCTACAATAAACAGCATCAAACTTCTTATCTAATTTCATTATGTCGTAGGCAGATAATACTTGGGTTTTAACATTTTTATGTTTAGCTTTCTCAATGTTCTTATTTGTTACCTGAAGCTGCTCTGCACTGTTATCTATTGCAACAACGCTTCCATTTGGTCCCACCTGTTTTGCAATCCATGACGTCATTACCCCCGCACCGCAGCCAATATCTAATACATGCATCCCTTCTTTTAAGACCATTGTTTAACATAAATTGTTGTGTATTTTCATTATATGACTTATCCAAAATGTCATAATCTAATCCCTCACTTCCATGTTAAACTCATACTGTTCTTTATTACTCATTATATTCTCACTTTTTTTGTGGACGTTTCAGCGCTGCATACGGTTCATTATCTTTTCTACCATGGAATTGTTCTTCCATCATAGCTACGAATAGTTTCCGCGTGACTCGTGTTAATAAAAGCATCAATTTGGTTTAACATGCCCGAAACTGAAATATCCACATCCAAGGACGCATTATCACCACCGATATTAGTTTTAACCCAACCTGGATGCAGCAACATGACCTTGACGCCGAGTGGATGCACATCAATTGCAAAGCTTCGCATGACACAATTTAGTGCTGCTTTACTTGACCGATAAGCATAGGAGCGACCTCTTTCATTCTCCGCTATGCTACCCATAGTTGATGAGACAACCACAACGTACTTATCATTGCTCAGGCAAATATTATCTAATAAGGTATCTGTCAGCATGATTGTGCCTACACAATTCACATCTAATACATGGAGGAAATTGTCACGATAGATATTGCCAACAGTAACACCTTGTTCACCTGATATACCCGCATTATTAACTAATAGATCTATGGGCTGGCCTTGTAAATGATTCGTTAAAGCATCTAGATCATCATCATTTGTTATATCTAATTGTATAATTTCATCTGCAATTCGTGCCAAATCATAAGCTTTTTTAGGAAATCGACAACAGCCAATAATATAATATCCGCGGTGTTTTAATTGCACAGCAAACTCAAGCCCAATGCCTCTATTTGCCCCGGTGATAAGTGCTGTTTTCATACAAAAATCTCCTGTTTTTTCTTAAACCAACTTCTTGTTTTGAATTTTATAATAAAAAAATATTTGAAATTTTTATTTTAGACCCTATTTTTATATTAGGCTTGGGGCCTGTTGGTAAAATGATTTATATAGCGAGAATGCATAGAGTCCGCCAAACGATTACTCTTGCAGCCCAGAAAACAATTGTCAACAACCTCTGATTAAAATGAAATTTTAATCGCCTGGGTAATGTCTTATTAATCAAGTTAAAATTGCCAATCAAAGGAGAATGAATATGACTCGACTTGTTAACTATGACCCTATGGGTATTTTAAGTGAAATAAATAGATTATTTGATAATTCAGGTTATCCTTTTAAAAGCAGTGGCCGGCACGCAGCGAAACCAGTCAATGGGTGCCTGCTGTTGATGTTAAAGAGGATGATACATAAAGTATCATTTTTTAATGGACTTACCTGGTATTAAAAAAGAAGACGTAAATATTTCAATGCATGATAATGTTTTGACTATAGAAGGCGCCAGAGAGCATGAAGTAGAAGAAGAATGAGAAAGAAAAGTATTATCGATATGAACGCGTAAAAGGTAAATTCTATCGTCAATTTACATTGCCAGAATCTGTCGATGAGGACGCAATATAAAGCGAACATGAAAAATGGTGTTTTAGAAATTGTAATTCCTAAAAAAGAAGCACCAAAAAGCAAAACAATTAAAGTATCCGTTGAGGACTAAGATATCCACCGGATGGCATTGCGCCATCCGAACAAATCATCCTCAAATTTCTTTATACTTAAGAATGCTCATATAAGTGACTTACTTATTCACATCTCCGCTAATTTTAAATATCTTGATATGTATACCTCTGGTTAAAAAATTATAAGTATATATAAAAAAAAGAAAAATTATTCCCAAGTATGTCAATGTTTACATAATCTTTATAACTAGCTTGAACTTTGTCCAATTTTTTTGTAACTTAGCTAGGGTCTTTTGACAATTCATTTTGATAACTAAATGGTTTCTGATACTAAATTTATTTACAAGGAGTTGTTTATGAAATCTTTGCGCAGATCACTTATGGTTATAACAGCAACCTGTGCCTTGTCTATTTCTACAATAAGTTTTTCAGCGATTACCCGGACATATCATTTTCCACCTAATCAACCTGTCACCATACAAAATCCACTATATTGGGAATTAGATACTCATTGCAGTATTTCCTCTGACGAGAATGACAATACATTAGTTGGCAGGATGGTTCGTAAAAAAGGCAAAATAAACGGTACTCCTTTGGAAGAAGGTCATGACATCACCGTAACAGTTCACCCTGACGATGATTTGCACCTTGAAGCAGACTATAAAGCAATTGTCCAAATTACGAATTACGGACAGTCAACTGTATCAGCCAAGTGTAGAATCTAAGTTGAATTTTGTTGGCGTGGTACTAAAAAGTACATCTTGATAGTTATAATATCTTTTAAGTATCACTGCTCTGATTCACATTTTCCCAACATGGTTCCGTCCTGATTTTATGTTAGCTGCATTTTCAGGATGTGATTCCCTTAACAAGAACACAGCTATTAACAAACTTATGAAAAAACATATAGGCATAACTAATAATGCCCATTGGTAAGAACTAAGTGGATATGTGATTGCATGGTCAGCCATCACCCAATTCCCACTGCGATTGAGAAAAACACCAACTAAAGGCTGGAATATTGCACCACCAAGCAGTACACACAAATTATTAAAACCCGAAGCTGTCCCAACTAGATGTGGTGCATTATTATCTTTAACCACAGCAAAACTAACTGTTTGTCCACTGGCACCTAATCCCAAAACAAATAGAACAGCATATGCCATTGAACGACTTAGCCCTGGAACATATAAAATTAATATTGTCGCAATTAGTCCTAGTAGAGCAGATATAGCTAACGATATTTTACGGCTATATAGATGGTCACTTAACCAACCTAATAAAGGGGAACCAATACCAATACCCATCCAAATCATACTGCACATGCCTGAGGCAACCAAAACGCTCACATGATATTTTTCCTTTAAAAAAGGAACTCCCCATAGCACTGCAAACACAGCAATTGGTGTCCAAAGTGTAAAAGCATAGGCACTAGTAAACCAGGTATATTTGTGACGGCATACTTCTTTTAACCTTCTCATTTCACCTAAAAAACTACGTTTCTGGGGGCTTCGTTTTGGAGGTACTGGATAATCTCGAATAACCACAGCAATTAGGACTGCCAAGACTATTCCAATACCACCTAAAATAAAACTTGCATTACGCCAATTTACTAAGTCAATTAAAGCTGCGAGTGGCATTTCACCAAACATCGCACCTAATGAACTCATTAATTGAGCAATCCCTGCCAGTATGGCGAAATAATGGGGTGGAAACCATCGTGAGATTAGAACAAGAACGCCAATAAACGAAAATGCAGATCCAAGCCCAATTAAAAAACGACCTATAGCAGCAGTAACGATACTGTTTGTTGATGCAAAAAAAATGGAACCTAATGCACAGACAAGTAAAGCTATCGTCATAAGCTTTCTTGGCCCATACCTATCATATAATAAACCAGCAGGTAATTGCATCGGAGCATAGGCATAAAAATAAAATGCTGACACGACCCCAAATCCTTCTGCAGTTACTTTAAAAGTCTGCATCATTGGTTCTGCCATAACACTAGGCGCAACCTGTAATACAAATTCGTATAAATAAAAACAGGCTGATAATATGAAAATCACATAAGCTTTGAATAATCTGTTTGAATTGTTTGTTTTCAAAGGAAATAGCATGCTGTTGTTTTTTACTATTACATACTATTTATTGCTCCTTTGTCAATGTTTTAGTCTCTTTAGTGCTTGTGTGAGCATTATTTATCAAAACACCCTAATTTCAATAGTGGAAGATTTGTAAACTCTACCTGGTATTGTGAAATGATGGTTTGATACATTTGTTTATCTCATCCCCTAACTCTTCTGCCTCAGTAAACACCTTACGATTATGGATGAAAAGAATTAAATGGTAAAATTATGACAGCAATATTCCAATAACTGATATCCCTTTTCAATCTCTGTCACTTATTCTCAATGGCATCTTTAACACGATCACGGAATTGCTCAAATGCCTTAACCGTAGGTATCGGAATAAAATTAACTCACTCATACTAGTTAATTCGGTCCATGCTTACTTTTATGTGGCTTATCCTTTGTTTCACTTTCCGCTTTAGCAACTTGTTCTACACTTTGAACTACGCCACCTCGTTTCCCATGCTTCATCATAGAAATAGCAGAGACTTCCATACGTTGACTTGTATTATTTGCTCTCTTTGCAAAAACCACTTTCCCAAGTCCTGCAACAATTTTTGCTACAATTAGCATTAAACCACCAAGAATCTTCAGGCCAAGATCCGTATGACCTTTAATTTTTTCAGCCTTAGACTGATAATTTTCAACTGATATTTTTTTATCTATTAGTTTGGAGGTATCCTCTAATACATGGGTAATTTCATTTACCAATTTTGGATTGTTTTTATATAACTTATTACTTTCATCTAATAAATTATTAACTGCATCCTTTAAATCTAAATTCTCAGCATTTTCCATACCTGATAGATATGAACGAAATTCATTGAAGTCATCAATTGTAAATACATCATCAACATATAAAGGTTTATTGAAGAATTCAATAATTGGCTTGAGAATCACCTTCTTTAGATTATTTTTATCAATATTTGTTTTATATTCTGCCTTCATCCTATCCAGCGTGAATTGTTGTTCTGCATTATCAGGGTAAGCATGCACTTCATAGGCTAAAAAAGCCTTTTCCAACGTTGAACCTCGCATAAATGTATTCTTACTTCCTTGGGGTGAGTGCTCAATCATCCTGGCAGTCAATTTATGTAAGTTTTCTGGTGTCATTTGTGGCGCGATTGTTAGGACAAAATCATTAGTGCCATTTGCTTGACTAAAATTATCATCGGATACATTATTTGGATCAACATATCCTTGTGTGGGAAATTTTTTAAAAACTCCCTGGGATAATAAACTTATTAATTCTGAGTCGCTAATGGTATTATTTATTAATTGTTGACCATATTTTCTGACAAGATCTCTTGTTTGTTGCAAAGCCATTTTTTTACTCACTTACCTATGAATATGTATTGTCAGTATAGTAAATTAATATGCATTATGCTTAATAATATCTCATTTCTTTTTTGGCGGACATCGTTTAATAAAGTACAATATAAAGGGTAGTGGCACTGGTGCAAGATGTAAAAGTTCAACACTAGCTACATATGTATTTGGCGGAATATTAAATTTATTCTTGGTTTATCAATATTTTTTATTTTAGGTAAAGAATGCTTAAACTGACTTTGAGTTTGCCCGGTCATAATCAATAAACTGCCAGACATTAAGTTGATGGTAATTATTTTTTTTGATGCATTTTCACGTAGACAAAATTTCCTGTTCACCCCTAACGAAAGTGATGCAATAACAGGATTAGAACCAAGTTCTTTTTCATTGTCACTATGCCAGCCCATACTATCCATGCCATCACGATATAAATTAAGTAATATGCTGTTAAATGTTGTTTGAACCATCTTTTCAACTTTTTTCTTTAACTGATATAAGCAATCATTCCAGGGATTAGGATGATGTATGAGCCCGCTATACCGAGATGAAGCGTTTTTGTCGCCGTACCATGCTACCAATCGAGGTGATTTAAACTTTTTTCCATAAAATTGATAAATCTCTTGATACCAGTCAATGTCATTTAATAACAAACGAAAACTGTCCTCTGCTTCAGAAGATGCTAAAAATTTGGGATAGTATTCTATTGATAAATCACTGCTACAAAGCATTAAAAGGATTAATTAGCAAAAGGGGTACTGCTAGATTTACGTCGGCTTAACTGTTTCTGTCGATCTTTTTCCATTTGATTTTTTTTCTGCTCTTCATTAAAAAAAATATGATGGTTAACCCACCGACTGCAACTAGCAGATGATGAGTGATCACCTGGATTATAGGGCTTACAGTTTTTTCCTATAATTATTTGATGGTGCTCACTTGGTAATTTACCATTTTTATTTGGTTTATATTCAAGGTACATATTATCATCATACGGTGGTTTTCTTTTATGAATGATTAAGCCATCATACCCTGTTTTAAATTCCTTAACTCCTCTGGGACAATGCTGTAGAATATTTTTTACAATAGATTGTAAATCTATGGTTTTATCGACTTCATTATTTTTGAGGACGATACAATCTTTAGTTGTTGACATACCATTTTCGCCTACAACTTCCAATTGCTTGAATTCGGCATGTTCGGGTAGCTTAATGTATAGCATATTTTGTCCTCTTTATATTGATATTACTCATATTAATAATAATGAGCATTTTATCAAATTTAATTATTTTGGTAATGAGAATTAGTCGATGTTTTCCTTTACTTTGTTAATTGCCGCTTCAATCATCTTGGCATCATTTGAATTAGGCGGAGCCAGTTTAAGTAACCTTTGCCAATATAAAATTGCTTGTTTATAATTTTGTTGCTGATAGGCGTCCATGGCTAACATGTTTAATGCGTCAACTTGTTCAGGCTCTTGCTCTATTAATTGCTTTAGATTAGTACGAATTTCATCATTAAACTGAGTTTTGTTCATTTGCCATAAAGCAAAAACATATTGGATCTGATAGTTTGTATTTGTGGGTTCGATTAGTTTTGCTTTTTTGAAATATTTAATCGATTCCTTCCAATCTCCCTCACTTGCTAGTAACTTAGCTAATAAATAATGCCCCTGAGCACTGTTTGGCTCGTGCTCTATTCGCTCTTTTAATTTATTGATCAGCCCTTGCTTACCATCCATTGTTTGTAATAATTGCGCTACTTTTTCTTTTTGTTCCTCATCTATTTGTAATTGATGGAGTTGTTGAAATGAACCAACATATATATAGATTAAAAATGCGCTAACTGATATTGAACAGGCCATAATGGTTTGAATCAATCGACTAAATGGCATGGATACAGCAATCAGTATGCTAACCAAAATGACTAAAAAACCTGAAATTAAATAAAACGATATCATACAATTAAACTTCTTTACGGTTACAACTACTGAGGAAAACTACCAACCCAAAACCTAAAAAAAGTAATGGACCAAGCCATAACAAATAAGTTACCCATTTTACTGGTGGATTGAACAAGACAAAATCACCATACCGGTCTGTCATATAACGCATGATCTCATCATCACTTTTACCTTCTTTTACTAAATCATACACTTTTTTCTTCAAATCCTTGGCTAAGGGTGCATGAGAATCTTCTAAGTTTTGATTTTGGCATACTAAACAACGCAAAGACTTAAGTAAATGCTGAAATTGCGCTGTTTGTGCTTTGCGTTCCAGTGGGTATAAATCAGGTGCCATTTCGGCATTTACTGAGTCAGTAAGAATAAGAATGACGATGCATAGAAAATATCGTTTCATTATATCTTTTTCTCCTCTATTAGAGGTAGAAATGACTGTTTCCATACTTTTTTTGTTAAGATACCAACATATCGATAACGAATAAAGCCATGTTTATCTATAAGAAAGGTTTCAGGAGAACCATAAACACCAAAATCAATGGCAACATCACCAGATTGATCTGATAAAACATCTTTATATGGATTGCCATAGTTGGCTAACCATGCTTTGGCATTTTTATTATTATCTTTATAATTTAGGCCAATTAACTTATATCCTTTATTATGCAGTTTCACAAGAAAAGGATGCTCGATAGCGCAGGCTTCACACCAACTAGCCCAGACATTTAAAATCGTCCATCCCCCTCGCAAAATAGATTGATTGACTTGTTTACCATCTGTAAGGCTTGGTAATTCAAAGTTTGGCACTGTCTTGTCTAGCTTAACCGATGGGACAGCTTGCGGCTGCAAAAATAATCCGCGAGTGAGCAATAATAAGAGCAGGATGAATGCCATTAATGGGAGCATTCTATACATTGCTGTTTTACTCATCATGCCACTACCTGCGTTTCTTTTCTGTATCTCGATCTGGCTCGATAATAGCGAGGATTAACCATAGCAAGTAGACCGCCAGCCAATATAACGAACCCGCCACCCCATATCCAACGAATCATGGGCTTATAGTACAATCGAACCGACCATGCGCTATCATCTAAAGGCTCACCTAAAGCAATATAGATATCTCTGAAAGGAGTCACATCAATTGCAGCATCAGTCATTGCCATTTGACCAACCCGGTAAATGCGTTTTTCTGGATATATCGCTGATGTGTGCATCCCTTTTTGAACAGTGAACTTTGCTACCGCACCATCATAATTAGGACCAGTTAATTCACTTTCAGAATTGAAACTAATATGATAACCAGCTAAATTGATACTTTGACCAGGTTTCATACTGACATCGCGGGTAATACCATATCCAGTAGATATTGCAACACCTACAACAGCCATAGCAACACCAAAGTGTGCTATATTCATCGCCCAGAAAGAATATGTGAACCCTTTAATCCCACGCTCTAACCACCGTTTGCCAATAGAAAGCAGTACACTGCTCATAATCCATAAAGCTAAACATAGTCCCATAAAGGCCTGGATGCGAATTGCATAACCAGTAAACCATAATAAGATCAAGGCCCCTACTATTGAGATTGTTACCATCTGAAATAACGTTGGACGAATTCGTCCGAACACATCTTTATGCCATTTAACATGCATGCCAATTCCCATTAATAGAAAAAGTGGAATCATTAATGGCACAAAAACTGTATTAAAATAAGGTGCACCAACGGAAATTTTACCCAAATTTAAACCATCTACCAATAAGGGATATAATGTTCCCAGCAACACGGAAAACATTGCCACTGTTAACAATATGTTATTGAGCAGCAAAAAACCCTCGCGAGAATAGGCGTTTGGCTTTTTAGGGTTTGAAAGTTTATCACCTCTCCAGGCAAATAGACTAAGGGAGCCACCAACGACAATAATTAAAAAGCCAAGGATGTATAAACCACGTTGAGGATCTACAGCAAAAGCATGAACAGAGGTCAGTACTCCCGAACGAACTAAAAATGTGCCTATTAAACTTAATGAAAAAGCCATTATTGCCAGTAAAACAGTCCAGGCTTTGAATTGCTCGCGATTCTCACAGGCTATGAGTGAATGTATTAACGCCGTACCGACTAACCAAGGCATAAATGATGCATTTTCAACTGGATCCCAAAACCACCAGCCGCCCCAACCTAATTCTCGATAGGCCCACCAACTCCCTAATGTAATGCCAGCTGTTAAACAACACCATGCCGCCAAAGTCCAGGGTCTGGTCCATTTTGCCCATGAAGACTCAACTCTTCCCAGCAATAATGCAGCTATCGCGAATGAAAATGCTACTGCAAAACCAACATATCCCATATACAGCATAGGTGGATGAAATAAAAAGCCTGGATCTTGCAACAGTGGATTCAAATCACGCCCTTCAATGGGAATTGGGTCTAGCTGACGGATGAAAGGATTAGACGTAAATATGATAAATGCTAGTAAACCAAAAGATAAAAAACCTAAAACAACAAACACTCGGCTAACAAAGGATATTGGTAATTGTTTACTAAATTTAGCAATTAGAACCATCCACAATGTTAAAATGACAACCCAGAGCAATATAGAGCCTTCATGGCCACCCCACACAGCACACACTTTATAAAACCAAGGTAGTAATGTACTTGAATTGGCCGCAACATAGCGAACACTAAAATCATCTTGCAAAAAACAGGCGGTTAAAACAATCTGCGCCAGGATAACGAGAACAAATAAGAGAAGTGAAATATTACGACAACGCCCCATGACAGCATCATTGTTTCGGATAATTCCAATCGTTGGAATAACCATAAGCGCCAGACTGGTTATCAGAGCTAAAATTAAAGCAATTATTCCGTACTCGGCAGTATACATCAGCCGGTTACTCCTTTTTCATAGATAATTTAATGGACTCTTTTACTTCTGGCGGCATATAGTTTTCATCATGTTTTGCAAGGACATTATCTGCCTGAAATCTTCCTTGTTCATTTAAAGTACCAGCTGTCACAATACCTTGCCCTTCTCGAAACAAGTCTGGTAATATTCCATTATAAAATACATCTATTTCGTGAGCAAAATCTGTTAAGGTGAATTGCACTTCTAAACTGCCACGTTTACGTTTTACGGAACCTTTTTTTACCATTCCTCCCAAACGTATTGTATGGTTAGAGGGCGCTTCTCCCTTAGCAACCTGGGTTGGAGTATAAAATAAGCTAATGTTCTGTCTCAAAGCATATAAAACCAATCCACTTATACAAATAAAACCAACTAGCAACGAGATAATTAAGGTCAGTCTCTGCTTACGTATAGCATTCATCAAACTTGCCCTCTGTATTGTTTCCTTATCCGTTGGGTAACGCGCTTTCTATATTTTTTCAATGCTATCAAGTTGGCTATAAAGATAGTGCCAACTGTAGCATAGGCAGGCCAAACGTAAATGGCATACTTGCCCATTGCAAGCCATTGGACTATTTGTGTCATTTTTGACCTCCGGCTATTAATGTTTTAACCCACTTCTGTTTTTTCTCGCGATCAAGCAGTTTAATTCTAGCGCCTTCAACAATAAAATAAGTAGCTAAAACCATGAATCCAGCTAAGGTTATAAGTAATGGATATAACATCGGTGATGCGATTTTAGGTTTTGACATTAAGGATAACGTGGCGCCTTGGTGCAAGGTATTCCACCAATACACTGAAAAATGAATTATGGGTAAATCAATTAACCCAACCAAGGTCAATATTGCAATTAATTTATCAGCTTGTTGTGGGTTTCGAATAGATGATTGGGTAGCAATAATAGCAAGGTAAATCAGAAACAAGATCAGTTCGGAAGTTAATCTGGCATCCCATATCCACCAAGTGCCCCACATTGGACGTCCCCAAATACTTCCAGTTATTAATGCAATTAAAGCCATGCTGGCACCAATCGGAGCAGTAGCTGATAGCATGATTCCTGCCAGTTTGATACGCCATACTAAGCATAAAATAGCCAGAAAACCCATAAAAGCATAAAGAAAAAGCGAGAGCATAGCTGCTGGGACATGGACATAAATAATTCTAAAGGCATCTCCTTGTTGATAATCAGCTGGAGCAACGAATAATCCACAGAATGACCCGATTAAAAGCAGACAAAGCGCTACTACCAACAAAGGCTTAAGTAACCAGGTTGTTTTATTGTAAAACGATTTAGGAGAAGCTAATCCGTAAAGAAACGACCACATATTATGATTTTCAAAAAAAAGTGCAAAAATACTACCACAAACCAAGGTTGGTTGACAATTCGTTTTACCTCTGGAAAACAAGTTGTCAACGGCCTTCTTTCACGCAATCGAACCATATGTAATTAATTTTCAATTCGTGCATATGTTTTCTACCTTACATACGCTCTGAAATCATGTTAAAATCAGCCAGTTGGAGATTTCTATATATTGAGTGATGGCGTTGAGAGATTTTTCAGCTGCAAATTACGGCTAATTTCCAGTTAAATAACACTCAGTACGACACAACAGAACCTAAGCCAGTCAAGAAGATGATTGTTATAAAATTATTCAAAGGAATGAATCATGCTGATAAGGCTCCTGGACACGAAAGATATTGTCCATTTAATTACCCTTATGAAAGTAACATGGAAAGAAGCATACCCTAAGTTTTGCCTGCAGGAGCCCGCCATACTTGAGAAAATTTTTGCAGTTGATAAAGTAACTGATGAGCTTAACAGTCAACAGACCCGCTTTGTCGGTGCTTTTGAAAATGGTAGTCTGGTTGGCTATGCCAAGCTTGAACTATCACCCAATCAAAGCTTCCTGGACAAGATATACATTGCAAAAAAATATCAACGACAAGGTATAGGTAAACAGTTGCTGAGTGCCTGCATGCAAGTTTCCGTAAAAAATGGGTTGTATAATATGGCACTTGAAGTTGAAGATAATAATACAAGAGCCATAGCATTTTATAAAAAATATGGTTTTGAGTGTCAACCAATAAAAAGATTATTTCCCAGTACGGGTCCAGTGTTATATTACGATTACATTATGAAATGTTCAGATCTTGAAAACAGCCCCGCGTGGAGTGATAAGCCGATAATAATGGAAGAAAAGTTAAATCTTAACATCACTACGTCCATATAGTACTGCACAAGAAGGTGCTTGAACCCCTCGACTCATATCTCTTCCGCTAGATAAACCGGCCTTTCATACCTGTGCGTCAATGGCAAATAGCGAAGGTTCATTTTGCTATCCTTATTAGAAATAAGCAGATCGCATTAAATACCTATCGTTTTATTCGCCAAGATAAGGTTCAGGTTTCAAGGTTGAGATTGAAGAAAAATGTGCGCGTAGCCATTCTACGTAAGCATTTTTCTGATTGAGCAACATTGAAAAATGGGCCTTAGACTGGATGAAGAAAACGATAGGTATTTAATGCGGTCTGCTTACACCTATTGTATGGAAGTCCTTTAGTTCAAGTGGCATTCATTTGTAAATAATAAAAGACCTAATATCAAGGGTGCTCTCAAAAACTAAAAAAAATTTAAAACCCGCAATAATCAAACACACACAATGAGAACTTTAAATTCCCAATGATCAAATAATGCTATAATTTTATATATAATTGTCATTGAGTATTTAGTAAATGCTATGTTGAGCTAGTTACGGGTCGAGATTTGATGTCAAAGAGTATAACCAAGATTTTTAATTTTTTTCGTTCTAAACCAAAAAAAAATGTTAGTTTAGGAAGCCGTGTTTCTTCATCTTATTCAGAAGATACCTCTCTCCAAGCAGAGCCTATGAATAAAGAAGATTCTTATGATGGTTCCGATGAAAATAATGATCTCAAATTACTTGATGACGAATCACCCCCTTTAGATTCTTCGCAACATTTAAATATTGATGAGTATGACGAAATCAATGACAAGCCAACTTTTTTTGTGCATATTTGGCACGCGTCTGAAACAAACGAAAAAAATAAAGGATATAAGCATACAATCAAACAACTGCTTTCCACTGGAATTCCAGGGCATGTATCCTTAGAGTTTAATTTACCTGACACACCCAAAAATCGTAAGTTAGCTAGCGACTTAAGTGAAATGGGTATTTATTCCCAAACACAAATTGGCCGAGTGCAAGCTATGAAAAAAGGAATACCTCATGCTGTACAAGTATCAAGAATTCGTCTGGATTTTACCTTTTGGCCAGGTGCCGGAGGTGATAAATTCCATCATCACCGCAACCTTGAAGATGATTGGAAGGATGAATCTCCATATAAACGGCAGTATAAAGCTGAAACGGGTATCGCTTATTCCACCATAAGCCACGAGACAGCCGGAGCGAAACAATTGCAACAAAGACTAAGTCATTTAACAAAATTAAATAGACAATTACAAACACTCATCCATAATTATGAAAATTCAAAGAAAATCGCAAATCGTTCTGACGAACCTGATGATGATTCTAATAAAATACTAAAGGCTGGTAAGGCTGCATTAATAGATTATTTGAATAGCAATTTCATTAATGATGAAAAAGCTAAAAAATGCAAAGAGGACAGTGATTTTCTAAAGAAAAAAAGCGAAAGTATCATTAAACGACTCAAAAGAGATATTTCTGAACTAAAAAACACAATTAGATATACATCTATTTCTGAAGGCATTCCCCCAAGTCATACAATTTGTTTGCCAATCAGTTTTGATGAAAGTGAAAATAGTCTGTATAGATTAGATGGAAATGCCATGATTGAAGAACTTAAACAATTAGTTGAAAACAAGTCATTTAAATCATTTTCTAACAACTGTTCAAGAACATCACTTCGAATTTTGATTGCTGGCATTGGCGATGACATGAAACAAGCTTTTTCTAATTTAGAAGGAGACAACATTGGCGGTAAAACAATAAAAATAGCCCCAAGTTTTTATAAGTTAGATAAAATCGTCACCCCTACTTATCTCAAAAATTTCTCAAATAGATTAGCATCGCTAATTACCTTTGCAAATACCAAAAAACCTCAAGACAGACACGATCACTCCATCTAGATCCTGATTGGTAAATTAATTATCAAACCAAGCGTCCTTTACATATCCAATATAATACATCCTGGACCTTTCGCATTTGTGGAGGATGACGATATTCATTCACATTCACTTACTTGTAATCGAATAACAGATACTATTGGCCAAGGTAGGAGCATGACAGCTGATATTGACCCAGCCAACAATAAAGCTAAGTGTGGTTTAATATCAATTGATTGAGATGCTAGCCCAACAAGGCCACTACCCCAAACCATCACAGGAAGAACTAATGGCAATAAAATCAGAGCTATCACGGACCCCTTCTGTTGCATAGATAAACTAAAAACAGCAGCCAGACCGGTAAGATAAGCAATGATTAGTGATCCAAAGATCAAAGAAACAAAAAATACCGCAGTTTGGCTAATGCTTAAACCATATGCAATGGCTAATATCGGTAATATTAATAAGACTGAAATGATTACTAACAACCAATGAATTAAAATCTTAGCTTGAACAATCTTAACCAAAGAGTGCTGCATTAAATACCACTGTGTCATCAAACCATTATCATAATCTTGTTGCCATATTTGATCCATTGATAATAACATCGCTAACGTTACGCTAAACCAGACAATTCCTGGTGCTAACTGCTGCAATAATAGATGATTGACCGGCAACGATAATGGAAAAAACAAGCAAGCCATAATAAAGAACAATGCAGAAAACAAAATATCTCTGGGCTGACGCAGTTTAATCAACATTTCTCGACAACATAATTGGTAGAAAGTGCTCATATTTGGTAGCTCACCGTATCACATGTCATGTGAGGTAAAGGCTGATGAGACGTTAATAAAACGAGCCTACCATTATGAACGTGCTTTTCAATTAACCCCAGAAGGTTAGTTACACTTTGCTGGTCTAAACCAACAAATGGTTCATCTAAAATCCATATTAGTCTTGAGTATAAAACCAACATCATCAATGCCGCTTTTTTCTTTTGCCCTGCTGAAAGTTGACCTGCTGGTAAATGTTCATACTGATCGAGTTGAAAAAAAGTTAATGCTTGATGATATAACTCAACTGACACACCTGATAGAAGCCAATTCTCAGCAATAGATAAATGGTTTTGCATGGGGATTTGGTGTCCTATGTATATCAATTGCTGTTGGTACGCCCTTAGTTGATCTTGAATGGACTGGTTATTAAAGTTAACCAAACCTGACTCTGGTTGTTTTAAGCCACATAAAAGCTGCAATAGCGTTGTTTTACCCGCGCCATTATCTGCCTGAATGTGAAAAACACAAGATGTGGGCACTTGGAAGCTTAAATTGGTTAGGATTGGTGTATCCTGGATACTGTAACTTAGCTGTTGAACGTCTATCATTTTATCAATTAGTAGTTCTTTAATCCATAAGATTATAATGTTACGCTATATTATACCCAACAAGCATCAAAATGCTATACCCATGATCTTTCAAAATGCGATAATTAATCAACTTGTTTATGTTCTGACTTTTGATTCATATATATAAATAAGGCAAATTATACCCTTTTATGGATAAACAAATAGACGCCATCATTTCAGTTCCTTTGCAACGAGTACCAGCTAATATTTTTTAATCAAACAATAATTTTGCCGCGCAATTATAAATTTATTCTTAACAGCACCGCTCTATACACGTACAATACATTTTTTAATTTGAGGATGTTTATATGGAATTTTTAGCTAATTACGGCTTATTTGTGCTCAAGCTTCTGACACTTGTCATTTTCTTACTCATTCTGTTTGTGGGCATATTCGCAATAGGAAAAAAGCTGCAACCTAAGGTTTCCCTTGAATCATTATCAGATGAATATGATGATCTTCAATCATCGATGAGAAAAGTAGTGACGCCTGATCATAAGGTAAGTAGAAAAGAAAAAAAAGAACATCATAAGAGGAAAAAGGAGCGCCCTGCCCTCTTCGTTATTGACTTCGATGGAGACATCAAAGCCAGCCAGGCTGAGCAACTAAAGCAGGCTGTTACTGCTGTTCTTTCTGTTGCTACCAATAAAGACCAGGTAGTTATTCGTCTAAATAGTCCTGGCGGTGCAGTTAATGGTTATGGTCTTGCAGCTTCGCAACTACAAAGAATTCGGGATAAACAAATTCCATTAACTGCCTGTATTGACAAAATCGCTGCCAGTGGGGGCTACTTAATGGCATGTGTTGCCAATCAAATTATCGCAGCACCATTTGCAATTATTGGTTCAATTGGCGTCATTGCCCAACTTCCCAATTTTCATAAATGGCTAAAAAAGCATGATATTGACTTTGAGTTACTAACAGCAGGTGAATTTAAAAGAACATTAACCGTTTTTGGTGAAAATACCGAAAAAGGTCGAGAAAAATTCCAACAGGACCTAGAGCACATTCATGTAGCATTTAGAAATTATGTGATGGGGCACCGTAATATGATCAATATTGATGAAGTGGCCACGGGTGAACATTGGCTTGCGGTGGATGCATATAATTATAAATTGATTGATTCTCTTAAGACCAGTGATGATTATTTGATCAGTCAAATGTCAGATTATAATTTATATAAAGTTAAGGTACATCGAGCGCCCTCATTTATGGAAAAGCTATTTAAACCTGTAGCAAGTATGTTACAACCTTGGTCCTAAATTACGGTGATTAAGAAAAGGATAAAGAAAACAGTATGCGATGTTGTGCCAGATGACAGTAGATTAGTAGCAAGCTGGGCTGGCACTTTGCTGTATTCTAATAATTTTCAATGAGTTATAATTATTTAAAATATTATGAGCAATCAAATTCAACAAATTTTTACAGTCAGTGAGCTGAACAAAAAATCAAAGCAATGGCTAGAACAAGGATTTCATAACATTTATGTAAAAGGTGAGGTTTCGAATTTAGCCAGACCCGCATCCAGGCATCTATATTTTACATTAAAGGATGACTCTGCTCAGATAAAATGCGCTTATTTTCGTAATATGCAAAATGGATGGTCCCAAAATCTCACAAATGGTCAATTAGTCATTTTAATTGGTAATGTTACATTGTATGAAGCCAGAGGTGATTATCAACTTGTAGTTACTGATATTATCCCAGATGGAGAAGGTTTACTATTACAACAAATTGAACTATTAAAACAAAAATTAAAGAGTGAGGGATTGTTTGACCCAGCCAGTAAACAATCCCTACCTGCCAGACCAAAAACAATTGCTGTCATTACATCTGCTTCTGGCGCTGCCATACATGATATTTTAACAACACTTAAAAACCGTTTCCCTATTGCAAAAGTCTTTCTGTATTGCTGTGAGGTGCAAGGAGCGCTTGCGGCTGAAACTATCATCCGTGCACTACGACAAGCTATCTGCGATAAAACCAATGATGTGATCATTATTGCCAGAGGGGGTGGTTCTGTAGAAGACTTGATGCCATTCAACGATGAAAGTTTAGCAAGAGAAATATTTCATTGTCCTGTTCCAATTGTCAGTGGCGTTGGCCATGAGACGGATTTTACTATTTGTGATTTTGTTGCCGATGTCAGAGCTGCAACACCAACTGCAGCTGCTCAGGCCTGCTCCCCAGACCAAACCAGTCTGATTAAAGACATATCTAACAATATAAAGAGAATGAGCTATGCCATTAAACAAACCATATTGAGCCATCAACAAAAATATGAATGGTTAGTCAAATTATTACTTTCTCCCAATAATTTGATGTTTTCTCAACGCTGGCAAGAAATGGATTATCTACAGATACGCATGACTAAATCCCTGCAGCGCATATTTATGAATAAGCAAAATTTAGTCAACTCCCAATTACAAAAACTTCAACACCAACACCCTAAACAGGTCATTCAAACTTATCAACACCAGTTTTCTTTCGTGATCCATCGCCTTCAGCAAACAATATCCGCTACCCTTACTGCAAAGCAGCAATATTTAGATAATAGAATGGGAACATTGCATGCATTAAGTCCGTTAGCTACACTGAACAGAGGCTATGCAATTGCATCATATCATGGTTCTGTTATTACAGACCCACTTTACGTTAATGAAGGTGACATCATTGATGTTCAGGTTAAGCATGGGACACTCACTTGCCAAGTAAAAAAAAGGAAGAAAATTGATGATTAGGTTATCCAAGTGGTTATTTATAAATTTATATTGTCTTCTAATGCTTCCTTTTAGCTTATGGGCAGCAAATATACATCTACCACAAAACCACGCCGTGAATGGTGGCATAACTATCATTCCTATTGATATTAAAGAAAAACCACTGGCAACCTATTTAGACAAAAAAATAGCTGTCATTCCGAGCTTTACAAATAATCAATGGTTGCTGATAGTTGGCATCCCATTGGCTGAAAAAAAACCAATACAAAATATTATAATTTTATCACCCAAAACAGGGGTTGTCCCATTTCAGGTCAGTAAAAAGCAATATCCTGTACAGTCATTAAAAATTACCAACAAGCGAAAAGTTGTTCCATTCGTTAAAGATAGACCACGAATTAATACCGAACAAAAGGAACGTAAATCTATATATAGTGAATACACCGATAGAAACCCATTTACAGAAGGTTTTATTGCCCCATCACATGGGCCAATTTCAAGTCTATTTGGATTCAGACGAATATATAACGGACAAGCCAGAAACCCACATAGTGGTTTAGACATAGCATCTCCCCGAAATACCCCTGTTGTTGCTATAAATGGTGGAAAAGTAGTGGATGCTAAAAATTATTTCTTTACTGGAAATACGGTTACCATTGATCATGGCTTAGGTGTGTTCTCTGTTTATGCCCATCTTGGTAAGATTTTGGTAAAAAAAGGGCAGAAGGTAAAGCAAAGGGATAAAGTTGGACTGGTTGGTTCAACCGGGCGAGTCACCGGCCCACACCTTCATTGGTCCATGGTTATCAATCAAACGCTTGTTGACCCACTCCTATTTGTACCTGTTAAAACCATAACCAAAATGAAGTCGTAATATTTGATGATCGCACAACTACAACAAAGTTTTGCACAATTAGTAAGCCAGACGCAAAGCCATTTATCGCTGTTGTTTTCTGTCACGCTTATTTTCTGGATAGTTTTTTTACTAAACCAAATTCTTAATAACCGTTTATTTATACTGGGCATCTTTCCTCGAAAGCTTTACGGTTTGCCAGGCATCTTCTTTGCCCCATTTATTCATGCTGACTTTAATCATCTATTTTTCAATACAATTCCGTTTTTAGTATTAGCCAACTTTATTATGATTCAAGGTATTCCACTATTTTATTATATTAGTATTTTCATTATCATTGTTAGTGGCATTATTACATGGGTTATTGGCAAACGTGGTATACATATTGGTGCCAGCGGCTTGATCACTGGATATTGGATGTATCTCTTAGCTGATAGCTACCAAAACCCATCAATAACAACCATCATTGTAGCCCTTATTGTTTTATATTATTTTGCAGGTATCTTTTTTGGACTTTTTCCTATGAAAAAGGGTGTATCCTGGGAGGGGCATGTTGCAGGTGCAATAGCCGGGATTTTTGTCGTTATTTTACAAAATAGCCCACCTATCTGAGATATACTCGTGATCACTCAAAATATTAAGCTCATGCTATTCTTTTGAAAACATGCTGAAAATGAATTGCAAATAATTACGGATGATTTCCTTGTATAAAAGTACCAGCCTTCATTTATCAGTGCGGGCGATGGCTTTGTTCATCATCCATTACATCATCTTTTGTGATGCTCTCATGAGTAATTGCCATAAACTCGGCGAACTTACCCTTGCTACTCGAGGTTTTTTCGGGTTTGTACGCCTGTTCTAAATCATCTTTAACATAATCATAAGTTGCCTTAATACTCACTACAGGTTATTTAAAATTTGCGGCGACTTTAGCAGCCAGATTAATGGTTTTTTGTGCGCTTCCATTGTTACTTGCCGGTTGTATAATTATCTTGGCTTTTCTACAAATAACCATTTTGAAAAAAACTTGGTTTGTATACCTGTATGGTTGCTAATGTAGAATCATTAGATAGGCTTGTTGACCTATGTACAAACCCAGGGTTTGATTTAACAAAATTTAAATCAATAGAGGTTGACTTGATTTCATTGAATACAATGAAAAAGTAAACTGCCTATCCCATCAATTTACAAAGGAACTGTTCAATCGATTTAAGCCAAAGACAACAGACCTGGATTCATTGAATAATACTATTGTGTATTTTTTAAAGTCCTTTTAATCCCACATTTTCGTTAAAGTGATCTATAGAATCAAAACGACAGAAGAACTGAACAATCATCTAAACAAGTAATGAAAGAAAGGATGAACTTTATACTGAACTATCAACGAATTAAATGGTAAAGAAAGCAGACTTAGAAATTCTAGAAATTTAATATTATTAGGTATTTAAAGCAACTTACTTTATACTGTTAGTATTACCAATTCACAAAACGTTATTAATAAATACAAATATATATATTTCAGTGAGTTAGGTAATACCTTTTGTCTTTTGATTTGCCATAGAGACAAATAAATAGTATCTTGACGCGTTTATAACCCGTAGGAGAATCAATATGGTAAAGCAAATACTTACAAAACTTCTTATATCAACCGTATTAATCACAGGAACGGTAATAGCTTATGCTCAAGAGTTATCCTTTGGTTATGGGTTGGGTTATGTATTCAAACCTAATGAACCTCAGGAACTTGCCAATAACTTCTTCTTTCAGATTAAAGCTAAATGCAAAATTAAAGCTACGGACAAGAGCAATGATATTCTTGCAAAAATGTTATCAGGCAGCGGTGTGTTGAATTCTAATAACCTTAATACTGGTGAACAAATTGTACTAACAGTACGCGACAATGATAATCTATACATCGTTGCCCCTTCAGGCACTAAAGTCAGAATGACCAATCTGGGATTACACGATGTTACAGCCAACTGTTCTCTAATCTGAGATAAACTTTATAGATGGCCGGCTGCTTAGTGCAGCCGGGTTAACCAGACCTCATTCTTAAC
The DNA here is from genome assembly GCA_963748135.1 of uncultured Gammaproteobacteria bacterium. Classification (GTDB taxonomy): domain Bacteria; phylum Pseudomonadota; class Gammaproteobacteria; order JBGSLN01; family JBGSLN01; genus CAVVHY01. Next base: position 2,691 of record CAVVHY010000001.1, on the reverse strand, counting down.
TTCATAAATAACTACACAACATGCTCTATACATGATTGGGTTAATTATCAATGGTCTTCTTTATATATGTAGAATTATGACGCAGTGCTATTATAGGCAATCTTTACATGTTTAAGAACTTTTGCCAAACGGCAGCCTGCAAGTGCGATTCGATATTGGCTTATCCTTTGAACATTTCCTTTATAGCCTTCCGGAATATGTGAGCTACCCTTAAGGGGTCCATAAGCTTGCTCAATAGCAATTTTTCTAGATTCTTGTATCCAACTATGAAAATCTATCTTGCCAACAGGCAAAGACTGACACGGATACTTATGCTCTATCTGATGTGCAACTTCAATAATTTCCCGATAGTGAATGGGATGGTCGCGCATTAAAAAACCGCCGCCATTATCCCAATATTTATGTAATGATTGTCCTATAGGATTGTTATCTAAACGATAAAGATTGCCACCTGAATCACCTTGAGGATTAGTTTTAGAAACATTGGACAATGTATGCAGGGGCTGATGGATATCACCAATCACATGTAAGAGGATTCTTAATGACATCGCTTTATTATATGCTATTGTTTTTTTATCTTCTAAGCCATTAATTGAAGTTTGTATTGCCCAACTCGCCTGCCCTTCGTTTTTATCTGGGAAAGGGCTTCCATCAACTGAAAAATACTTATCTTGATAATGATAAGTAGTATACCATTGATTATCATAAAATCTTATATCATCCAACCAGGTAGCGGAATTAACTAGTTTTCTTGGTTGGTATACCACATCCATTTCGTGATTTAAGTGTGATAATTTTTTTACATACCCTTTTGATAATTGGTCAATGGCAATTTGAGCTACAAGGCGGTGTCCCATATTATTCCAGGCATATGCCTGTCCTACAACAAGCCAAATAACAGTAAATAACCTGAAATACATTTATTATTCCTATATTAAATTATGATAAATAAGGAGACCACGCAGGCTCTTGCACGTCACCTTCACCAGAGGGTAGAAGTGAGCGTATGCGTCCATCTATCGATACCATTGCTAAAACGCCATGCACACCATCTTGGGTAGCATAAAGAATCAACGTCCATTTGGTGAAATGGTCGGCGACTCATCTCGAAAGGCATAGGTTAATATATGATTGCCATTGCTTGTCAAATCTTGCTTGGCAATATTATATTTATTTTTTTGACGCCTTAGCATAACAATGTGCTTTTTATCAGGTGTGAAAGAAGCTCGGGCATTGTATTTTCCAGAAAAAGTCAACCGACTAACCTTTCTTGTAGCTAAATTTAATTGATATATCTGTGGCCCTCCTCCTCTATTGGAAGTGAAAATCAATATTTTTCCATCAGGAGAATAAGCTGGTTCTGTATCAATAGAAGAACCATGTGTCAGTTGGGTCAAATCACCATTTCTTAAATCTATTTGATATAACTTCGGAGAGCCTGATTTAGATAATACTACAGCTAGATGATGGCCATCTGGTGAGAAAGTAGGCGCACCATTAATTCCCGGAAAATCTGTAATTAATCGTCGCCGCCCGGTGGCTAGGTCAATTAGATATATTTGCGACTTATTTTGTTCAAAACTGACATAGGCTATTTTTTTTCCGTCATGTGACCATGCTGGTGACATGATTGGCTCAGATGATTGTAAAAGTGTCTGAGCATTTTTACCATCAATATCAGCTACCTCCAGTTTATATTGGGTTTTAGCTGCATTATGATTAACTAACACATAAGCTATTTTAGTAGAAAAGATGCCCTTTTCTCCAGTTAACTTTTGATAAACCTTATCACTAATGAAATGAGCAAAGGCTCTGGCTTGACCGGGGTTGATATTATACTGTTCAGCCAATAACATCTTTCCCTTGGTTACCGTGTCAATTAACTCGAATCTAACCAGTAGCTGGCCATTTTCTTGTTTTTTTACCTCACCAGTAAGTACTGTATCAGCCCCAAGTTGCCGCCAACTGGGTAGAGAAATATTTTGACCTTTGGCAGCACGAGCAGTTATAACCTTGAATAAACCAGCGTTTGATAAGTCATGCTTAACAATATCACTTATCAATAGTGCAGGCTCCTCACCTGTAAATGTTTCAACCCCAATAGGCATTGCTGAACTGACACCTTGAGTGAGCTCTAAATTAAGCGCACAAACAATTGTTGAAAAAACAAATAATATACCAACTATAAAACTACGCATATTAACCTCTTGCTTGTTCTGGTCGGACAGTTAGTTGAATATCACGAAACAGATCAAATAGCTCTCTTTCTTGTGGAACGGGTAAGGGAGATGCTTTATTGATTGCTGTTTCAGCTGATCGATCTAAAACCGAATCACCGCTGCTTCTTGTGAGTTGTGCTAAAACCACAGTTCCATCGGGTGCTAACCTAATCCTAAATTCACAGCTTAGTTGTGAATTTACATTGGCCGGTAAAATCCATTGCTGTGATATCGCTTGTATAATCAGTGCCTTATATTTTTGGACACCTTCATTAATACGTGCTTGCTTTTCAGTAGCAATTTTTTCTGCTTGTAAGGCTTCTTTTCGACGTTGTTCTGCCTCTTCAGCAGCCTTTGCTTTGCGCGCCTCTTCCTGGCGATCTTTTCTTTCTTTTTCTTGTTGCATCTGTTGTAATCGTTCGCGTTCTTTTTTTAATGCAGCTAGCCTTAATTTTTCTTTGCGTTATTGTCG